>JABFXP010000798.1 GCA_013361685.1 Catenulispora sp.
CTGACCCGCACCATCGTGTCCCGCGCGTCCGGACCCACCTGCTCGAAGCCGAGCAGCCCGCGGCCGGCCAGATCCACCAGCGTCGCCTGCACCGCGCTGCCGCCGACCTCCCAGCCGCCGGTCAGGAACTCGGCCACGGCCGGCGGCTCCGGACGCAGATCCATGGTGCGCGGGCCGGCGTGCGGCATCCTGGGCCGGGTGACGGCCTTCACCGCCACCACCGCCAGCAGCCACAGTGCGACCGCCGCGACGGCGGCCAGCGTCAGCGGCACATTCAGATCGCTCCAGTGCCACGCCGGGCCGGTGGTGCGGGCGCGGTGCGGCGTGTAGGCCGCCGGCATGTCAGAACTGCACGCGGACAGGCGCGGTCTCGGCACCCTCGGCGCGGAAGAACTCGCGCCGGTGGAAGCCGAGCATGGCGGCGAACACCACGGTCGGGAACGTCGCGACCGAGTTGTTGAACCCCAGGACCGCGTCGTTGTAGTACTGCCGGGCGTACGCCGCGCGATCCTCAGTCGTGGCGAGTTCCTGCTGCAACGACAGGAAGTTCGTGTTCGCCTTCAGATCCGGGTAGGCCTCGGCCACCGCGAACAGCGTCCGCAGCGTACCGGTCAGCACCCCGTCCGCCTCCGCCGCGGCCCCGGGGCTGCCGGCCCCCACCGCCCGGGCCCGCGCCTGCGACACCGCCTCGAAGATCCCACGCTCGTGCGAGGCATACCCCTTCACCGTCTCCACCAGATTGGGGATCAGGTCGTACCGCCGCTTGAGCTGCACGTCGATCTGCCCCCAGGCGTTGTCCACCTGGTTGCGCCGCTTCACCAGGCGGTTGTACAACCCGACCAGATAAAGCAGGAATAGGACGACCACAGCGGCCGCCACGATGAGCCCGATCATCATGTCCGTTTCCCGATCCCCCGGCGCGGTGATCCGCGCGCTCGCTACAAATTCTGGGAGTGGCCGGAAGCCGCCGACACAGAGGGAAAACCCTGATTCCACGCCACCACAGCCAGGACCGCCGCCACATTTTGCGACAGTCCCGGCCAGGTGTTCACGATCGTGGCGCCGACTCTAACCCAGCGTCCACCGCTGGGCCGCCGAACCGGTGTCCGTCTCCTGCGTGACCAGCGCACCGTCAGACGTCGAAGCCGTGGTCATCAACAAGCCGGTGTGGTTGTTCCGCAACGTCCACAGTCCCGACGGCAGCTGCGCCGCCGTCCAGCGCTGGTTCGACGCCCCCGAACACGACCACTGGATCACCGCCGTGCCCGGCGCCGTGAAACCGCCGTTGTCATCCGCGCACAGCCCCGAGTCGCCGTTGGTCAACGTATAGCTGCCGTCCGTCTGCCGCGTGAAGGTCCACTTCTCGCTCGCCGCACCGGACGAAGGACCGGTGACCAACTGGTCGCCGCCGTCCTTCGAACCGTTCGGCGTCTGCAGCGCCTTGCCGGCCACCGTCAGCGTGTGCACTCCCGAGATGTCCACCGGCTTCGGGCTCACCGCGACCGTGATCACGGCGCTCGCCGACGCATGTTCGGACGAGGCGGTCAGCGTCACCGTCGAGGTTCCCGAAGCGGTCGGCGTTCCGGAGATCAGCCCCGACGCCGCGTCGATCGTCAGACCCGAGGGGAGTCCGGCCGCCGAGTAGCTCAGGGCCCTGCCCTTGGAGTCGGTGCCGGAGACGTTCACGCTCACCGGCGAGCCGACCACACCGGACTGGTTCCCCGGCGTTACGACGTGCACGACCTCAGGCCCCTGCGTCGGGTGCGCGGGAGTGAAGGTGAGCGTCTGCTCCGACGGCCGCCGCCCGGCGCCGACCGCGCCGCCCGAGGTGTCAGTCCACGACCGCACCGGCGTCGTCTCCGCCGACCGTGCCGCGTCGCCGGACATCCCCAAGGCCAAACCGCTGTGCCGGTTCACCAGCCGGAACGAGCCGGGCGAGTCGGCGTTCGGGACCGCGAACCACTCCTGGCCGACGCTCGGCCCGCTCGCGCCGACCGGCGTCGCCGCAGGCGCCGTACCCCAGGCGCGCGACGCGGACTGGGAGGAGTCGACGCCGAGCGCGTCACCGGTGCTCGCGTTCACGACCGTGTACGAGCCGTCGCCGGTCGGCGCCATCGTCCATGCCGCCTGCGCCCAGCCGTAGTACGCGTCCAGCGACGTCACCGCCGAGCTGCCGGCGCTCTGGGCCAGCACCCGGCCGTCTCCGCTGTTGATCACATAGTTCTGGCCGGCGTTCACCACCGGTGCGGCCGGGTTCGAGCTGCCGATCGTGACGTCCGCGTACTCGCCGTCCGAGGTCGCGCACGCGATGGAGCAGTACGAACGGAACGTCTTGCCGACGATCGTCGGGCTCCACTTGTTCGCCGTGTCCGCATACCAGCGATACCAGGACCCGGAAACGTAGCTGCCCGAATCGCCGATCAGCCGCCACTTCTGCGTCGCCAGATCATCGGTCGCATAGAACTGCTGCGGCTCCTTGCCGGTCTGGCCGACCGTCTCCGGCTCGCCGATGTACAGGCCCAGGTAGGCGTCGTAGGTGATGTTCATGATGAACAGCGGCGACTTCGTCGGCAGCGTGCCGGCCGCCATCTGCTGGTCGGCGGTGCCGGTGTTGGCCGGGTTGTAGTCGTGCGCCGGGTCGGTGTAGCCGCTCGGATCGGCGGCGTCCACCGGCTCCATGTTGCTTTCCTGACCGCCGATGCCGGGCTGGGTCCAGGTGCCGTTGTACCACTTCTGCCACGTCCCGGCCGCCATCTTCCCGGCGATCGGGGCGCGCGCGACGTGCGCGAGGCCGCCGTTCTGCTTGCCGTGCGTACCGGGCTTGTTGATGACACGGGAGCCGTAATAGACGTAGAAGTACCCTGACGCGAAGTCCACGAACAGCCGCTGGTCGCCGTCGCCGTAGTTGTACGTCTGGTTCGGGAAGGCCTTCGTGTCGCCGCGGGTGGTGCTGTAGGGCGAGGTGATGGCGTGACCCAGGATCGACCAGGTCTTGCCCTTGTCGTGGGAGACCGCGTAGTCGATGGCGTCGTAGTGCAGGCCGTCGCCGAACGGCTGCGGCGTGAACTCGTTGTGGACCAGGCCGTACCAGTCGCCGGTGTCCGGATCGACCCACGTCCCGGACAGGTCGCAGAAGTTGCGCTGCGAGTAGTAGCCGGTGCCGTTGTTGACGTATGTCGACTCCAACCCGGTCGGGCTGTTGTTGCAGCGCCAGGTGGTGTCGTTGTTCATGTCCCGCGAGTCGGCCGGGTTCACCGCGTTGTCCAGCGCGGTGTCCGGGGTCGCGTCGTCGAAGTTCGTGCCCTTATAGAACTCCCAGGCACGCGGGTCGGTCTTGGCATACAGCGAATACGACTCCTGGAAGTGGAACGAGCCGTCGCTGTCCAGGTAGGCCGACGCCGGAGTGTCGTCGGGGTAGTTGAAGGCGTTCACCGCACCGATCGAGATCTGATACGTCGAGGCGGTGGTGGCATTTGCGGTGGCCGCTGAGTCAGTCGAGCCGGCCGAGGCCGACCCTGACGGCAGCAACACGCCGCTCACAGCGGCAGCGGCGGCGATCGTCGCAGCGAGGGTTCTGCGGGGATGTAGCACAGGTACTCCGTTCAGCTCTGAACGTTCACACGGTGGCACCTGTCGGTTATCTCTCAAGACCGAGCAGCGAGTCGAGCATTCTCAAGCAGAATCCAAGACGTTGGCAAGAAAAGTACAGGCGCTCGGACCGGTGATCGGTCCGAGCGCCTGAACCCTGTGGCTAAGGACGGGAGCTGAAAACAGGAGCTGAGAACAGGAGCGCTAGCCGATCGTCCACTGCTGGAGCGCCGAGCCCGTGTTCGCCTGCTGCGTCACCAGCGCGCCGTCGGTCGTAGAGGCGGTGGTCACCAGCAGGCCGCTGTGCACGTTGGTCAGCGTGTAGGCGCCGCTGGCGAGCTTGGCCGCGGTCCAGTGCTGGTTGGCGTTGCCGGTGCAGGTCCACTGGATCACCGCGGTGCCGGCCGTGGTCGCGCCGCCGTTGTCGTCCATGCACAGCTGCGACTCCTGGTTGACGATCTGGTAGGAGCCGTCGGCTTGCTGTGTGAAGACCCAGGTCTGGTTCGCGCCGCCGTTGGGCGACCAGGTGATGAGCTGGGTGCCGGCGGTGGTGGAGTGGTTCGGGTCGTCCAGGGCCTTGCCGGAGGCGATCAGCGAATGCGGTCCGTTCAGGCTGGTGGGGGTGGAGGACACGGTCCAGGTGAACGTCGCGGTGCCGCTCGCCGTGCCGGAGGAGGCGGTGATCGTCACCGTCGAGCTGCCGGTCGTGGTCGGGGTGCCGCTGATCAGGCCGGAGGTGCTGATCGAGAGTCCGGCGGGCAGGCCGGAGGCGGAGTAGGTCAGGGTTTTGTTCTGGCTGTCGGAGGCCGAGATCTGCAGGGAGGCCGCGGTGTTCACGGTCGTGGTCTGGGCGCCGGGGTTGGCGACCGTGACCGTCTCGGCGCCCGAGGTCGAGGCCGGGGTGAAGGTCAGCGTCTGTTCGGCGGCGGTGCGGCCGCCGCCGACGGTGCCGCCGGTGGTGTCGGTCCAGCCGCGCAGCGGGGTGGTCTCGGCGGTGCGGGTCGAGGTCGAGGACAGCGCCAGGACCAGGCCGCTGTAGCGGTTGACGAGCCGGAAGGCGCCGGACTGGCCGGTGACCGGGACGGCGAACCACTGCTGGCCGACGGTGCCGGTGGAGCCGGACAGCGCGGTCACGGTCGGCTTGGTGCCCCAGGCGCGGTTCGCGGCCGAGGTGCTGACGCCCAGGGCCTGCCCGGTGCTGGCGTTGGTGATGCGGTACGAGCCGTCGCCGTTGCCGGTGAACTGCCACGCTTCCAGCGCCGACCCGGAGGCTGCGGCGTCGGAGGTGGTCGCCGAGCTGCCCGAGACCTGGGCCAGGACCCGGCCGGCGCCGGTGCCGATGGTGTAGGTCTTGGTGGTGTCGACCGGCGGCGCGGCCGGGGCGGCGGAGTCGACGGTCTCGTTGGCGTAGGTGCCGCCCTGGTTGTTGGCGCAGGAGATGGAGCAGTAGGAGCGGAACGTCTTGCCGACGATCATCGGGTTGGTCTTGTTGGCGCCGTCGAGGAACCACCGGTACCAGGACCCTGAGACGTAGCTGCCGGAGTCGCCGATGTAGTACCACTTCTGCGTGGCCAGGCTGTCGGTGACGTAGTACTGCTGCGGTTCGCTGCCGGTCTGGCCGACCGTCTCCGGCTCGCCGATGTACAGGCCCAGGTAGGCGTCGTAGGTGATGTTCATGATGAACAGCGGCGACTTCGACGGCAGCAGGCCCGCGGCGACCTGCTGGTCCACGGTGCCGGTGTTGGCCGGGTTGTAGTCGTGGGCCGGGAGCGTGTAGCCGGTGGGGTTGGCGGAGTCGGTCGGCTCCATGTTGCTCTCCAGGCCGCCGATGCCGGGCTGGGTCCAGGCGCCGTTGTACCACTTCTGCCAGGTCCCGGCCGCCATCTTGCCGGACAGCGGGGCCCGGGCGACGTGGGCCAGGCCGCCGGTGCTGCCGCCGACGCCGCCCTTGGGCACCACGCGGGATCCGTAGTAGACGTAGAAGTACCCTGACGCGTAGTCCACGAACAGCCGCTGGTCGCCGTCGCCGTAGTAGTACGTCTGGTTCGGGAACGCGGAGGTGTCGTTGCGGGTGGTGCTGTAGGGCGAGGTGACGGCGTGGCCCTGGATGCTCCACGTCTTGCCCTGGTCGTGCGACACGGCGTAGTCGATGGCGTCGTAGTGCAGCCCGTCGCCGAACGGCTGGGGCGTGAACTCGTTGTGGACCAGGCCGTACCAGTCGCCGGTGTCCGGGTCGACCCAGGTGCCGAGCAGGTCGCAGAAGTTCTTCTGCGTGTAGCCCGATCCGGATCCGGCCGACGTGGCGGACAGCCCGGTCGGGCTGTTGTTGCAGCGCCACGTGGTGTCGTTGTTCTTGTCCGAGGAGTTGTTCGGGTTGACGTAGTTGCTGATCGTGGCGTTGCGGGTGGCGCTGTCCATGTCGGTGCCGGAGTAGAAGTCCCAGTACCGTGGATCGGTCGCCCCGTAAAGGGACGCCGACTGCTGGAAGTAGAACGATCCGTCCTTGTCGATGTACGGCGAGGCCGGCGTGTCGGTGGGGTAAGCGAAGGATCCCGACGAGCCGATCGTGATGGTGTAGCCGGACGTCGGCGGCGTGGCCGAAGCCCCGGCCGGGGCCAGGGCCGCGACGCCGGTCAGCACGCCTGCGGTGGTGGCGGCCGCCAGGGTTTTGCGGAGTCTCACGGGTACTCCCTTCGAGGGGATGTGGGGCGGTGCCCGTGTTTTATCTCTCAAAAGTTGTCACCAGTCGAGCGTTTCCAAGCAGAATCCAAGGTCGGCGAAAGAAAAACACAGCTGAACGCGGTGGTCAGCCACAGCGGGAACGGCCCGGTCCCGGATCGCCGAAGCGATCGGGGCCGGGCCGCACGGGGTCGGTCAGACGGGTGTTGCCTGATGGGTTCCTAGCTGAGTGTCCAGTGCTGCAAGGCGCTGTTCGTGTCAGCCTGCTGTGTCACCAGGGCGCCGTTCGCGGTGGACGCGGTGGTCAGCAGCAGGCCGCTGCTCACCGAGGCGATCGTGTACCCGCCGCCGGCCAGCGGTGTGACCTTCCAGTGCTGGTTCGCGTTGCCGGTGCAGGTCCACTGGATTATGGCCGCGCCGGCTGTGCTCGAGCCGCCGTTGACGTCCGCGCACAGCTTCGACACGCCGTTCACCAGCTGGTAGGAGCCGTCCGCCTGCTGGGTGAAGGTCCACTGCTGGTTGCTGCCGCCGTGCAGGCCCCAGGTGATGAGCTGGGTGCCGGTGGCGGTCGAGCTGCCCGGGTCGTCCAGGGCCTGGCCGCCGGTGCTGACGGTGTGCACGCCGTTGAGCGACGGCGCCGAGTCGTGGAAGACCTCGAATTCGTACAGCGAGTAGCCGTAGGTGGTGCCGCGTGCCGTGCCGTACATGCGGATGTACCGGCCGGAGGCGTTCGGGAAGGTCAGAGTTTCCGTGCCGCCGGTGCCGTTGGTGCGGGTGTAGACGGTCGTCCAGGTGCTGCCGTCGTTCGACGTCTGGATCTGGTAGTTCTTCCCGTACGCCGTCTCCCAGGCCAGCACCACGCGGTTGACCGTCTGCGCCGAGCCCAGATCGACCTGGAGCCAGGTCGGGTCGGTGTACTGGCTGGACCAGCGCGTGGTGGTGTCGCCGTCGGTGGCGTTGACGGCCGGGAAGCTCGAGGTCTCCACGCTGGAGGCGGTCGTCGGCTTGCCCTGGGCGAGGTCGCCGGTGATGACCGGGGACGGATACAGGGGGTTGCGGCCGATCGCGTCCATGATCGGGACGAACGCCGCGTAGGTGGCGACCAGCTTCGGTGAGTTCCACGTCATCTGGGCCAGGTCCCGCAGCGGGTACTTGATCCCGGCGGCGGTCTGGTCCTCGGTCTCGGCGTTCGGGTTGTCGCACCAGACGTGGATCAGCGAGCCGAGGTTCTTGGTGCCGTCGGTGATGGTGTTCGAACCCTGGAACAGGTCGGGGTTCCACGATTCGTACATCCACGTCGTGTCCGGTTTGGCGCCGCCGTAGACGTAGTACGTCGGCGTCCACGACTCGTTCGCGACCGTGTGCCCGGCGCTGATCAGCTGCTGCGGCGTGAGCCCGTAGTTGTACCAGTACTCGACGATGATGTCGGCGTTGACCGCGATCGTGCCGTCGCCGGACTTGATGCCGTCGTTCCACATCCGCATCGTCTTGCCCTGGGCGCGGACGATGCCGTCGGCCCAGTTCACGAAGCCGTAGTAGGTGTCCTTCGCCGTGGCGTTCGCGCCGTAGTTCTGCTGGGCGTAGGTGAGCAGTTGCGGGTAGGAGCTGTAGTTCGTGACGTACTCGTCGGCTCCCAGGTGCCAGTAGGGGCTGCTGGTGAACAAGGGCTCGTATTCGTTGATCAGGTCGCTGATCAGCGTGCGCGCCCCGGGGATCGTCAGGTCGATGAAGCTGCTGCTGGCCGCTCCGGTGTTGTCCTTCAGCCGGTAGTCGTGCCCGGCCGCCAGCTCCGCCGACAGCACCGCGTCCAGGTGTCCCGGCATGTCGATCTCCGGCACGACGATGACGTGGTACTGGTTGCCCAGCGCGATGATCGCCGCGATGTCCTGCTTGGAGTAGTGCTGCGCGGAGGTGATCTCCGGGTGGCTGCTGCTCTCCAGCCGGAAGCCGTACGTGTCCGACAGGTGCAGGTGCAGATAGTTCAGCTTCAGGTACGACATGTCGCGGATCTGGTTCTCGACGAACTGCACGTCGAAGAACCGCCGCCCGGTGTCGAGCATCAGCCCGCGCTCGGCCTTGGCCGGGGAGTCGGTGGCCGTGCCGGCCGGGATCGAGGGGCTCTGGTGCAGCAGTTGCAGAACGCTGCGGGTGCCCCAGAACTCGCCGGTGGTGGTGCTGCCCTGGATGGAGATGCTGCTGCCGACGGTCATCGTGTAGCCCTCGGACGGCTGGGACCCGCCGAGGGTCAGCGCGATGTCGCCGGGGCCGGCCGTGCCCTGCGCGACCGTGACCGTGCGGCCTTCCAGAGCGCCGAGGTCGGTGGCGAAGGTGTTCGCGTCGCCTTGCAGCTGCGAGGCGTAGGCCGGGTTGATGACGACGCGGCTGGCGGTGCTCCAGGTGTAGGAGCCGGAGCCGGCCGACCAGGTGCGCAGCGCGGGGATCGTCTGCGGCGGGCCGGAGGCGGCGTGCGCGGGACGGGCCGTGGCGCCGAGGGCCACGGGGATGGCGGCGGCGACGAGGGCCGCCGCCGGGAGGATTCGAAGAGATCGCATGGACCTGCCCGGTTCGCTGGGGAGTCTGGGGGAGCGGTGCATGGTTTTGTGCGAACGTTGCGTGGTCTAGACCGCTGGGGCGCGCTAGTGCGCAGTATTGAGCAGGGATCAGTCGATGGCAAGGCTCTGGGCGAACTCCGACAGGAAGACGGCCACCGGTCCGGGGTCGGTGAGCAGCGCCAGGTGGTGCGCCGGCAGCCGCGCGGTGAGCCAGCCCGCGGCGGCGGCCTGGTCCGCCTGCTCGCGGTAGCCCTCGCTCAGCTGGAGGTAGGCCCACGGCACCTCCGGCCGTGGCGGGGTGTGCGGCATCGGCTCCCGGAAGTACTCCAGCGCGACCGGGTGCAGCTCGGCGAGGAAGGACTCGCGCTGGGCCTCGTCGGGGATCAGCGAGGCGAGCGTCTCCGGCGGGTACCACTCGTTCCACGGCGGCACCCGGCCGTCGCGGGCCATCGCGGTGAGCGCGTCGGCGAACTCCGGCGGCGAGGTGTCGAAGCCGCTGCGGCCGGGATGGGGGAGCCGGGCGTCGACGAAGGCCAGGCCGGCCACGCGTCCGGCACCGGAGGCGGCCACGGCCTCGGCGATCGCCGGCAGGTAGGCGCCCGCGCCGCTGTGGCCGACCACGATGATCTGCTCCTGCTCCTGCTCCTGCTCCTGCCCGGCTCCCGCTCCGGACCCGGACGCGGAGCCGATCCCCAGCCCGGACCCGAGCCCGTAATCGGCCCCCGCTCCGGCGGCGACCGCCGCGGCGACCTTGGCCACCACGGCCTCGGCGAACCGCGCGGCGTAAGGCCCGGCGCCGCCGGACAGGCCCAGCAGGCTCGGAGTGCGGGCCTCAAAGCCGCCGGCGTTCAGCGCCTCGGCGACCGGCCGCCAGGTCGAGGGCCCCACCAGCGGGCTGTGCACCAAGATCAGAAGTGGCGTGCGGGACATGGGAGCCTTGTGACCGCACACCGCCGTTTCAAGCTTCGCGCCCTTGTCAGATCGGCCGCGTAGGCTCTCAAGCATGCGCCCCTTGTCCGAACTCAGCCGTACCGTCGCCCCGATCGAGGTCGTCAGCGACTACCAGCCCGCCGGCGACCAGCCGGCGGCCATCGCCGAGCTGGCCCGCCGGATCGAGGCCGGTGAGCAGGACGTGGTGCTGCTGGGCGCCACCGGCACCGGCAAGTCCGCCACCACCGCCTGGCTGATCGAGAAACTCCAGCGCCCGACCCTGGTCATGGCGCCGAACAAGACCCTGGCCGCGCAGCTCGCCAACGAGTTCCGCGAACTGCTGCCGAACAACGCCGTCGAGTACTTCGTCTCGTACTACGACTACTACCAGCCCGAGGCCTACGTCCCGCAGACCGACACCTACATCGAGAAGGACTCCTCGATCAACGAGGAGGTCGAGCGGCTGCGGCACTCCACCACCAACTCGCTGCTCACCCGGCGCGACGTGGTCGTGGTCTCCACCGTGTCCTGCATCTACGGCCTGGGCACCCCCGAGGAGTACCTCAAGAGCTCGGTCCGGCTCCAGGTCGGTGACGAATACGACCGCGACAAGCTGCTGCGCCGCTTCGTCGACATGCAGTACGCGCGCAACGACGTGGCCTTCACCCGCGGCACCTTCCGGGTCCGCGGCGACACCGTGGAGATCTTCCCGGTCTACGAGGAGCACCCGGTCCGGATCGAGATGTTCGGCGACGAGGTCGAACGGCTGATGACCCTGCACCCGGTCACCGGCGAGATCCTGACCATCGACGAGGAGCTGCGGGTCTTCCCGGCCACGCACTACGTCGCAGGCTCCGACCGGATGGAACGGGCCCTGGGCGGCATCGAGGCCGAACTCGCCGACCGGCTGGCCGAACTGGAGAAGCAGGGCAAGCTGCTGGAAGCGCAGCGGCTGCGCATGCGCACCACCTACGACCTGGAGATGATGCGGCAGGTCGGCTTCACCTCCGGCATCGAGAACTACTCCCGGCACATCGACGGCCGCGAGGCCGGCTCGCCGCCGTCCACCCTGATCGACTTCTTCCCCGAAGACTTCCTGCTGGTCATCGACGAGTCACACGTCACCGTCCCGCAGATCGGCGCGATGCACGAAGGCGACGCCTCCCGCAAGCGCACCCTGGTCGAGCACGGCTTCCGCCTGCCCTCGGCGATCGACAACCGGCCGCTGCGCTGGGAGGAGTTCGAGGAGCGGATCGGGCAGACCGTGTACCTCTCGGCCACCCCCGGCCCCTACGAGCTGGCCAAACAGGACGCCGAACCGTCGAAGAACCCGGTGGAGCAGATCATCCGCCCCACCGGCCTGGTCGACCCGCAGGTGGTGCTCAAGCCCACCCAGGGCCAGATCGACGACCTGGTCTCCGAGGTCCAGATCCGCGCCGAACGCGGCGAACGCTCCCTGGTCACCACCTTGACCAAGAAGATGGCCGAGGACCTGACCGACTACCTGCTGGAGCGCGGGGTGCGCACCCGCTACCTGCACTCCGAAGTCGACACCCTGCGCCGGGTGGAGCTGCTGCGCGAACTGCGCATGGGCGAGTACGACGTCCTGGTCGGCATCAACCTGCTGCGCGAAGGCCTGGACCTGCCCGAGGTGTCCCTCGTGGCGATCCTCGACGCCGACAAGGAAGGCTTCCTGCGCAGCGGGCGCTCGCTGATCCAGACCATCGGCCGCGCCGCCCGGAACGTCAGCGGCGAGGTGCACATGTACGCCGACACGGTGACGCCGTCGATGAAACTGGCCATCGAGGAGACCAACCGGCGGCGCGCGAAGCAGGAGGCGTACAACGCCGCCCACGGCATCGACCCGCAGCCGCTGCGCAA
The DNA here is from genome assembly GCA_013361685.1 of Catenulispora sp. Lineage (GTDB taxonomy): Bacteria > Actinomycetota > Actinomycetes > Streptomycetales > Catenulisporaceae > Catenulispora. The sequence continues at coordinate 11,631 of JABFXP010000798.1, forward strand.
GCGCATCGCGGACATCACCGACCTGCTGGCCCGCGAGGACGCCGACACCGCCGAGCTGCTCGGCGGCTCGGGCCGGCAGCAGTCCCGGGGCAAGGCGCCGGTGCCGGGCGTGGCGTCGAAGGGCTCGGTGCGGACCCTGGACGTGGCGGGCAAGCCCGCGGCGGAGCTGATGGGCCTGATCGAGGACCTGTCCCAGCAGATGCACGCCGCCGCCGCCGAGCTGCAGTTCGAGCTGGCGGCCCGGTTCCGGGACGAGATCGGGGACCTGAAGAAGCAGCTGCGGTCGATGCAGGCGGCGATGTAGCCGGAGCTGCCTGCTGCCTGCTGCGCCCCCGTTACGTCGGACGGGGGCCGGGCACCACGGCGGACACCCCGGTTCACCTGGGTGTCCGCCGGTTTTCGTCCGTGTCGGTGATACCCGCGGGCCCGAAGGCGGCGTTACTGTGGAAAGGAAGAAGCGTAGGTGCCGCCATGACCAGGTACGACCCCCACCGGATCCGCAGCGGCGACGAGCCGATGCACGCGCGCAGCCCCCTGCGCATGCGTCTGACCATGGCCCTGATCGGGCTGGCCAGCGCGATCGGCGGCGTCGTCTTCTTCCTGACCCAGCACGCCCCCGGCTGGGCGATCGGCGTCGGGATCATCGGCCTGCTGGCGCTCATCGACGCGATCGTCGTGGCGCACCACATCCGGCAGGGTCCGCACTGGCAGCCGGGCCGCGACATCCCGCCGTACCGGCCGGTCGAGGAGCCGGAGGACTGGCCGGCAGCCCGGCCGCCGCTGTCGCAGCGCACACGGGAGCGGATCTACCTGGTGATGATGGGGACGTGCCTGGGTCTGATCGTGCTGGCCTGGACGGTCGTCCGGCTGTTCTCCACCGGGGCGGCGGTGGGGATGAGCGCGGTCGCGGCGGTCATCCCGCCGTTCGCCGTGATGGTGGCGAACATGAAGGGGCGGGACTGGTGAGGGCGGGACTGCTCAGTGTGGGACTGCCCGGGGCGGCTCTGGCGGAGGCGGCCACGGTTCCGTAGTCTGGCCTCTGGCTATAACGTGTTCTAGTTTTCCGGTGAGGAGCCTCCATGACCGCGGATTTGAAGCTCGGCCTCCAACTCGGTTACTGGGCTTCCAAGCCGCCCGAGCACGACTGGGTGGCGCTCACCCGCGAGGCCGAGAACCTCGGCTATGACTCCGTGTGGACGGCCGAGTCCTGGGGCTCCGACGTCTTCAGCCCGCTGGCGTACCTCGCGGCCAGCACCAGCCACATCCGCCTGGGCACCGGCATCGCGCAGATGGCGGCGCGCACCCCCACCGCCACCGCGATGCACGCGATCACGCTGGACCACCTGTCCGGCGGCCGCGTGATCCTCGGCCTGGGCCTCAGCGGCCCGCAGGTCGTCGAGGGCTGGTACGGACGCCCGTACCCGAAGCCGCTGGCCCGGACCCGCGAGTACGTCGAGGTGATCCGCAAGGTCCTGCGCCGCGAGACCGTGACCAACGACGGCGAGTTCTACCCGCTGCCGTATCGGGGCCTGGACGCCCTCGGCCTCGGCAAAGCCCTGCGCACCAACCTGCGCCCGCTGCGCAAGGACCTCCCCATCTTCCTCGGCGCCGAAGGCCCGAAGAACGTCGCCCTGACCGCCGAGATCGCCGACGGCTGGCTGCCGCTCTACTACGTCCCCGAACGCCCCGAGGTCTACGCCGACCAGATCGCCGGAGCCAAAGACGGCTTCGAGATCACCGCGATGGTCCACCTCGCGGTCACCGGCGCCAAGCAGGAGGACATCGAACAGGCGCTGTGGCCGATCAAGGGCGCGCTCGGCTTCTACATCGGCGGCATGGGAGCGAAGGGCGCGAACTTCCACAAGAACCTGATGGTCCGCATGGGATATGAGAAGGAGGCGGACCAGATCCAGGAACTGTTCCTCGCCGGGAAGCGCGAGGAGGCGGTGATGGCGGTCCCGAGCAGGTTCGCCGACGAGATCTCGCTGGTGGGGCCGCCGGAGCGGATCAAGGAGCGGCTGGCGGCGTGGCGGGAGTCTCCGGTGACGACGCTGCTGGTGACGGCGAAGGAGGCGGGGACGCTGCGGACGTTGGCGGAGTTGGTGTTGTAGGGAACGCGCCGTCGGCGGCGATCATGTCGAGGACGTTCACCAGGCGTTCCCGCATTACGCGAGCGGGCTCGCGCCTCGTGAAGTCGGAGCCGTAGGGCTGGCTGTATGCCAGATGCGGTATGTCTTTGACCGTTATCGTGCCCGCGACGACAGCGGCGGCCAGCAGCCCCCAGGCCATGGAGATCAGGGCATCGAGATCGTCCGCCGGTGTCGGATCGAACGCGTCGATCACCTTGAACAGGTGCTGAAACGCCCCCGGGGCATCCTCAGCCCGCCCCAACGCGGACAGCGCGGTCAGCAAGGCGTGCGAAACGGTCATCGGCGGCTGACCGGGCAACTGGACGACCGTGTGCGCTATCCCCGGGATGACCCCGGTGAGCGGCTCGAAGCCGTGCATGAGGACGTCACTGGCCTTGGTCGCTGTGAAGTTGTACTTCAGACGCATCCAGTCGACGTCGTAGCTGGGACGCGCCGAATCCTGCGGGTTGATGTTGTACGTCCAGTTCAGGCGGGGAGCAGGCGCGACAGCGTGCAGGCTGACCTTGATATGGAGATCGCGATCCGGATTGTCGCCGGTCCGGGCTATGTCCAGGTGGCCTATCAGGCCATTGCGACCCTCGTTGGTGAGCTGTCCACGCCACAGCAGCGCGGTGTCCCGCCAGTCCGCCGCGCAGAAGTTCGACGCGCCGAACAGCTCGCTCGCCATGATCCCGTCAGCGGCGATCGCCGCCAGCAGCATCAGGTTCGCGCTCCAGTTGGCGTGCCGCTGGACGGCGGTCAGAGGGGTCGGTCGGTAGGCGGAGTACAGGTTGTCGGACCGCTCGTCGAAGGACGTGGAGAACAGCTCCAGCAGCAGATCGGCCAGCCTCCGCTGCCGGGGAACGATCCTCAGCAGGAATCTGACGATCGGCGACCGGGCCGCCAGACACTCGAACGACAGCAGCGCGTGCAGCCAGCCGTCGTCCAAAGTCGCCGGAAACAACGACGAAGCCCGGCCGCGAGCCTTGCTGAGCTCAGTGACCAGTTGCGTGACGAAGCGGGCGATCAAGAACTCGCCGAACGTGGCGTGCAGGAACTCATAGGTCTGCGAAACGGTGCCGTCGCGCGTGGTCTGGGTGTCGTGGATGAAGAAGAACCTGCCGACCGCCAGCTGCCCGGCAGTCAAGTTCTTCTGCAACCGGCGCTCGCCGGCGCCTGTCGCCCCCATCCGCAAGCCGGTCAGGTCGGCGGTGACGTCCTCATCGGTCGCCCACTGCGCCCGGCGGTTGAACATCGCGAACGCCACCACCGACAGCTTGGCGAGTTCGTGTTCGACCAGATCGTCGTCAGCCGGGCCCGGGGCCTCCTTCTCGATCTCCCGGCGCGCGAAGTCCGTGAGCAGCGCCTCATACAGGGTGGCTTCGCTGAAGTCCTCGCCGGCCGCGCGCAGGGCGTTCGCTGAGGCGTCGTACAGCGCGAGCATAAGCAGCATGAGCGGTTGTTCGGCCAGCTTTCGATGGCTCAGCGCGATGTCGGCGGTCAACGGCTTCAGCCGGCGGTCGGCGAGGATCGACTCGTTGTGGTCGGCCCACACCTCGAGCCAGGCCTTCACCTGCCGGTCGCTGAAGGGCTCCAGACACATCACCACGCTGTCGGCCGGGATACGGGCCCGATCGGCGACCGCGATCCTGCTGGTGACCACTACCGCGACGGCGCGACCCTGATCGATCTCGCGCTCTTGGAACCTGGCGACCCGCTCCAGGAAGTCGGTCTGCGCCACGCCGGTCGCCTGGAGCAGCTCGTCGAATCCGTCGAGCAGCACCACCGGCATCGCCTCCGGCGCCGACCGGACCAGGTCCGGCCACCGGACGGTGTCTCCAGTGGCCTGACGGACGGCCTCCTCGATCTGGGTCTGCAAGTCGGCGTTGGCGTCCACGCTCCGCAACTCGACCCGGACGGGCAGGAACCGGTCGGCGGGCAGCCTGGCCGCCAGGACGCGCGTCAGCACCGACTTCCCGGAACCGGGGTGGCCCAGGACGAGCATCGGGGCCGTGAGCGCGGCTCCGGACACGAGATACGAGGCCAGAGAAAGGTCCAGGTCGTCATGGACGTGACAGTCGCGCCACCACGACTCTTGGGCGGGGTTCGCTGTGGGGTGGGTGCCAGCGATCCGGAAACGGTGGTTGATATACCCGTCGCCGAGCGTCGGTACGTTGAGTTCTGATGAAGCCTGCTGCGTGATCGGCTTGTCGAGCACGGCACGGTACGCCTTCGACAGTGACGTGCGCACGTCGTGCGGGGCTTCGGCGCTCTCGTGGTTCGCGAGCAGTGATTCCAGGCGTGCCAGTCCGCTGCGGACTTCGTGCACCTCGTCCAGTGTCCGGGCGTGAGCGCTGACATTGAGCCAGATCTCGAACTCCGCGCACTCTTTCGCCAGCTCACGCAGTCGTTCCTCGTAACGGAGCACAGCTGCGTCAGGAATGGTGACGTACAAACCGACTACCGCGGCGCGACGGTCGGCGCTCAGCGACTCGACAGCTGCCAGGCCCTCGAGGTACTTGGCGAAGTACGCGGCGCGCTGCGTGTACAAAGCCTTGATGTCGGGTATCGCGCCTCGCCTGGCCAGAGTGCTGGACACGCCGCGAAACGACCCGTCACCGGGCATCTCCTCGGTGATGAACACCACCTGCTCGCGTGCCTTCGCCCCCAGCTCCTCGATCCCGAGTGCCCTGAGCTGCTCCTCGGCCGCCTCGAAGAACGCCGTGATCACGACGATCCAGTGCGCCGCCTCCAGCCGCTCGGTCCGCGTCAGCGCGTCGAGCCCGCGCAGCCGCCGCTTGAGGCCCTTGAGCGTCCGGTCCGCGAGCCGCACCGCCTCGCCCTTGGCCTCGAACAGGTCGAACATCTCGAAGCCCGCGAGCGCACCGGAACTCGCCGCGTCCAGGAAGGCGATCAGCCTGCTCTCCCCGCCGTCGAGCAACTTCACCGCATCGCTGTAACGCAAAGACCGCCGCACCCGACCATCATCCCGGGAACGGCGGCCTGGAAACCACCCGAATCAGCACACTCACGAATTCGGCGGATCAGCGTCCTGATCGGCCAGGAACCGCTCGAACTCCGCGGCCAGCTCGTCGGCCGTCGGCATCTTGCCGTCGTTGTCGCTCAACAGGTTCTTGCGGCCCTCGGTCACGTTGAACGCGTCGTACTGCCGCTCCAGCGCCCGCACCACGTCCTCGACCTCGGAGGACTCCTGCACCTGCCGCTCGATGTCCTCCGACGCCCGGCGCGCCGCGTCGCGCAGCTCCGTGTCCGGCAGCACCAGCCCCGTCGCCTCCGACACCGCGCGCAGCAAACGGATCGCGGCCTGCGGATACAGCGAGGACGCCAGGTAGTGCGGCACGTGGACCGCGAAGCCGGCCGCGTCGTAGCCCCACTCGCCGAGGCGGTACTCCAGCAGGCTCGCGGCGCTGCTGGGGACCTGCAGGCGGTCCAGGACCGGCTGGTCGGCGGTGTCGATCAGGTCGGGGTTGGTGGCGTGGGCGGTGATGCCCAGGGGGCGGGTGTGGGGGATGCCCATGGGGATGCCGTGCATGCCGACGGTGATGCGGACGTCGAAGTGGTCGATCAGGGTGCGCACGGACGCCGCGAACAGCTCCCACTCGCGGTCCGGCTCCAGGCCGTCCAGCAGCAGGAACCGCTTGCCCTCGCCGTCGGTGAGCAGGTGCAGGTCCAGCGCCGGGTCCTCGTAGTGGTCGTAATGGTCCTTGTCGAAGGTCATCGCCGGGCGGCGGCCGCGGTAGTCGATGAGACGGTCCACGTCGAAGGAGGCGACCAGGCGGTGGTCGAACTGGTCCAGCAGGTGCTCGCCGGCCAGACGGCCCGCGCCGCCGGCGTCCATGAAGCCCTCGAGCTGGTGCAACAGGACCACGCCGGCCAGGCCCGGGGTGCCGGGCGCCAGCTCGTACAGAGCTTTTGGATCCTTGCGCGCGACCACTGTGAAGCACCTCATCCGTCTCGTCGTGGCTGTCCGGCGGTTCACGTCCAGCGTAACCATCAGCGGCGAACGGGTGTCGATCTATTCCACGGACTGTATTTAATCCGCAATACGACCGTCAGCGGATAACGAGGTGACGCACCGCCGGTCAGGGCTTGCGGCGGCGGCGCGTCACGGATTGGGAAGCCGGGGTTTCCCGGTGTTTTTCAGGAGGCCGCGCGGCGGATCCGGCCGGCGTAACGCGCCTCCAGGGCGTCGTTGTGCACGTCCCCGCCGTCGATGTTCGCCGACAGGTACACCGGCGGCTCCACGCCGCGCCCGGCCAGCAGCCGGATCGCCTCGGCGATCGTGGCCTGCGCCAGGATCGTGTTGCCGACCGAGGAGACGCCGCACACGTTCGCACCCAGGGAGGGCAGCGGCAGCACCGAGTCCCCGTACGGCGCGCCGTTGTCCAGCACCACGTCGGCGAAGTCCATCAGGCGCTTGCCGGAGGAGTGGCGGGAGGTGATGCGCGAGGTGTGCTGGACCGAGGTGATGGCGATCAGCTTGTGCCCGCGCGCCGTGACCAGCTCGGCCAGGTCCACGATCACGCCGTTGCCGCCGGAGTTGGAGCCGATGACGAACACGTCCTGCGGCTGCACCGGCGCCAGTTCGTAGATCCGCTCGGCCAGGCCCTCCCGGCGCTCGATCTTCGGGTCGTCCAGGAAGTCCACCGGCTCCCCGCCGAACAGGATCAGATCGCGCATCGCCAGCTTGTTGCTCGGCACGAACCCGCCGGCGCGCCCGGACAGCTCCATGGCCAGCGCCTCGGAGTGGCCGGTGCCGAAGGCCTGCAGCACCCCGCCGGCGGCGATCGAGTCGGCGATCAGGGCCCCGGCGGCGGCCACCGCCGGCAACTGGGTGGTCTCGACGTGCTCCAGGACCCGCCGGACCTCGGCCAGGTAGCCGGTCGGCGACAGCTCGGGCGGCAGGGACTCCATGCGGCGGGTCTCCCCTCGGTGAGGCCGGCGGCGGCCCGCCGGGGGCCGATCCGCGCCGGCGGCGGCGTCGGATGTGGTCTGGACCACTGTGATCCGCGTCCCATGAAAGCAGATCGGGGATTCATCCGTATGGCGGTTTGCCATACCCGTGCCGCGACTGGGATCATGGCGGGAACGGAGGGGAGTACTCCCCAATCGGACAGGCCGTCATCACGGAGTCGCAGACTCCCGGCCTCCCGGCCTGGTCTTCGCTGTCTGAGCAGCGCGTTCAGGTGGAGAAGACCTCCGGCGATTGTGAACGCCTTGACAACGCCGGAGGAGTCTTAGATGCACATCAGCCTTGCCGTCTGGATCGCCACGATCGCCGTGCTGGTCCTGGCCGTGGCCGCCGACCTGTGGCACGGCATCAAGTACCCGCACGCGATCAAGACCCGCGAAGCGGCGATCTGGGTCGGCGGCATCGTCCTGGCGAGCGTGCTGTTCGGCATCGGATTATGGGCCTTCACCTCGCACCAGTTCGGCAGCGAGTTCTTCGCCGGGTGGATCACCGAGTACAGCCTCAGCGTCGACAACCTGTTCGTCTTCGTGATCATCCTCACCAAGTTCAAGGTCCCCCGCGCGTACCAGTCGCAGGTGCTGCTGTGGGGCGTGATCATGGCGCTGGTGCTGCGCGGCGGGTTCATCGCCGCCGGCAGCGCGATCATCAGCAAGTTCAGCTGGATCTTCTACGTCTTCGGCGCCTTCCTGATCTACACCGCGGTCAAGCTGGCCACCGGCCACGGCGACGAGGGCGACTTCAAGGAGAACCGCCTGCTCAAGCAGGTGAAGAAGACCATCAAGACCACCGACGACTACGACGGCGCCCGGCTGGTCACCCACGCCGGCGGGCACCGGCGCTTCACCCCGATGCTGATCGTCATGGTCGCCATAGGGTCCACCGACCTGCTGTTCGCCCTGGACTCGATCCCGGCGATCTTCGGGCTCACCAAGGAGCCGTACATCGTCTTCACCGCCAACGCCTTCGCGCTGCTGGGGCTGCGGCAGCTGTACTTCCTGCTCGGGGCGCTGATGGACCGGCTGGTGCACCTGTCCTACGGGCTGTCGGTGATCCTGGGCTTCATCGGCGTGAAGATGGTGTTCGAGGCGCTGCACAGCTCCGGTGTGGAACACATCGGGCCGGTCACCATCCCGACCATCGGCATCGCCGCCTCGTTGAGCGTCATCATCGGGGTGCTGGCGATCACGACCGTGACCAGCTTGTGGAGCACGCGGCGGAGTGCGGCGGCTGCGGCGGCGGGTGGTGACGGTGGCGGCAGCGGCGACGGTGCGGCTGAGGGCGCGGTCGACGGCCAGGTCGACGGCAAGGTCAAGGGCGAGGTCGTCAGCGAGGGCGCGTCCGGGGCGGAAGGCGGCATCACAGCCGTGGACGGCAACAGGACCCGCGGCGCGACCAGGGCCGACCTTGGATCCGATCTCGGATCGGATACCGAGGCCGGCAGCACCCTGAAGCGCAAGTAACCGCGCTTCGGCATCTCCTTCGCGGAACGCTGACGAGCGGCGGCCGGTCCTGGTCGCCGCTCGTCAGTCTTCGTACTGGCACAGCTCGATCAGCGTGCCCTCCGGCGCGCGCAGATGCGCCACCCGCAGGTTCCACGCCGGCATGTCCCGGGGCGCGGCCACCGGCATCGCGCCCCGGTCGCCGGCTTCGGCGAAGGCCGCGTCCACGTCGGGCACCCGCAGCACCAGCACCGCGTGGTCGGCGGTGCCGCGCGCCGCGTACGGCACCCCCAGCGCCCCGGCCATGAGCGAGCGCTCGAACAGCGCGACGTCGGCGGTGCCGACGGTGAAGCCGGCATACGGTCCGGTCGAGGGCTCCCGGCCCAGTTCCTCGTCCTTCGGGGTCAGTCCCAAGACCTCGGTGTAGAAGGCGTAGCTGGCGGCGAAATCGTCGGTGAGCAGGCGGAGCTCGGCGAAAGTGGGAGTCATCTCCTTAACTTACCGATCGCACTAGGGTCGCGGCATGGGTTTGCTAATCAGGCTGCTGTTCCTTGCCGCGACGGTCTTCTCCATCGTGACTCTGGCCTCGATCACCCGGCGGCTGCTGGGGGTCCATTTCTCGGTCACGCGGCTGACGATCGCCGCGGGCATAGCCTGGGGCACCTCGACGCCGATCATGATGGCCATGCTCGGCCCGAGGCTGCCCGACGGCCGGCTGCAGGACGCCGCCAAGCCGGCGCTGCTGGTGCTGACGCTGCTGATCATGCTGCTGCCCTCGATGGTGTTCCTGGTCGTGGCCGAGGCGCTGACGCCCAGCGGGAGTCTGCCGACGCCGCTGGAGTGGATCAGGGGGCTGCGCAGCCGGGTCGCGCGCTCTCGGCGGTACTGGCGGTTCACGATGATCCTCATCCGGCACGGCCTGGGCCCCTACCTGCGCGGTCGCCGCCCCCATTCGGACATCGGCAGGTCGCTGCGGAACGCGCTGGACGAGGGCGGCCTGACGTTCATCAAGTTCGGGCAGATCCTGTCCACCCGCCGGGACCTGCTGCCGGCCGAGGTGATCGGGGAGTTGTCGGCGCTTCAGCACCAGGCCGCCCACGTGCCGTGGCCCCGGATCGAGGCGGTGCTCGCCGCCGAGTACGGAGACCTCGACCAGGTCTTCTCCCGCTTCGACCGGGAGCCGATGGCGGCGGCCTCGGTCGCCCAGGTGCACTCGGCGCGGCTGGTGACCGGTGAGGAGGTGGTGGTGAAGGTGCGCCGGCCCGGCGTCACCACCCAGGTGGCCCGGGACCTGGACATCATCCGGCGGCTGGCGCGCACGCTGGAGCAGCGGACGGCGTGGGCGCGGGCGCTGGGCACGGTGGCACTGGCCGAGGGGTTCGCCGCCGCGTTGCGCGAGGAGCTGGACTTCCGGATCGAGGCGCGGAACCTGGCGGCCGTGGCGCAGACCCGGGTCGAGGGGGTGGCGGTGCCGCGGGCGTATGAGGAGTACTCCTCGGAGCGGGTGTTGGTGATGGAGCGGTTCGACGGGGTGCCGCTGCGGGAGGCCGCCGGGCGGTCGGCCGAGCGCGGGATCGAGCCGCGGGAGCTGGCCGAGCGTCTGCTCGACTATCTGCTGCGGCAGGTGATGCTTGAAGGGGTGTTCCACGCCGATCCGCATCCGGGCAACATCCTGCTGCTGACGGACGGCCGGCTGGGGATGCTGGACTTCGGTTCGGTGGGGCGGCTGGACTCCTCGCTGCGTGCCGCCATCCAGCGCCTGATGGGGGCCATCGACTCCGGCGATCCGCTGTATCTGTGCGATGCGGTGCTGGAGGTGATGTCGGCGCCGGAGGATGTGGACGAGGACGCGTTGGAGCGGGACTTGGGGCGGTTCACGGCCCGGTACCTGCGGGCCGGCGGGTCGGGGTTCGACGTGGTGATGTTCACCGACCTGTTCCGGATCGTCACGGCGCACGGGCTGGCGGTGCCGGCGGAGGTGGCGGCGGTGTTCCGCGCGCTGGGGACGTTGGAGGGGACGCTGACGGAGCTGGCGCGGGACTTCGACATCGTGGCCGAGGCGCGGCGGCTGGCCGGCGGCTACGCGCTGGAGCGGGTGACGCCGGAGGCGCTGAAGAAGGAGGCGGCCAGTGAGCTGGTGGCGCTGCTGCCGATGCTGCGGCGGCTGCCGCGGCGGGTGGACCGGGTGGTGGGGGCGCTGGAGGGCGGGAGGCTGAGTGTGAACGTGCGGCTGTTCGCCGACCGGCGGGACCGGGAGGTGGTGACCGGGCTGGTGCACCAGGTGCTGATCACGGTGCTGGCGGCGACGTCCGGGGTGATGGGGGTGCTGATGGTGGGGCGGGAGCACGGGCCGATGGTGGGGACGAATGTGAGCTTGTATCAGTTCCTCGGGTACAGCTTCCTGGCGGTGGCGAGTGTGTTGGCGCTGCGGGTGTTGGTGGTGGTCTTTCGGCGGCCGGACTCGTGAGTCGTCACTCGTCACTCGTCACTCGTGACGTGTGACGCGTGATCGAACGTTTTATCGCTGACAGAAGGTGTCAGTGACCGCGGCTGAGACTTGGCGCATGGAATTCGAACGTGCCACGCGGCGGGCTGAGCGGCTGCTCGTCCCGGCCGCCTTCGTCACCGCCTTGGGCAACAACGTGCAGTTGATCGCCGGGGCGCTGCTGATGATCCGCTCTGACAAGACGATGCTGGCGGTCGGGCTGTTGTTCGTCGCGGTGGCGGTGCCGCAGGCGGTGTTGTCGCCGGTGTTCGGGCGGGTCGCCGACCGGTATGACCGGCGGAGGCTGTGGATCGGGTGTGATGTGACGTCGGCGGTGCTGGCTTTGGCGCTGCCGGTGTGGCTGGCGGCGGGTGGGGCGCAGGGGGCGGGGGTTTATGCGGCGAACTTCGCGCTGGCGGTGGTGGCGGCGTTGTTCTTTCCGGTGAGCAACGCGCTGATCAAGGAGCGGGTGCGGCCGGGGCAGGTGCGGCGGTTCAACGCGAACTATGAGATGGCGACGCAGGGCGGGATGTTGCTGTCGGCGACGGTCGGGGGGTTGTTGGTGCAGCGGTTGGGGGCGGAGCCGTTGTTGGTTTTCAATGCGGGGACTTTTGTGGTGTCGGCGGGGTTGGTCGCGGCTGTGGGGCGGCGGGGCGCTGGGGTTGCGAGTTTGGATGTGGCGGGGCCGGGCCAAGGTGCCATGGCAGACGCCGCCAGCGTTTCCGGCGCTTTCGACGCGTCGGGTGCTTCTCACGGCCCGGCGCGGCAGGTGGTGTGGCGCATTCCGTTGGCGCGTCTCGTGCTGCTCTACGCGCAGGGCAGCGTGGTCGTGACGGTGTTCAACGCGTTGTTGCCGAAGCTGGTCATGGGGGAGTGGGGACGCGGAGCCGGGTTGTTCGGGCTCATCGACGCGATCGGGAGTCTGGGCTTCCTGGCGGCGACGGCGTTCTACAAGGTGGCGGGCCGGCGGTTCGGGGACCTGCCGATCGCGGTGTTCGGCTTCCTGATGTGCAACGTGGCGCTGGTCGTGCAGCCCCTGTTCGGGCCTGTCGCGCTCGGGCTGGGCGTGGCGATCGGGGCGTTCACCTACGGCACGGCCCGGATCGCCTCGCGGTCGCTGGTGATGACGAGCGTGGACGAGGCGCACGTGGGGCGGGCTTTCGGACTGGCCAACGGCGTCGGGCTGGCGGCGACGGTGGTGGTGATGCTCGGCGTCGCGGAACTGGTCGACCACACCGACAGCCGCTGGGGCTTCGCCGCGACGGCCGGCCTGAGCGTGGTCGCGGCGGTGGCGGCGGGACTGCTGCTGCGCGGGTCGCTGTCACGTTCGGGTGACGCGGCGCGTCAAGGTGGCGACCGTACCGAGATCGCCAGCAGGATGGTGGGCCATGACCGACGACGCCGAACAGCTCGCGCAGTTCTTCCAGACGCAGCGCCCGCACCTGACGGCGGTGGCCTACCGGATGCTGGGCTCGCTGGCTGAGGCGGACGACGCCGTGCAGGAGGCCTACCTGCGGCTGAGCCGCACGGACGTGGCCGAGGTGGAGAACCTGGCGGGCTGGCTGACCACGGTCACCGGCCGCGTGTGCCTGGACATGCTCCGCGCCCGGCGCACGCACGGCGAGGAGGATCTGGAGGGCCCGGCCGCCGCCGCGGCGGCCGAGGCGGCGGCGACGGAGGCGGCCGAACGCGACGTGCTGGCCGATCCGGAGTTGGCGGCTGAGCTGTCGGACTCGCTCGGGCAGGCGCTGCTGGTCGTGATGGACACGCTCAATCCGGCCGAACGGCTCGCTTTCGTCCTGCACGACATGTTCGCGGTCCCGTTCGAGGAGATCGCGCCGATCGTCGGCAGGAACACCGCCGCGGTGCGGCAGCTCGCCAGCCGGGCGCGGCGCCGCGTGCGCGGCCTCGGAGACGAGACGGACGCAGACCGGGCCCGGCAGCGTGAGGTGGTCGGCGCGTTCCTGGCCGCATCGCGCTCCGGCGACTTCGCGGGCCTGCTGCGGCTGCTCGACCCGGACGTGGTGCTGCGCGCGGACCTGACGGCTGCCGGGTTCGGCGCGCCGGCGGAGGTGCGCGGCGCCGGGGACGTGGCCGAGCAGTTCTCGGGGCGGGCGCAGGCGGCGGAGCTGGCGTGGGTTGACGGGGCGGCGGGGTTGGTGTGGGCGCCTGGTGGGGAGTTGCGGGTGGCGTTCGAGTTCTTGGTGGTCGGGGGGCGGATCGTGGCGATCGAGATGCTGGCCGATGCGGGGGTTCTGGCGGGGATGGGGGTGGAGGTGGTGGGGGAGGAGGGACTGTAGATAACTGGCCCCGAGGATTTCATCGCTCTGGAACCGGAACTAAGGGCGTTGCGTTGTGCGGCCTGAGGACACCATTTGAAGTCGGCGTCGGCGAGGAGTGATCGTGCTCATCATGGTGCGGCACGCGATGCCTGCGTTCAATGCCGAGACGCCGGCACGTGACTGGCATCTGAGCGCTGAGGGCCGGGCGGCGGCTGCGGGAGTGATGGCGTGGGTCGCGGCGGAGGCGCCCGGGGCGATGCTGGTGGCGAGCACTGAGCTGAAGGCTGTCGAGACCCTGGCTCCGGCCGGTGAGGTGCGGCGGGATGCCCGATTCGACGAGGTCGAGCGGGTGGAGCCGTTCGGCGGCGAGTTCCGGCGGCTGCGGCGGGAGTACGTCGGCGGCGTCGCGCACGCCGGCTGGGAGCCGCGGACGCAGGTGGTCGAGCGCTTTGATGCGGCGGTTCGGGAGCACGGAGGCGGTGGCGGGCCGGTCGTCATCGCCACGCACGGAATGGCGCTGACGTTGTGGCTCGCGGCGCGGATCGGGGTGGGAGACCCGGTGGCGTTCTGGGAAGGGTTGCTGTTCCCTGATGTGCTGCGTGTTGATGTCGAGGCCGGGAGCGTTGAGCGCGTGGACCTACTGAGCTGACGGGATGAGCTGAAGGCGTGCGCTAGAGGTTTGGTGATGCCAGCAGTCGTCTTCGGCGCCGCAGCTGAAGGTCGCGTCCGCCTCGGCCGTTTCGGCCGTCCCGGCCGTTCCGGCCGGCTCGACCGTCCCGACCGTCAACGGGGCAGAGGCGGTGACCACGGGGTTGGGGCTGCGGGCGTCGTGGTCCTCTGTGTCAGGCGGGCAGTGGCTGATCAGGGAGGCGCCGGAGACGCCGAGCAGGGTGATCGGCAGCGCGATCATGAATACTGCGGCAACGAGGCTCAGGGCGCGAGCGCGGCCGGTGAGGGCGCGGTCCAGGCGGAGCAGGCGGCGGACGCGGCGCAGTGTCGGGGAGGAATCGGCGCCGAGGATGCTCGGCGGGGAGTCGATGCCGAGGGTGCTCTTGGGGGCCGGAATCGGACTCGAGGGCTGGCCGCCGCCTGGGTTTTGCGAGGCGGGAGCCGGTGTCTCGCCGTCGGAGGCCTTCGCAACGCCACTGGAATCCGTGGAAGCGCGCCCGACGGACCCTGAGTTACTTGCTGCGTTCAGCCTGCTGTCTGAGCTGCTGCCCGAACTGCCGCGTCTGGCAGCCACTCCCGCGGCGGCGAGCACCGGCATCGGCGCCGCCGTCGGGTCCAGATCCGGCGCATGTCCGGTCCCGATCACCGCCAGCGCCGCCGCGACCGCCGGCGCACTGGTCCGCGCCACCGCCGCGTCGTCCGCGATCAGCTCCACCAGCCGCCGCGTCTCACGCTCGGCATACGTCAACAGCCGCACACGCGGCACCGTACGGCCGATCGCCGCCGCCAGCGCGATGATCACGTGGTGGTGGCCCGCGACGTGCGCGCGCTCGTGGAGCAGCACCGCCTCCAACTGGGATTCACTCAGGCAGGACAGGGCACCGGTCGTGATCACGATGTCACCCGGGAGGCAGTAGCAGGCCGGCGCCGGATGGTCCAGCACCAGCACCCCGAGGCGCTCGTCGCGGGTGGCCAGCATCCGCAACACCTTCAGGTGCGCGCGCCGCCGCAACCGGGCCCGCCCGAACGTCACCAGCAGGCAATACAGCACCCGCAGCACCAACGCCCCGGCCGACACCAGGCCCACATGACCCACCCAGGTCGTCACCGAACTGTGCTCACCGACCGGCAGCGTGTCAGCGCAGCGGTCCAGAGCCGGGCTCAGCTCCGACAGCCCCTCAACCAGCGTCAGCGCCAGAGCCAGCCCGGCCCCGACCGACGCGGCCAGAAACGAGCAGCTCAGAGTCTGCAGCAACAGCACCGTCAGCCGAGGCGCGCGGTCCGAGGGCCAGAAGCGCTCCAGCAGCGCCGGAGCGAACAGCGCCACAGCCACCGCGTATGTGCACAGGATCAGCGCTGCTATCACTGCGGCGGTTCCGCCTGCGGCTCCGACTCCGGCGGGAAGATCTCCAAGGCGGCGCGCAGAGCCCGGGCCTCGTCGTCCGAAAGCTGTTCCAGAAAGTGGACGAACGCGACCGCCTGGTTGTCACTGGTGGCCCACGCATCGCGCATCAGGCGCGCGGTATATGACTCGCGAGAGGCGACTGCCTCATAGACATACGCCCGACCCTGCGGCTGCCGACGCAGCCAGCCCTTGCGGTGCAACTTGTCCATGACCGTCATGACGGTGGTGTAGGCGAGCGAGCGGTCGGTGTTCAGGTCGTCGAGAATGTCCCGGACCAGCACGGGACGGTTGCGCCGCCATATGCGGTCCATGACAGCGGCTTCGAGGTCTCCTAGTTGTCGCATCGCCACGCCGTCAGCCTAATCCACCCTGGTCGTCCGGGGAATCGCGGCAGGGTGAATCAGTGCTTTGGGGCGGGCGGTGGCGGCGCGGGCATCGGCGGCGGGACGAGCGCTGGAGGCGGCGGGATGGCGTGAGCGGGTGCGCGGGCGGGGACGGGGGACTTCGGCGGGGCGGGCGCGGGCGCTAGCCGGTAAATGAGGGTGACCGCGGGCAGTGTGAAGTGTCCCGGCTGCCCGGGAGGTTTGGTGTGTGGTTGTTAGGCTGCT
>JABFXP010000402.1 GCA_013361685.1 Catenulispora sp.
CTGGCGGCACCCGCTTCCGCACCGTCCCCGGCGGCCGGGGCGCGCACGGCATCGCCGAACGCACAGCCCTGCTCGGCGGCACCGCCACGGTCGGCCCCACCGCGGCAACGTGGCGCCTCCACGCCTGCCTCCCCCTGACGCCGCCGCACCGCGCCGTCCACGCCACACCGCCACCCACCATGACCCCGGCCCCCGAGGGAGACGCATGACCACCGATCCGTCCGCCGCTTCTCCCATCAGCATCCTGATCGCCGACGACGAGCCGCTCGTCCGCTCCGGCCTGCACGCGATCCTCGCCGCCGAGCCCGACCTCACCGTCGTCGGCGAGGCCGCGACCGGTGCCGAGGCGGTCGCGCTGGCCCGGTCGCTGCGGCCGGACGTCGTGCTCACCGACGTGCGGATGCCCGCGCTCGACGGGATCCAGGCCGCGCGGCGGATCCTGGACGACGGGGGTGCGGGGCCGGCGCCGCGGGTGGTCGTCATCACCACCTTCGAGAACGACGACTACGTCTACGACGCCCTGCTCGCCGGTGCGAGCGGCTTCCTGCTGAAGCGGTCGCGGCCGGCGGAGATCGTGCAGGCGGTGCGGCTGGCCGCGATCGGGGACACGTTGATGTTCCCGGAGGCGGTGCGCGAACTGGCGCGCAAGCACCGGCGGCAGGCGGAGACCGTCGCCGGCCGGCTGTCCGAGCGAGAGCGGGAAGTGCTGCGGCTGATGGCCGCCGGACTGGAGAACGCCGAGATCGCCGAGCAGATGTTCCTCGGCGCGCAGACCGTGAAGACCTACGTCGCGAACATCCTGGCCAAGCTCGACGCGCGCAACCGTACGCAGGCCGTCGTGATCGCTTACAAGTCCGGCTTCGTGAATCCGTAAACACCGGCGATCTTCTCGGCACGGCGGGACCGGACACCGACCATCGACACCCTGATGGGGGCTTGCGTGTCTCGTTTCACGGACTCGAGACCGAATCTCGGACACAAGCCCGTTACGATGCGTGTAGGCCTGGCCAACGACGCCCCGGGCCACCGATTTCTCCTATCCGCTACAGCTACTACAGCTCGGAGAACCGCGTGGCTGACATCACCATCCCCCAAGACCTGCTCCCCTCCGACGGCCGGTTCGGCTGCGGTCCGTCCAAGGTGCGGCCGGAGGCCGTGGCCAAGCTGGCCTCCGAGGGCGCCAAGCTCCTCGGCACCTCGCACCGGCAGGCGCCGGTGAAGAACCTGGTGGGGCGGGTGCGCTCCGGCGTGAGCGAACTGTTCGCGCTGCCGGAGGGCTACGAGGTGGTGCTCGGCAACGGCGGGTCGACCGCGTTCTGGGACATCGCCGCCTTCGGCCTGGTGCGGGCCAAGTCGCAGCACCTGAGCTTCGGCGAGTTCTCCTCCAAGTTCGCCTCCTCGGTCAAGGCCGCCCCGTGGCTGGAGGCGCCGTCGATCGTCTCCTCGGAGCCGGGCACGCACCCGCAGGCCGTCGCCGAGGCCGGGGTGGACGTCTACGCGCTCACCCACAACGAGACCTCGACCGGCGTCGCGATGCCCATCGCCCGCCCGGCCGGAGCCGACGACGGCGCGCTGGTCCTGGTGGACGCGACCTCCGGAGCCGGCGGACTGCCGGTGGACGTCACCGAGACCGACGTCTACTACTTCGCCCCGCAGAAGAACTTCGCCTCGGACGGCGGCCTGTGGATCGGCCTGTTCTCCCCGGCCGCCCTGGAGCGCGCCGCCGAGATCGCCGCCTCGGGCCGCTACATCCCGCCCTTCTTCAGCCTGCCGACCGCGATCGACAACTCGCTCAAGAACCAGACGTACAACACCCCCGCGGTGGCGACGCTGTTCCTGATGGCCGAGCAGCTGGACTGGCTGAACGGCAACGGCGGCCTGGACTGGGCCACCGCCCGCACCGCCGACAGCTCCTCGCGCCTGTACGCCTGGGCCGAGCGCTCGGAGTACGCCACGCCCTTCGTGGCCGACCCGGCCCAGCGCTCGCAGGTGGTCGGCACCGTCGACCTGGCCGAGGGCATCAGCGCGGACAAGGTCTCCGCGGCCCTGCGCGAGAACGGCATCGTCGACACCGACGCCTACCGCAAGCTCGGCCGCAACCAGCTGCGCATCGCGATGTTCCCGGCCGTGGAGCCGCAGGACGTCGAGAAGCTGACGGCGTGCATCGACTACGTCGTGGAGCGCCTGGCCTGATCCGAGCGGCCGCCGGGACACCGGCGGCCGACTCACCGCAGCACGGCGGCGACCACCACGACGGCGAGGATCGCCACCAGAACGAAGGTGACGACCCTGGAACGGGTACGCGTGTTCACCGCTCCAGGGTAATGCGGGCCGGACGGTGGCCGATCAGCGCCCGGGC
>JABFXP010000851.1 GCA_013361685.1 Catenulispora sp.
GCGGCGCGCCGGCTGCCGGGGGCGGCCGGGGCGGGCTTGCCGGGCTTGCCCGGCTTGCCGACACGCCCGACGCGGCCGGGGCGGCCACCGGTGGCGAGTGCTGCGGTGCCGGAGTCAGGGTCCGACACCGCGGCGCGGCTCACGGCCGTCTCGTTTCTGGCCGACTCACTTCTGGTGCCCCTGCGCGGCCTCGTTGATCTTCGCCAGGGTGGAGGTGACGTCGGCACCCTGCAACGCCATCTTGTTCAGGCCGTCCAGCAGGTCCTGGCTGACCTGGTCCCAGGCCGGGTTCAGCGGCAGCAGCTTGGCGTCGTCGAGCTGCTTGACGTACACCGCGACGTTGGGGTCGGAGGTCAGCGCCGGGTCGTTCAGCGCGGTCTTCACCGAGGGCAGGTCGCCGTCGAGCTGGAACCACTTCACCTGGGTCGCCGGAGTGGCCAGGAAGTCCAGGAGCTTCAACGCCGATTCGGTGTTCTTGCTGTTCTTCCAGATCCCCAGTCCCGAGCCCGCGAACAGCGAGGTGCCGTTGGCCGGGCCGGCCGGCAGCGGCACCGTGCCCCACTTGCCCTTCAGGTCCGGAGCCTGGGTCTCGATGCTCTTGGCCAGGTAGGGACCGCTGATCAGCATCGGCGCGGCGCCGTTGACGAACCCGGTGACCTGGTCGAAGTCGGCCGCGGTGGGGACCGCCTTGTCCTTGTAGAAGGACAGGTAGTAGTCGACGGCGGTGCGCAGCTGCGGGGTGTCCAGCTTGATCTTGCCGTCGGCGTCGGTGACGTCGCCGCCGGCCTGCCAGGCGAACTCGGCCGGCAGCGCCAGGTCCCACTGCGGGATGTAGTAGCCGTACTTGCCGGAGCCGCGCTTGGCCAGCGTCACCGCGTCGTCGTGCAGCTCGGCCCAGGTGGCCGGAGGCTTGCTGATGCCGGCGGCGGTGAGCAGGTCGGAGCGGTAGAACAGCACGCGGGTGTCGCTGATCCACGGCACGGTGGTGAGCTTGCCGTCGGGGTTCAGCGTCTTGGGCGAGGCGCCGGCGACGTAGTCGCCGTCCTGCAAGGCCGGATGCGCCGCGACGTAGGAGCTCAGGTCGGCCAGCGCCCCGGCCTGGTTGAAGGTGGGGACCAGCGAGTAGCCGACCTGCACCACGTCGGGTCCGTTGCCGGAGGCGACCGCGGTCGTCAGCTTGGTGTGGATGTCCGACCACGGGATGGCCTGCACGTCGACCTTGATGCCGGTCTGCTTGCTCCAGTCGGCAGTCAGGGTCTTGAAAGCGTTTCCGGCGTCACCCATGACCCACATCTTCAAAACGCCCGATCCGGAACCGGAGCCGGCGGCGCCGGAGGTCTTGGACTTGCCCGACCCGCAGGCGGTCAGGGCGAGGGCCGCGACCAGGGCCGTGGCGACGGCGGCGGTTCTGCGACGGGATGCTGTACGTATTCTCATGGGGCTGCTCTCCTCAGTCCTTGGGCATACGGTGACGCTGGACACGGGCGGTGGCGGGGTCGCCCGGCGCGGCGGCGCGGGGCGCCCGCAACTCGCCGCCGATCAGCCGCTCCAGCGGCAGCAGGGCCGAACCGGTGGCGATGGCGTCCTCGCCGAGCAGGCAGGGCACGACCTGGACCTGCTGGGCCGGCCGGGCCAGGGAGTAGGAGCGCACGGCGCGTTCCAGCTCCGCGCCGCGCACCGCCATCAGCCGCTGGCCCAGCCAGCCGCCGACCACGATCCGCTCCGGGTTCAGCATGTTGACGAGGTTGGCCAGGCCCAGGCCCAGCACCTCGATCGAGTCGTCGAGGATCCGGACCGCGCGCGGGTCGTCGTCGGCCACCGCGGCCAGGAACCGGTCCACACCGTGGGTGCCGGTGAAGGCCAGTTCGTCCTCGTCCGGCAGCCAGCGCCGCACGATGGCGTCGCCGCCGACGTGCGCCTCCAGACAGCCGCGCGATCCGCACTGGCAGCTGGGGCCGCCGATCGAGATCTTCGTGTGGCCCCACTCCCCCGCGCTGCCGGACAGGCCCTGCAGGACCCGCCCCCCGTTGATGAAACCGGCGCCGATGCCGCGGCCGACCAGCACCACCGCCGCCTCGTCGCTGCCGCGCGCCGCCCCGAGCCAGTGCTCGGCGATGGTCAGCGTCTTGGCCACGTTGTCGGCGAAGACCGGCACGTCCCCGAGGTCGAAGACCTCGGCTATCGGCAGCTGCCGCCACCGCAGGGTCTGGGCGAACAGGGTGGGCCCGCCGGCGTGGTGCTCGACGATCCCCGGCAGCCCCAGGCCGATGCCGACCAGCGAGGCCATCCGCTGGGGGTGCACGGCCCGGAACCGGTCCAGCGCCCGGCGGATCGCCGCGGCCACCACCTCGCCGGTGACGGTGCGCCGGTCCAGCTCCACCCGCACCTCGTCGTGCCGCCGCAGGGCCAGGTCGAACAGCTTGACCGCGACCCACTCCTCGCCGAAGTCGGCGCCCACCACGTGCGCGCCGTCCGGCACCACGCCCAGCCGGGCGATCGGCCGGCCGCCGACCGAGGGGACGAAGCCGAGCTCGGTCACCAGCCCCTCGCCGATCAGGTCGTTCACCACATTGGTGACGGTGGCGGCGGACATCCCACACGCGGTGGCCAGGTCGGCCCGGGTGGTCTCGCCGTCGAGCACCATCCGCCGGAACACCGCCGCGCGGTTGCGCTGCCGGAGGTCCTTCGATGTTGCGCTGTGCGCCATCCCCGCCCCTGTCGTTTCATCACTAAAGTTAAGTCTCGAAATTATGGAGCGAGAGGACCTCCGGTTTCAACCCTCAAGTGGAAAAGCACAGGTGACGAAGGACTCGTACACCTCCGGCGACAGACTGTCAGCTCGTCCACCGTACAGAAAGGGACCCCCGGACCGACCTAGGTCAATCGACTGTAGGTGTTACTCGCCGGAGTCCGTCGCTCATCCGTCAACCGACTGGCGTCGAGCGACCAGCCCGACCCCGCCCCTACGTCGGCTCGGCTGTGATCGACAGGCAGGACACCACTTGTTTCAACAGTTGGCGTATCGGCTGGCGTCCCTGGAGATCCTGGACGCTCTGCGCCAGCGTAGCGAGTGCCCCGACTTTGGGCATCGCATGCCGGGTACCGGCGGCGGGGGCGTTGACAGAGGCCGGAAGACCGCCTACGGGCCCGAAGATGGCCCGCCGATAATACCGAACTTAAAATAAGACGGCGCGAATCAGGATCGTGAGTGACCTCGTGGCCGCGGGCTTCACCAGCGTTCACCGGTGATCCGGCGGCGCCGAGGCACCCGACGAAAGCCTCCGGCGCGCGCCCTGGAGAGGGACGGCGCGCGCCGGAGGCGCTCTGTGAACGGCGCCCGCGAGTGCACGCGGGCGCCGGCTCCGCGGATCGACAGCGTCAGCTGTTGTTGATCCAGGTGTTGTCCTCCGAAAGCGTCCAGAACTGCTGGTACACCCCCGGCTCGAACACCACCTTCTGCAGAGCGGTGGTGGTGGTCAGGTCGGCCATCTGGCCCTGCTCGATCTGGCCCGCCTGGATGTAGTAGGTCGGGTGCAGGTCGAATTGGTGGTCCAGGTTGATCCCGCTGTTGCCGGCCACGGCCGGGGTCGGGGTGCCGCTTTCGCCGACGGCGATGGCCAGGGCCACCGACGGGCCGGCTTGCGGGGTGTACTTCGGCACCTGGGCCGTGGTGTCCAGGTAGACGTAGCCGTTCTTCACCGCGTGGCCGCCGGGGTTGTACTTGAACAGGTAGTCGCCGTCGTAGTCGAGCAGGACGCTGTTGTGGCGCGCGCTGCTGTCCTGGACGTCGATCGAGCCGTTCTCGGTCCAGATGGCACCGGCCTGCGCGCCCTGGGTGGAGAACATGAGGGAGTAGTCGAGCGTCCAGCTGAACGTGACCCGGTTGCCCTTGTTGAGCCGCTTGGTCTGCCAGGCGAGAGGAAAGGTCTCGGTGGACTGCGTGATCATGTCGATCACGGTGTAGACGGCGAAGGTGAGACCGGGCTGGTCCGACTCGTTCTTCAGCGTGAGCTGGAACTGGTCACCCATGGCAAATTCACTTCCTTTCTGATGTTTTTCCTGTTCGTTCTTTGGACAATTCGCGCCGGAATATGGCGTGGGTCAGGCGAGGTCCGCCTCGATCCACAGATCCTCGTCCGGCAGCGGGATCTCGCCGCCGACGCTGCCCTTGTGGCCGTAGACGCGGCAATTCACGCTGCGCTCGGACTTCACGTAGACCGCGAACATCTCGGTGAAGCTGAAGTCCAGGCCCGGTCCGGGATCGGCGCTCTCGCAGGCAGAGACGTAGACGCTGGCCTGGTAGCCCTCGGGGAAGATGTTCTTGACGTTCTCCCAGAAGGTGGGGGCATCCAGGTACAGCGCGTCGTGGGCGTCGCCGATGACCGGCTTGCCCTCGTCGCCGATGGACGCGCCGTGCGCGATGACGTAGAGGTCTTCGTTGACGCCCAGCATCGGCACCTCGCTCTCGAAGACGAGATGGGCGCTGTGGAACACGTCGGGGTGGGCGTGCAGGGAGCACTTCGCCACCTCCCAGGTGCCCTTCAGGTCGTCCCGGCAGACGCTCAGAATCATGGGGATCACCGTTCCTTTCGTTTTTCGGCTTTCCTTGACAATTGCGGTTCGATCCGCAATCCACAGATACCCTTAGGGATTCTCAGTTAATCCGATCACTGAACCTGTCAGGAGCGGATCACCCGATGGTGTAACGACAATCAAGCCATTGATTGGATGATGATCCCCTGGGCATCGCAGCGAATATCGGTAACGCGTTGCCGGGAATTCCGTGACGAAATGTGAGGGCTGGCATGGAATGTATGGCGTGTGGCATCCCGACCGGCGGCGGCGAGGTCGGGCGGCCCCGCCTCTACTGCTCGCCGGCCTGCAAACAGCGCGCCTATCGGGCCCGGAACTGGCAGGGCACGCCACGCCAGTCCAGCGCGCTGCGCCGGCGCGCAAACCACTTGGCCGGCGCCCTGATGGGCAAGGCGGCCTGCGTACACCTCCTGCTCACCGAGACCGAACCGGTCGTCGTCCGCGGCTCGGCCGGCGCCCTGACCCAGGCCGCCCTGGACCATGCCAGGGAACTGCTTCAGCTCCTGGAGCACCGGTAACGCGGCCGAGCGTGACGAAATGGGGCGAGCCGGGCGCCGCACACCACCGCCGGCGGGTACACGGCAGCAGAGCACGGCACATCAGAGCACGGAAAGTAGTCAATCCGACGCTTTGTGTCAGTGTCCGTCAGTAGAGTCCGGCTGTCTGCGTCCGTCCTCGTCCCACCGGGAGCCGTGATGCCTGTTCTCGTGCCCGCCATCGCCTCCGCTATCGAAGCCGCGTTACCGTTCGCCGGCGTTGCCGAGTCCACCGAATCCGCCGCAACCTCTGACCCGCCGGCGGGCCGCCGGTGACCGCCATAGCGGCGGCCGACGCCGCCGACGCCGCGGCGGCCCCGGAACCCGCACCGCGTCCGGCCCCCGACCCGCTGTTCGGCCACGCCGGCCACTACAACACCTCCTGGTCCCGTCACGACCGCGCGATGGGCACCTCCACCTTCCGCACCGTCGCAGCGCGGCTGCCCCGCCTGGTCGGCACCTGCCTGCGGCTGGCCTGGGCGGCGGACCGGCGGGCGGCGGCGATCGTGCTCGCCGCGGAGCTGGCGACCGGCGCGTTCACCGCCTTCGGACTGCTCGCGGTCAACGGGGTGCTGCGCTCGCTGCTAGCCGGCGGCGCCACCACCGCCCGACTGCATGCCGCGATCCCGTCGGTGCTGCTCGCCGCCGTGGCGGCCGCGGCCAACCGCTGCTGTTCGGCGGCCTCCACGGGGCTGGCGATCCGGCTGGAGCCGAAGGTGCGGCGGCTGGCCCAGGACCGGCTGTACCAGTGCACGAACGACGTCGAGCTGCTCGCCTTCCAGCAGGGCGACCTCAAGGACCTGATCGACACCGCGCAGTACGGCGCGTCCTGGATCGAGATGGCCATCGGGCGGCTGGTCGACCTGGCCTCCGGGGTGATGTCGCTGATCGCGGTGGCCGGGGTGCTGGCGGTGCTGCACCCGGCGCTGATCGTGCTGCTGCCGCTGATCGTGCTGCCCGGCGGGGTGGCGGCGGTGAAGGCCAGCCAGCAGATGTACCGCTCGCGGCTGTCGATGCTGACCCCGAACCGCCAGCTGTTCCAGCTGGCGTTCCTGCTCACCAACGCCGACACCGCCGAGGAGATCCGGGTCCACGACACCGGCGGCTTCCTGCTGCGGCACTACCGGCGGCTGTCCGACGCCCTGGCCGCCGAACAGGACCGGCTGGCCCGGATCCGGATCCGCTCCTCGCTGACCGCCGGGGCCGCCACCGGGCTCGCCACCGCCGCCGCGTACCTGCTGCTGTTCGCGCTCGTCGAGGGCGGCACGATCGCGCTGTCCGCGGCCGGCGCCGCCGCCTACGCGCTGCGCACCGGCACCGCGCAGCTGAGCGGGCTGGTCCGCAGCATCAACGCGCTGTACGAACTCGGCCTCTACATCGGCGACTGGGAGGCGGCCTGTGCCAAGGCCCAGACCCTCGCCATCCCGAGCGGCGGAGCGCCGGTGGACCGCACCCCGGAGCTGATCGAGGTCCGCGACGTCACCTTCAGCTACCCCGAGGCCGACTCGCCGGCGCTGTCCGGCATCACGCTGTCGATCCGCGCCGGGCAGACCATCGCTCTGGTCGGCCACAACGGCTCGGGCAAGACCACGCTGGCGAAGATCCTGGCAGGCCTGTATCTGCCCGACGCCGGCACCGTCTGCTGGGACGGCGCGCCGCTGACCACACTGGACCGCCGCGCCGTCTTCCAGCACATAGCCCTGCTGTCGCAAGGGTTCTTCTGCTGGCCGTTCTCCGCCTCCGCCAACGTGGGCATCGGCCGCCACACCCGGTTCGACGACACCGCCGCCGTCGAGTCGGCGCTGCACGACGCCGGAGCCGGCTTCGTCCACGAACTGCCGGAGGGAATCAACACCCTGCTCTGCAAGGACTACGACAAGGGCGTCAAGCCCTCCGGCGGCCAGTGGCAGAAGATCGCCCTGGCCCGCTCCGGCCACTTCCGCGACGGCACCCTGGTGATCCTCGACGAGCCCACCGCCGCGCTGGACCCCAAGGCCGAGATCGACACCTTCGACACCGTCCGCCGCCTGCTGGCGGACAAGACGGTGGTGATGATCACGCACCGCCTGGGCTCGGTGCGCCACGCCGACTACATCTACAGCCTGGACGGCGGCCGCATCGCCGAACAGGGCACGTTCGAGGAGCTGATCGCCGCCGACGGCGCGTTCGCCAAGCTCTACCGGCTGCAAGCGAGCCAATACGTGCTGGGTGAGCAGGGGCCGGACTCTTCCTTGTGACAGGTTCGCGGGAATCAGCGAACAGACAAGCATGAAGAAGAAGCTTCTAGCCCTCGCCTCCGTGGCTGCCGCGTCGGCGGTACTGGTCGCCTCCGGCACGACTCCCGGCATGGCCGCGAGCGCCGCCGGGCCCAAGCCGCCGGCGTGCAGCGCGCTCACGCCCACCTCGCCGCCGCCCCCGGCACCGACTCCGACCACTGACGCAGTGCTCGAACAGGCCTATTACTGCTTGTTCGAGCACTACTACTCCGGCAAGACACTCGACGACCGAGTGCTGCTCACCGGCGCGTTCACCGGCTTCGTCGAGGCGCTGGCGAAGGCCGGACTGGACCGGTCCGACGCCGAACTGCCCGCCCTGACCGGACGCCGCGACGACGACTGGACCGCGTTCGACGCCCGTTTCAGCCCGGTCCTGAACGCCGCGACGACCGATCCGGCCAAACGGCAGCAGCTCCTGGAGGCCGCCATCCGCGGCATGCTCGCCGCGCTCCACGACGACCACGTGCGCTGGGACTGGACCGGGGAGCCCGGACCGCCGCCGCCCCCGCCCCCGCCGCCGGGGACGCCGGATCAGCCCTATGAAATCGGGTACGGGCTCGGCATCATCGCGTCGGTCTCGCACGGCACCGTGGTCCACGAGCCGCAGAACGCCGTCGGGCCGCTGTATGTGAAGGCGATCGAGGGCGGCCCGGCGGCGGCGCTGGGGCTGCGGCCCGGCGACGTCATCGAGTCGGTCGACGGCGCGCCGCCGTTCGTCGACGGTGTGCTGTCGGTCGGGGCGATGCAGCTGCTGAACCCGATGTGGCAGGAGAACCCGGTGCCCATCCACCTGGTGCTGAAGCGCCCGGCCACCGGCGTTACGTGGGACGTCACCGCGACGCCGCAGGTGTATCAGCTCACCCCCGGCAACGGCGGCGCCACCGCGAAGCTGGTCGCCGGCGACCTCGTCCAGGTGACGCTCCCGGCGTTCTACCCGGGCGCGGCGGACGACGTCCTGAAGCAGATCGCCGACATGCGTAAGACGCACACCGTCCGCGGCGTCATCCTCGACTTCCGGGACAACGGCGGCGGCGACCCGGCCGAGGTGACCAAGCTGCTCGGCGCGTTCGTCCACGGCGCGGCCTACAGCTATGACTGCGACGCGCGCGGCAAGTGCACTCCGATACTCACCGACGGCACCACTCCCCTGCTCGGCCTGCCGTTGGCGGTCCTCACCAGCCGCGACTGCGCCTCCGGCTGCGACGCCTTCAGCGGCGCGGTGAAGGATCTGCACCTCGGCACCCTGCTCGGCGACCGGACGGCCGGCGTGGTCTCCGGCCCGGGACAGATGTACGCCCTGACAGACGGCAGCATCCTCGGCATGCCCTCACAGCACATGCTCGGCGCCGACCGGGAGGTCATCGACGGGATCGGCGTCGCGCCCGACCGGTTCGTGCCGCTGACCGCGGACGACGTCTCGGCGGGACGCGATCCGGTGGTCGACGCGGCGGTCGCAGTGCTGCACTGAGTGCCGGGCGGAAGCTGAAGGCTCGGGGAACGAAAGCCGGACGGCGGTGGCTGGTCGCCACCGCCGTCCGTTGTGTTTTCGGTTGTCTGTCTTTCTTGTCAGCCGTCTCCAGTCATCTCCGGCTGTCCTGCCCGCTGCCGTGCCGGTCAGTTGCTGCGGGCGGTGATGTCGCC
>JABFXP010000069.1 GCA_013361685.1 Catenulispora sp.
TGCCGTCCCGGCGGCGCGCACCCCCTGGTTCGGCCGGGCGCCGTCGGCACCGGCCCGCCCCATCCCGGAGGCGAGCGACTCGATCGCGGCCATCGGCGTGGACATCACCGGCTCCGAGACCGCCGGCGCCCGGTACAGCGCCGGCGGCAGCACGAGTTCGGCGATGGTGCCGTTCTGCGGGTGCGGGCGCAGTTCGACGGCGATGCCGTACCAGTAGGCGAGCTGGCCGACCACGGTCAGGCCCATCGCCTGCACCGAGGCGGCGTCCAGGTGGGTCGGGGTGGTGAGGCGGGCGTTGAGCTGGGAGCGCCGCACCGCCGTCATGCCGATGCCGCGGTCGGTGATCTGCACGATGATCCGGTCGGCCAGCACCGTCACGTCCACCACCACCCGGGTGTCCGGCGGGGAGAACGCCGTGGCGTTGTCGAGCAGTTCGGCGCACAGGTGCACGAGGTGGTCGACCACCGTCGGCATGATGATCACGCCGAGGTCGACGTTCACCAGGTCCACCCGCGAGTAGCGCTCGATCCGGCCGGAGGCGGCGCGGATCACGTCGACCAGCGGCACGCCCTCGTCGCGGATCCGGACCGTGCCCTCGCCGCCCATGACGAGCAGGCTCTCGTTGTTGCGGGTCATGCGCGCGGCCAGGTGGTCCAGCACGAACAGCCGGGCCAGCCGGTCGGGGTCCTGCTCGTCCCGCTCGGCCCGGTCCAGCTCCAGGGTGAGCGCGCCGGTCAGGCGCTCGCCGCGGCGGGCCAGGGCGACGAAGGCGGCGCCGACGCCGGCGCGCAGCAGCACCTGCTCGGCGGCGGTGCGGATGGCCTCGTGCCGGACGGCGTTGAAGGCCCGGGCCACGGCGGCGATCTCGTCGTCGCCGGTCACCGGCAGCCCGGCGCCGGCCTGGTCGGCGAACTCCTCGGCGGTCTGCGCGGTCAGCGATCCGCTGCCGCGCAGCTCCTGCACGGCGGCCGGCAGCCCCTCGAAGGCCAGGGAGTTGGCGCCGTCGCGCAGCCCTCGCAGGCCCTTGATGATGGGCCGGCCCAGACGCAGGCTGACCAGCACGGCCAGCAGCACGGTCCCGGCCACCGCCGCGGCCTCGCCGCCGGCCAGCTCCCGCTGCCGGGTGCGGTCCTGGGCGATCATCGCCAGCGTGGCCAGGTCCAGGTCCTTGCGCACGCCGTCCAGCCGGTCCAGCCGGGCGTCCACCGTGCCGGTCCAGGCCTTGGGGTCCAGGTGGACCTTGGTGCCGATCGGCGTGTGGGCGACCGCGTCCTCCAGCTCCCCGGCGTGCGCCAGCTCCGCCCCGCCGAGCACCTGGTCGGGGACCCCGCGCCACTGCGGCGGCGCGATCGCCGCGAAGGTCTCCATCGCCCCGGTGTATCCGGTCCGGCCGACCAGCAGGTCCTGCGCCGCCGACGCGGTCTGCACCGGCGCCCCGGCGATGCGCAGGACGTCCGCCTCCTCCTCGCTGAGCGACTCCCGGGCCTGGCTCAGGCTGGCGGTGGCGCGCAGCAGGTCCTGCTCGCCGGAGGCGGCCGAGGACTTCTGGGCGGCGTCGTGGAAGGTGAGCAGGTCGGCGATGACGATGTGGTACTGGAAGTCCGCGGCCGACAGCGCCTGCGGCGAGCCGCCGCGGACCAGGTCCCGCAGCCGGTCGATGGCCTGCAGCTCGCCCTCGATCCGGGTCAGCAGCGCCCGGCTCTCCGCGCCCAGCCACGGCATCGACCGCACCCGGTCCCGGTACGCCGCGGCCGCGGCCTGCGTCTTGCCGATCTGCGCGGTGAGCGCCGCGGCGTCCGCCCCGGCCTGGCTGGTCAGGTACAGCGCGACCTGGGTCCGCTCGTCCTGCAGCTCGCACACCAGGTCCCCGGCCGCGGCCCCGGCGTGCATCAGGGTGTAGAGATGCCCGGTCTCGATCGCCCCCGACGTGGAGGTGACCAACGCCAACGCCCCGAAGCCGGACACCGCGCACAAGGGAACGGCGACCAGGATGCCGATCTTCTGGGTGATTCTCACAGGTGGCCTCTGCGATCCGCGCTGGTGGCGCTTCGGGCGGCGCGGTGGAGCTGCGCCGTGTCGGTCCTATGCGGTGCGGCGGTGCATCAAATCTCTGTCAAAGGCCGAGCCGACGACGCAGAGACAGGACATTGCTTTGTTCGAGCCCGAGCATGCTAGCGGAAACCCAAGGCGCTGAAACAGTCTGGGTGGTCAACCGAACACGCAGCGCTCCGAACCGGCCGCAGAAGCCGAGGCCACACGCCCTCCGCAGCCGGAACGCCGGTGTCCGCCAGCCGGCCGCCACCTCCGGGCCCGACGGCGGCCGGCCCGGACGACCCCGGCAGGGCCTACAGCGAACGGTGGTTGCGGACCACCTCGTCGATGATGAAGTTCAGGAACTTCTCCGCGAACTCCGGATCCAGGCGCGCCTGCTCGGCCAGCGAACGCAGCCGCCGGATCTGAACGGCCTCGCGGTCCGGATCGACGGCCGGCATGCCGTGCGCGGCCTTGAGGCGGCCGACTTGCTGCGTGCATTTGAACCGCTCGGCGAGCAGGTGGACGACCGCCGAGTCGAGATTGTCGATGCTGGCGCGGAGCTCGAGCAGACGGCTGTACGCGTCCTGCGACGCCGTGCCGTCTTGCAATGTGGACATATCGCTCGTCATGCCGCCCAGGCTACCGGGGCAGGGCGGGAATCGGTCTAAGAACCGTCTCGATGCGTGAGACAAACCAGGGAGCGAATATCAGCTCCCTGGGTAGGCGGCGGTGGGCCGGTGCGAGCGGGGGCCACAGTGCGCACCTTGCGTTCAAGGCATAGGATCTTGCATATGACGCAAGCCGACGACGAGGTGGAGAGTCTCGTACGCAGACGCATCCGTGCCCTGCGGGTGGCGCAGGGCTGGTCGCTAGAGGAGCTGGCGGCGCGGGCCAGCGTCAGCCAGTCGACCCTGTCGCGGATCGAGAACGGTCAGCGGCGCCTGGCGCTGGATCAGCTCGTCATCCTGGCCCGGGCCCTGGGGACCTCCCTGGACCAGCTGGTCGAGACCGCTTCGGACGACGTCGTGACCAGCCCGGTGATCGACGGCGCGCACGGGCTGATGCGGTGGACCGTCAAGAGCGATCCCAGCATCTCGGTCGTCCGCCAGCGGATGACCGAGCCCCCGCCGGACAACCCCGCCCGCATGCGCGCCCATCCCGGGCGGGAATGGCTCGTCGTCTTGTCCGGCACCGCGATCCTGTTGCTGGGGCACCGGCGCCTGCGCGTCGAGACCAACCAGGCCGCCGAGTTCCCCACCATGCTGCCCCACGCCATCGGCACCGAGAGCGGGCCGTGCGAGATCCTGGGCATTTTCGACCGCGACGCGCGCCGTGGCCATCAGCGCGACGGCGCCGCTGGGCGCGCGGAAGCCGACGGCTGACGACCCGCCGACCGGGCCGGCCCCCGCCGCCGACCCGGCCGATACCTACGCGCGTCAGTGGTGGCGGGCCTGCTCCCAGGCGGGGCTGGTGAGGAAGTAGGTGTCGTAGAGCTCTTGGACATCGAGAAGACTCTCCGGCGGCACCTTCCCGAAAGCGATCCGCTCCAGGTGGCGGAAGTATTCGAAGCGCTCGACGCCGGGTGTGATGACGATGAGGATGTCGGCGTCCTCGCCCGGCGCCGCGGCGAAGGCGTGGTGCGCGCCGGGCGGCACGACCACCAGGTCGCCGCGTTCGGCGGTGACGACTTGGTCGCCGGACAGCAGCTGCGCGGTGCCGTCCACCATGTAGAAGAGTTCGGCGGACTTGTCGTGGCGGTGCGGGTTGGCGCCGTTCGCACCCGCGGCGAGGGTGACGCGGTGGGTCGACAGGGCACCGCCGGTGGCGCTGCTGTCGGCCAGCAGCCGGATCGTGACCGGCGCCGCGCCGATCACCTCGGCCTCGGCGGCGCGGACGATGACGGACTCCTCGAAGTCCGGCGTGATCAAGGACATGGGTGGCCTCCTTGGCATGACGGTGAGGACTTAGAAACCTTAGACGGCGAACAGCAGGCCGCCGCTGATGAGCACCGCGACGGCGGTGGCGAAGTGGATGCCGAACGCGACGGCCTTGGTTCCGCCGTGCCGCAGGACGATGACGGCGTCGCCGAGCGGGGTCAGCGCGACAGCGAGCAGGTACCAGCCGATGGGATGCGCGCCGGCGAAGGCGAGCAGCGCGGCGCCGACGACTCCGGAGGTGAGGTCTCGCAGGCCTTTGATGAGGAGGTCGACGTCCTCGTCGAAGCGGCCGACACCGGGAAAGCCAGGCCGCGACTCATTTCGCTGAGGCGGATGCCGTGGTGGGTCGCTGGTGCGGGCAGGACTGACCCCCGCGGCAGCTCGCCCAGGTCAGAGCTGGCGACAACGCGGACGTTGCCTCGCCGAGCGCCTATGAAGGCGCGGGCATCTTCAATTTGAAGCCAGTGGGAAGAGAGTCGGCCCGCCGCCTTGGTCTCTGGCCGGAGCGCGAGACGGCGGGCCTATCGCCGATGGTGGTGCTGGGTGTCCGGCGGCTATGGCTTGCTTTCACAGCCACTGTCTTTGTTTCGAAGCCGACGTCTCTTCAATTCAAAGCCGACTTCTAAGTGCGGTGAGACTCGCGAGCAGTTCAGAAACGTTAAAATCATCTGGGAAGTCTTCGGAACAAGAGTTCGTGTAGGCCCGCTCCGCAGGACCCTGACGGCGTGGGCGAAGTGTTGGCCCGCCGCCTTGGTCTCTGGCCGGAGCGCGAGACGGCGGGCCTTTCGCCGAAGGGCACGAACATGAACGATGAGCCGCGTACTCCCAGCGTCATGGGCCCGGCGCCGACGCATCCCCTGACCGGGCTCCGTCCGGCGCGACCCCGTATGGTCCTCGTGATCCTGGTCGGCTGGCTGGCCTGGCACGATTGGACTTCCGAACAGATTGTCGCTCTTTTGCTCGTGCTGATGCCGACCGCGGCGACAAGGCACGCATGATGCCC
Source organism: Catenulispora sp. (assembly GCA_013361685.1). Classification (GTDB taxonomy): domain Bacteria; phylum Actinomycetota; class Actinomycetes; order Streptomycetales; family Catenulisporaceae; genus Catenulispora. Next base: position 4,975 of record JABFXP010000069.1, read on the forward strand.
GCCGGGGTTGATGCGAAAACGGACGCAGACAATGAATACGAAGCCTTCTACCGGGCGTACCGAGACCGGTTGCTACGCAGGGCTTTGCAGGACGCGAACGGCAACGTCCACGACGCCGAGGACATCGTTCAAGACGCCTTTGCCGCGCTGGCCAGGCAATGGGGCGTCGTTCTGGACCCGCCGGCTCTGCTGACGACCATCTACCAGCGGCGGGTCTTCAAGTATTGGAACGGGCGCAAGACACAGGCCGTGCCTGTCGGGCTGGGCCCGGCAGGGCTTGCCGGACCGGTCTCGATGGTCGGCGGGGATCCCTCCGCCACCGCGGAGCAGCGCGACATCGTGCGGCAGGCCGTCACCGGCCTGAGCGTCTTGGAGCGGCGTGTCGTCGTGGCCGAAGCCGAGGGATACAGCCGGACGGAGATCGCACGCGGTCTCGGCATGTCGACCGGTCATGTCGGTTCCCTGATTCGCAGGGCGCGAAAGCGGGTCCGCCAGGAGAACGTCACGCAGGCGCCGCCGGTGTCGGGTCGGCCGAACGCATCACTCACGGCCTTCATACCCGCCTGGACGAAGGCGGTGGACCTGCTCCCACCCCGGCAGCGGCAGGTCTATCGGCTGGCCGCCGCGGGATGCCGATGCGTCGACATCGCCCGGATACTGGATATCAGCCCTGAGTGCGCACGCACCAATCTGCACTATGCGAAGAAGACAGTGGCCCTGCATCTGCCTCAGGAGGCTGACAGTGCTGACGTGACCGTCCGCGACGACGTCGCCGACCTCTTGGAGTTCCGGGTGACCATGTGCCGGACCTGCGACGGCCGCGGGTACGGGAAGATCTCCGAAAGGGGCTGCGATCCCTGCCGTCAGCGCGGCGTCGTCCCGGTATGGTTCGCCCGGCAGCAGAACTACTTCGAAGAACTGGGCCTGCCCGCCGTTCCCGATCGCCTACCCGTGATCACCAGCCGTGGCCGGATCGTCAGCCCGGCGCCGCCGAAGGAACAAGTGTGATCAACGCGAGAGAGCTTCTGCGGGCCACCAGTGTCAAAGACCTCAATCGGGCGCGGGTGATCCGCGCGGTGATGGTGCAGCCCGCGCCGCAGAACCGCATCGCTCAACTCACGATGCTTTCCGAAGCCACTGTCTCCACGACGGTGCGGAGCCTGGTGACCGAAGGGGCGCTGGCCACCGAGCCCGGACCTGACCGCTCGAAGTGGGTGCGGCTGGGAGACGACGTGCGGGGCGTCGCGGTCGGGGTGGACCTCGGGTACACCCGCGTCACCGTCGCGGTGCGGAACGTCGGCGAAACGCGGATCCACGTGGCCACCGAGGCAGCCGGCCTCGATGTGGGTCAGCCCGACTGGCTCGATGTCACAGTGGATCTCATCGGCACGCTCGTCGCCGAGGTTGACGCGACGCCTGCTGACGTCGTCTCCATCGGAATGGCCGAGCCTGGCGGGGTGGATCCGCGCGATGGGGTCGTAACCATGCAGTCCATGCCTCCGCTGGTGCCCGCCGAGGGAGACCCCGTTACCGTTCTGAGCCGCCGACTCGGTTTACGCGTCGTCGCGGACAACAACGCGAATCTCGGCGCCTATGCCGAGTTTCTTTACGGTTCCAGCCGCGACGCGTCGATCCTCGTGTACGTATGGGCGGATAGCAACATCAACGCCGGCATCATCATCGACGGGGCCATCATGCGCGGAGCGAACGGTTTCGCCGGCGAACTGGGGCATCTCACTGTCGACCGGAACGGGCCCGTCTGCCGGTGCGGCAGCCGCGGGTGCCTGGAGGCCTATATCGCCGAACGGCGACTGGTGGACGAGGTCCGCGCCGTCTATTCAACGGGTACGAGATCGATGCCGACGATGCCGACGACACTGGACGGTGTGATCGAACGGGCTGTCATGGGCGAACCCGTGGACTGCATGGTCCTGCGGGACGCCGGATCGCACCTGGGGTTCGCCTTGGCTCAGCTGAGCAACATCCTCAACCCCGACAAGATCGTGATCGGCGGAGGCCTGAGCGAGGCCCGCGACCCCCGACTGCTGCTCGATCCGCTGAGCGACGCCTTCAAGCAGTACGCGCTGCGGCCGGTCAGCCAGGTGCCGGTCATGTTCACGGAGCTCGGCCACGAAGGCCCGGTCCGCGGGGCGATCGCCCTCGGACTCAACAGCCACCAGACGGCCTGATCCGGGAGGCGGCGACGTGGACGGCGTGCTGTTGCTCGGGGGCTTGGTGTGGCTGGGCGCGCTGTTCGTCGGCGACGCCCTGGTCGGCGACGGGCCGATGGAGCTGGTGCTGGTGGTCGGGGGGATGGCGGGCTTCGCCGCGATGGCGGTGGGCGTGACGGTTGTGCCCCGCCGCCGACGCTGGCGTGGGGAGGTCCGGCCGCTCAGCACCGTCCGCCCTCCGTTCGAACCCGGGTATCGGCTCAAGCCCGCGCAGGTCGCGGTCGAGGAGCGGTGGGGCGTCACGGAGCAGATCGCGGAGCAGGGGTTCGTGCGGGAGGTCGGGCAGCTGGGTTGGCGCCGGGCCACGGTGTTCCTGGTCGGCGACAAGACGGGGCTGGTGGTCGACCCCTGGTTCTTGTCGCGACGGGCCTACATCTTCGACGGCACCTGCCGTGTCGGACCCAGCCCGGCACCGGCGGCGCTCAACCCCGGACTCAGTCTCCGCCGGAAGAACGGTGTGGTCCGGATTTCGCAGGGGCCGGAAGTGATCGACCTGGCCGTCCCGAAGAAGGTGATGCCCGCCGTCTCGCTCATCGGAGTATCGGGACCTGCCGACGAGCAGGCCGGCACCGCGGTCGGCGTCTCGGAGGAACGCCTCGCCCGTATCGCGCGCGCCGACCGCCGCGCCGCACGCCGGCATGCGTTCTTCGCACGGATCAATGCCCGGTCCAAGACGAGTCGGTGGGTGGCCGCAGCTTGCTCGGTCCTGTGGTTGGTGCCGGCTGCCGGTCTGTTCTTGGTGATCGTGCTGCTGGAACCGTTCGGCGCCTTCTTTATGTGGCCGTTGGTGTTGTGTTTGGGTACGGCGGGGGTCTACGCGGGTCGCGTGATTTTCCGGGACGTGCACGAGTGGCCGTCGGATTGGAAGTGGTGAGTAAGACCTCGATGTCGGGCCTTGGTTTCAGGGCGCGGCCAGAGTGCGGCGGATGGCGCGGCGCAGGAAAGCGCGGGCCCGCATCGCTCGGCGGGCGCGTCGCAAACGGCTGAGCGGCCGGGGATTCGCGTAGCGGCGATCGTGGATGTCGCGGACGACGTCGGCGGGCGCGCCGAGTTCCAGCAGTTCTGTCAGGGCCTCGCGCTTGGTGATCAACCGTCCGTCGCGCAAGGTGACGGTGGCGCGGGCCAGGACCAGCAGGCCCAGGTCCACCCAGATGTCCCGCATCCAGAGCCGGGGCCGGCGGGTGGCCGGAAGCCAGAACTCTGCCAGATCGCGGCGGATGAAGGCCTCCAACTCGCCCGGGGCGAGCGGCGGGAGCAGTTCCGTCGGCGCCGGACCGTGGAGGACCAGACCGCCGTCGAGCAGTTCCCGGCGGGTGACCGGTGTCACGGGGCGTTCCAGGAGCATGCTGTGCGCCCAGGTGACGTGGCGGCGCCCGGCATCGGAGAGCTCTGATTCGGCCAGGTAGGAACAGTGCAGTTCGGCCGCGGCGGGCTCCTCGTCCACCAGCCGTTGGTGGATGGCGCCGAGCCGTTCCCTCTGTTCGTCGTCCGGAGGCGTTTCGACCACCGCGATGAGATCGAGATCGCTGCGTCCGGGTTGGAAGTCGCCCAACGCGAGGGAACCGTGTGCCCACACGGCCACCGTCGGCACTGCCTGCTGGATCTCGGAGACGAACCGTTTGAGGACCCGATCCGTTTCAGTCAGCGCCATGCTGGGATCCTCGCACGCGTCGCGTCCTCGGTGGGCCGGGATCGGGCCGGGGTCGGAAACAACGCTCGGCGATATGCCTAACCCGCCTCGGGTGGATGTTCCCGGACCGTTTGCCGGCTGCCGTACTTCCAGCCCTCCATGCACACCTCGATCTGCTCGTCGTCCAGCGGGGCCGCGGTC
>JABFXP010000500.1 GCA_013361685.1 Catenulispora sp.
CTGGATCGGATCTGCTGGATCAGTAGCCGTATTCGTGCCAGTTCTTCAGCACGCGTTCCTGGATCTCGGCGGGCCAGCCGTTCTCGAAGCTGCCCTTCACCGGTCGGCGTCCTTCCGGATACAGGTCGGCGAGCAGGCAGTTGTAGATGACTTTGCCGGCCATGAACGAGCGGGCCTCCTGTTCGGAGAGGTAGACCGCGAGCTGATCGCTGACCGCCGGCGGGTAGTGGAATTCGCCGCGGTCGACATCGGGGTGCGAGCGGGTGGCGAAGGCCCACACGACCTGGGACAGGTCGGTGATGTCGACGTCGTCCTCGACCACCAGGATCTTCGGGGCGTTCACCGAGGGCTTGCCGTGGAAGATCACGGAGGCGATCCGGTCGACCAGTTCGTGCGAGCCGATGCCGGTGCTCTCGTGCCAGTCCTGCCGCACCGCCAGTGTCAGCCAGTGCACCGCGGCTTCGAAGTTGTACCAGGCCGAGGAGATCGGCAGGCCGGCTTCGCGCAGCAGGTACAGGATCTCGGCGGCCGAGGTGGCCCCGATGATGGTGTGGTCCTCCTCGACCGGCGGACCGGCGGCGACCACGGGTTGGATCGCGCCGTCCCGGTAGGTGATCGCCGAGACGTGGAACACCGCTTTGGGGGTGGCCTCGGTGGCGTTGTAGCCGGGGAACTCGTTGAACGGGCCTTCCATGACCGTTTCGCCGGGCAGCGCGATGTGGCCCTCGATCACGATCTCGGCCGTGGCCGGGACCATCAGGTCCACGGTCTCGGCCGGGACCACCTCGATGCCCTCGCCGAACAGCGCGCCGAGGAAGTGCGACTCGTCGGCGCCTTCCGGCAGCGGCATCCCGCCGACCCACGGCAGCCCCGGTTCCACGCCGACGGCCAGCGCGACGGGCATGGGTTCGCCGCGTTCGATCCACTGCTGCCGGATGACGCCGAAGTGCTGCGGGGCCGGGATCAGGCAGGCCAGGGTCTTGCGGTCGTGGATCATCATGCGGTTGATCGACCAGTTGGTCCAGGACCCGTCCGGGGTCTTGGCGATGTTCATGCCGTAGGTCTGGATGTAGCGGCCTCCGTCGTTGCCGTGCACCAGCGGCGTCGGGAACGCGAACAGGTCGATGGCGTCGCCGGTCATGATGTTCTGTTTGCACGGGGCTGCCGAGCGCGGCACCTCGACCGGCGGGATGCCGGCTTTGCCGCGGGCGTCGGCGAGGGCTTCGACGATCTGCTGCCCGCTGGCGTCGGCGGCCAGGCCGAGGGCGAGCGCGATGCGGGCGAACGGGTGGCCGGAGGCGCTGAGCGCGCCCGGTGCGCCGAACAGCTGGAATCCGGTGTGGCCGTAGCCGGTGAGATTGGTGAACAGCGGTGCCGGGGCGCGCAGGTCGTAGGAGCGGCGGATGACGGCGCCGGCTTCGAGGTTCCAGTCGACCTCGGTGTCGATGCGCTGCAGATCGCCCAGGGCGTCGAGGGCGTCCAGGAACTCGCGCAGGCTCTTGAGATGGGTCATGGTCGTGTCTTCCTCGCTCATCCGGCCCAGCGGGGCAGGTCCGGGACGTCGATGCCGAGCAGGTCCAGCGCCCGCCCGGCGGTGTGCTCGACGAGGTCGTCGACGCTGCCGGGCCGCAGGTAGAAGGCCGGGACCGGCGGCATGACGACGCCTCCGGACTCGGTCACGGCGGTCATGGCGCGCAGGTGGCCCAGGGTCAGCGGGGTCTCCCGGACCATGAGCACCAGGCGGCGCCGCTCCTTCAGGGTCACGTCGGCGGCACGGGTCAGCAGGTTGTCGCCGTTGCCGTAGGCGATGGCGGACAGGGTGCGGACCGAACAGGGCGCGACGATCATCCCGGCGGTGCGGAACGAGCCGGAGGCGATGGCCGCGCCGATGTCGGCGGGGCGGTGGGCGACGTCGGCCGCCGCGGCCAGGTCGGCCGCCGACAGGTCGGTCTCGTGGGCGCGGGTCTGCTGCCCGGCCGGGGTGACGACGAGGTGGGTCTCGACGTCGGCCTTGCGGGCCAGTTCCAGGATCTTCAGTCCGTAGGCGATCCCGGTCGCCCCGCTGATGCCCACCACCAGCCGTCGCCGTTCCATGGTGCCTTCCGCCTCTCGCTCGCGTTGTCGCGGCAGACGTTAGGAAGGGGTGATATCGCGGCGATATCGCGGGGTCCGGCGGCGGCGTTATCCCGCAGGTCAGGATGCGCGGGCGGCGGCGACGCCGAGGTCGGCACCGGCACCGCCGCTGACGCCGGCACCGGACAGCCGTTCCCGGACTCGCTGGACGACGTAGGGGTAGTCCTGGGCGCTCGCTTCGACAGACGTCCAGATCTCACGCGCCCGGTCGGGTTGGCCGGCCGCATGGTAGGCATCGGCCAGAGCGAGCACCCCGTCGAACTCGTCACCGGACTGACAGTCCCCGAACCGGTCGGCGGAGGCCTGATAGCAGACGTAGGCTGCGTCGAGGTCGCCCAGTGCGCGGTGGACGGCGCCGAGCGTGTCCAGGATCATGGCCTCGGTGCGCCGGCGGCCCAGGCGCCGGCTCGTCTCCAGCGCGCGGTTGCCCCAGTCCAGTGCTTCCTGGCAGCGCCCCTGTTGGAGCAGGCTGGACGCCACGAAATGGACGGCCGTACACACGCTGGGCTCATGGTCGATGTCGCGGGCGGCGGCCAGGTATTCCTGGGCGTACTGCATCATGCGCTCGGAGTCGCCGAGGCCGAAGTAGCACATCGCCAGGGTCCGGTAGGTCTCGGCCTGCCCGGCGCGGTCGCCGTGCGCGCGCTGGATGCGCAGCGCCCGCTCCAATTGGTAGCGAGCGGTGACGGGTTCGCTGCTGAAGACCAGGGCACGGCCGATGAGGAACAGCGCGCGGCTCTCGGCGGCCCGGTCGTCGAGGCGGCGGGCGGCGGCCAGCGCGAGGCGGCCCTGCCGGGCGGCGTCGTGGAAGCGGCCGCGGACCATCAGGCCGCAGGAGCCGGCGGCGGCCAGGCGCCAGACGTAGGAGTCGAAGCCGTCGGCGGCGTGGTTGATCAGGGCTGTGAGCACGGCCTGTTCGGCGGCCGACCATTCGAGCCCGGCGCGCTCGTCGGCGAAGGCCGGCGCTGCCAGGCCGGCGGGCAGCGGGATGCCGTCGGCCGCCACCGCGACCGGCAGCGTGGTGAAGCTGTGGTCGGAGGCGATCGCGGCGCGCAGGTAGTAGTCGTAGAGGCGGTGGACGGCGGTGCGGCGGGCATCGGGGGCGGCGGCCTCGGTGAGGAGTTCGGTGGCGAAGGCCTGGAGCAGGCTGTGCATCGAGTAGCGGCCGGGTTCGCCGCATTCGGCGAGCAGGTTCACGGCCGCGAGTTCGTCGAGCAGGGTCGCGGCCTGCCCGAGCGGGATGCCGGCGAGCGCCGCGGCGGCCGCGGCGGTGGTCTCCGGGCCGGGGTGCAGGCCGAGGAAGCGGAAGACGTGGGCCGCGGGTTCGGACAGCCGCAGGTAGGACCAGGACAGCACGGCGCGGACGCTGCTGGCCGCGTCGTCGGCGACGTGCAGCGTGTCCAGCGCTCGGGCTTGGAGTTGGTCGGCCAGGGCGGTGAGCGGCACGGCGGCCATCGCGGCGGCGCGGGCGGCCGCCACGGACAGGGCCAGCGGCAGGTGGGCGCAGTGTTCGGCGATGGCTTCGACCGCGGCTTCCTGGCCGGTGACGCGGCGCTCGCCGAGGCGGCGGACGAGCAGGGTGCGGGAGTCCGCGGCGGCCAGCGGCGCCAGGCCGATCTGCTCGGCGCCGTCCAGCGCGACCAGGCCGCCGAGGGAGCGGCGGCTGGTGACCAGGGCGCGGCAGCCGTCGCCGGCGGGGAGCAGCGGGCGCACCTGTGCGGCGTCGCGGGCGTTGTCGAAGATCATCAGGAGTCTGCTGTGCGCGGTGGCGGCGCGGTAGCGGGCCATGCGGCCTTCGGGGGTGGCGGGGATGCCGTCCGGGGGGATGCCGAGGAAGTCCAGCAGGGCGCTCACGGCGTCGTCGCCGGAGAGCGGGGCGCCGTCGGCGGCGAAGCCGTTGAGGTCGAGGTAGTGGCGGCCGTCGGGGAAGTCGTCGCCGACGGTGTGGGCCCAGGTCAGGGCGAGGGAGGTTTTGCCGACGCCGGCGGGGCCGGTCAGGACGGCCACGCGGCAGTCGGTGGCGGCGCTGCCGACGAGGCTTGTCAGCTCTTTGATTTCGGCGTCGCGGCCGATGAGGAAGGGCGGACGGCGCGGGAGTTGCGGGGTCGCGCTCGCTGAGGTCGCGCTCGCCGAGGGCGCGGGTTCCGGTGCTTCCGGTTCGCGCCATGCCCGAAGCAGGGCTTTGATCGGGGCGTCGGCGAGGACCAGGTTGTGGAGGTGATCCATGCGCGGGGAGGGATCGGCGCCGAGGCCGTCTCTGAGCATCGTGCGCACGGTCCGGAACGTCTCCAGCGCGTCAGCCCGCCATCCGGCACCGTAGAAGGCGATCAGTTGCCGTTCGTAAAGCGGCTCGTGGAACGGCTGAACCGTGATCAGGCTGCTTATCTGCGGCAACGCCGCTTCATAGCGGCCGGCACCCAGCAGCGCGTCGATCCGCAGTTCCTCCAGCCGCTGACGCAAGGCGTCGAAGGCTGCGGTGAAGTCGGCACGCAAAATCTCGCAAGGCACGTCCTCCAACGGCTCGCCGCGCCACAAAGCAAGCGCGGTTTCGGCGCTCGCCTGGCCCTGCCTCCAGTTCCCCGCTTCCACTTCGCGCCGCGCCGTGGCCTCGAGTTCGGCCGCGTGCCGGTAGTCGAGTTCGGCGTCCTCGCAGATCACCAGCCGATAGCCGCCGTTGCCGGTCTGCACACGCTCGGCCGCTTCTCCGAGGGTCCGCCGGAGGCGGGCGACATAGTTCAGCAGAGCCATGCGGGCGTTGGCGGGCTTCGTGGTCGGCCACAGTGCATCGATCAGGGTTTCGCAGGCGACCACCTGGTTGGGGCGCAGCGCCAAACAGGCCAGGATGATGCGCTGTTTGGGCGCGGCGACGGCTGACGGGGAGCCGTCGGCCTCGACTTCGAGCGGCCCCAAGAGTCCGAACCGCAATCGTCCACCTCCCCCACCGGCTTTCAGCACTGTAACCCGGTTCGATCTCCTATGCCGCTGCCCGACGTCTGCTAAGACGCCGGGCAGCTTGGGTAAAGATGTCAACAGATGGCAACAGCCGGGGGTTGCTCAGACGCGGTGCGCCTTCGCACGGCGCCACGCGACCGCCCCGACCCCCGCCATGCTGAAGCCGACCAGGGCCAGACCGCCGGTGAGCGGGACGTTGTTCGATGAGCCCTTGTTCGGTGCCTGCGGCTGGAATCCGCCGGCCAGGCCTGCCTTGTCGTAAGCGCTGCCCGGGAGCTTGTCGGCGTACCGGCCGCGTACGAGCTGGTGGTACTGCGCGACGGTCATGCCGTTCCCGACCGAGGCGCGCGCCGTCTCGTTCATCGGCAGCACGCGGCCGCCGACCACCTGGTACCAGGCGCCGATCTGCGGTTCTTTGAACACTTCGGCGCCTGCCGTCGCCTTGGCCGTGTATGTGGTCTCATCCGAGCCGGATGCGATGTTGACGACCTTCCAGCCGCCGTCTACCTGCGCCGTCCACACCGAGGCGTGGGCGCCGGCAGCGCTCACCGTGTCGGTGGCCATGAACGAGAGCTGCGAGACCGGGGCCGCGCTGCCGGTCGCGGATGGGTCCGCGACGAAGGCCGGGTCCAGGTAGTAGATCGGGACGGTCGCGCTGTCGAGGCGCGGTGCGGCGGCGACCGCTGCCGCCGCGAGCTGGCGTGCGTCGCCCTGCGGCTTCTGGCCGCCCGAGGCGAAGAACTGGCCGACGGTGCCGAGGGCGCCGACCGCTGCGTCACGGGCGGCGGCGATGTCGGTGGTCGTCGGCGCCGCTGGGGTAGCGGTGCCGGCGGCATCGGCGTGCGCAGCGCCGCTCATCGCCAGAGCCGTCGTGAACGCCACTGCGACTACCGCACCCGTGACGGAGAACCTGGTGAGCTTCATCTTCCGCCTCCTCACGCGCCGATGTAGTCGAGAGAGTGGGTCCAGGAGAACGAGCCGTTGCTCACGTAGTAGTTGTAGGAGCCCCAGTTGTAGCGGTAGTCCGACGGCCAGGGGTCGCCCCAGTAGACCCAGCTCTGGCTTTGGTCGTAGCCGTAGAGCACTTCCATGTGGCCGCCTCCGGACGACCACTGGATGCGGGCCATCACCGGCCGCCCGGCGTCGACCTCGCGGATGATCGAGGAGTAGTAGAGGTAGCCGGTGACGTAGTTGCCCGGGGAGATGCCGATCTGCTGGAACGCGTTCTGGTCATCAGCCAGGCTCGCCTGCGAGTTGGAGCAGGAGGCGTTGAGCGAGTTGCCGAACGCCATGTTGCAGAACTGGTTCTGTGAGTAGTTGTAGCCGTAGAAGCTGGCCACGGTGTTGCCGGATGCGGCCCAGCACCAGTTCGAATACTGCTGGGCCTGCATGGTGATGTTCAGTTTGTTGGCGGTCGCGGCCGATGCGGGAGCTGCGACGGTGGCGAACAGGGCGATGGCTGCTGCGATCACGGCGACTCGCAGACGTGCGGTCCGTGACGCGGGTGCGGCAGGTGCGGTGGAGGCTGTGGGTGCGGTGGGGGGCACGGGGGACTCCCTTCGGGTCCGTCCGGGTGGATGGTGGCGTGAGCGTAGATCCGCCCTGAACTGGGCCGACAGGGGTCGGCGAGGCTGTGGGGCGACACGGTGAAGGGCTCGTCAAGCGTTCACAGGCGGCCGAGGTGTGAACGCGCCGCGAACCCAGGGTCGGCACACCTTGACAGGCTCCTGAACACCGCAGTTGCCTGAATCACTGTGAACATTCACACCGGCCCGGTCCACTCCCCGGCGGCCCTGGATCCCGGGCCCTTCGCCGACGCCCTGCGCGCTGCGATCACCGCACGCGGTCTCTCGCTGGACAGCCTCCGGCGTCACCTGTCCGAACGCGGCGTCCGCGTCGGCACCGCGACGCTCAGCTGCTGGCAGAACGGCCGACGGCGACCGGAGCGGCCGGATTCGCTGCGCGCGGTGTCGGTCCTGGAGGAGCTCCTCGGTCTGCGGGCCGGCTCGCTGCTGGTGCTGCTCGGACCGCCGCGGCCCCGGGGGCACGGCGTGGGGCTGCCCGCGGGCTCCCGGGAGTACCGGCACATCCTGCCGTCGTGGGCGGCGCTGACGGATCTGCTCGCGTCATTGGGCACGGTCGCGGACACGAAGCTGCACATCGCGGCGCAGCATGAACAGGTCCTGATCGACGCCGGCGGCAGCGCGCCACGGCGGGAGACGTTCCAGGTGCTCCGGGCCCATCAGGACGGCGTCGACCGGTACGTGGCCATCGTCGACGCCGACCCCGGCGCCGACATCGAACGGATCGACGTAGAAGCGCTCGAGAACTGCCGCGTCGGCCGGGTGCGCCGCGATCCGGCGGCCGGGCTGCTGGTGGCCGAGTTGCTGTTCGATCTGACCCTGCGTCCGAACCAGACCCATCTGATCCGGTACGCGGTGGCGGACCACGCCGGCGTCGAGTGCCGGGACTTCCACCGGGGCTTCCGCTTCCCCGCGGGGCAGTACGCGCTTCAGGTCCGGTTCGACCCCGCGTATCTGCCGGTCGCCTGCTACGCCTACCAGGGCGGCGCCGAACGTGAACTGCCGATGACCGGCCACCACGCCGTCCACATCAACGTGGCGCCCGTGCCTCCGGGCATCGTCGGCATCCGCTGGGACTGGCACTGATCACTCGCGCGGGCGCCCCATCCCCAACGCGCGCAACAGCCCGACCGCCGCGTACGAGATCGCCAGTACGGCGAAGAACAGACCGACCGTAGCCGCCGTGCCGACATCACCCGGCGGGAACAGAATCTGCCGCAGCACGTTCAGCACCACGGCCACCACAACGAACACACCCCACGGAAACCGCCGCATGGCCGACTCCCCTCGCTCCTCCTCGTTTTTAACACACTCGTACTGCAAACCAATCTAACACACGCGTGTGATAATCGCGGCATGCCGAAAGTCGTCGACCACGCCGCCCGACGCGCCGAACTCGCCGAAGCCCTGTGGCGCGTCGCCCTGCGCGACGGCTTCACCGCGGTGACGGTCCGCTCGGTGGCGCAGGAGGCGGGCTGGTCCGCCGGAGCGCTACGGCACTACTTCCCGGACAAGGCGGAGATGGTCCTGTTCGCCATGGATTTGGTGGCCCAGGAGTCGGCGAATCGCATCCAGACTGTTTACGCGGGCATGCAAGAAGCGACGCCCGAGGCGATTCAGGAGCACCTGGAACAGCTGCTCCCGCTGGATGCCACGCGGCGCATCGAATCAGAGGTCTGGTTCGCCGTGGTCGCGCTGGCCCACTCGGACGAACGCGCCGCCGTCCGCCGTACCCAGATCGACGGAATGATCCACGACTCGGTGCAGAGCATCGTGCTGGCCCTGGACGGGATCGGCCGCTTGGGAAAGGGACGCGAGGAGGCCGCCGAGACGAAGCGGCTGCACGCACTGTTGGACGGCCTGGTGCTGCAACTGCTGGCCGAGCCGCCCCGGCTCAGCGTGGAGGAGGCGCGGGGTGTGGTGGCTCGGCACTTGGAGGATCTGCGGCACCCCTGAGGGCGCTAGGTGGCGGCGCGCTCAGGAGAAGATCGCGGCGATCGCGGCGCCGAACTCGCATACGTCCTGGACGTTCTGGCGGAGGCGGACCCAGTAGGCGCCGGTCCACAGCGGGGGGAAAGCGGGGTAGCGGGGCTGGAGGATGCGGAACTTGGAGCGGCCGGAAGCCAGGAGCTTCACGGGCGTGTACCAGATCAGGCCCAGCGCGCAGAACACGAAGTGCAGAACCAGCGCGACCGGGGTCATCAGCCACAGGAAGGTCCAGTAGAGATACTTGAACAGGTAGAAGACCGCGATCAGGGGACTGAACAGGACGATGAAGAAGATCGCCCAGAAGCCTCGCTTCTTGCGGGGCTTGGCCGGTTCCGGCTGCTGGATCTGCTGCTGCGGCGGCTGCTGACCGTACGGC
>JABFXP010000766.1 GCA_013361685.1 Catenulispora sp.
TGCGGGGCTGTGCGGGCGTGTGGCGGCCTGTCAGGCACGGGCGGGGGCGTGGGGCGGCCGGGGGCGGGAACGGGCCCCAGGCGGGCGTGGGGGCGGGTTATCGGTACCGGCGTGACGTGATCTGCGGGCCGGTGTCGTTGTGGTACGACGAGCGGCACTCGCTGTCGCAGAACGCGGCATCAGCCCGCTTGCGGAGCCGGCGGTGCGGGCCGCCGGTGGTGGCGCAGGGCTTCCCGCCGTGCTTGCAGTCGCCGCACCAGTCGATCGGGTCGATGTAGTCCCCGCACCAGTTGCAGTGGCGCGTGCCGTCGCCGTAGACGATCGCCTCCACGGCGCGGCGGGTGGCGTACCGGTTGCGCATCAGGCGGCCGCCCTGGACGAGTGGAGGACGGCCCGCAGCCGGGTCCCGATCCAGGCGCCGACCTGCGGGGAGACCGCGTTCCCGAAGCCATCCGTCTGGTTCCGGGCGGAGCCCCAGACGATGAAGCTGCCCTTGTAGCCGGGGAAGTCGACGTCAAAGCCGCAGCCACGGCCGATCTCGTGCGCGCCCATCATCCGGAAGTAGCAGTCCTCCAGCGGCAGCTCGGCGAGCGAGGCCCGCCACTGGGCCATGAGCAGCGCCGTCGTGTCGTGGGCGGTGAGGGTGCCCAGCGGGTCGGTGAGCGGGTGCGCCGCGGTCTCGGTGCCCGTGGAGCCGTTCTGCTTGTACCAGCCGGCGGCCGTCAGCAGCCCCGGGATCTGGTCAGAGGTGACCGTCGGCATCGCCTCGCCATGCACCGTCGGCAGGGTGTTCTTCCGGAACGGCACGATCCCGGAGGACACCACCGCGAGCGTCTCGGACCCCACCTGGGTGGGCAGCGGTTCCCCGGCGCCGCGCGGGCCGCCCTGGTAATTGTCGATCGCGAGCAGGACGGCCTTCTCGTGGGTCGAGGTCACCGTGTCCATCGGCAGAGTGATGTGCTTCCCGTCGCCGTTGTGCCGGTGCGCGGCGATGACCACGCCCGTGGAGAGGACCGACGTCTCCTGCTGGCTGGTCTGCGTGGCCAGCGGCTGCCACGGGTGCCGCTCGGTGCCGTGCACGGCCTTGGCCGGCATGAGGACCGCGGGGAACTCGGCGAACCGCTGGCGGCATCGCTCCGCTCGGGCCAGCGTCGCCAGCGCGAGCGGTCCGGTCGAGCCGTCCCGGTGCTTCTTGATCGGCTTGTCACCGATCCGGGTGCCGAGGTCGGACAGGTCGAGCGCGGCCAGTGACGGCGTCATCGGCGGGACGACCTCGCGGCGGCACGACGGGCACCGGTAGTTGTACTGCTTGCCGTAGCGCACCGACCCGGAATCCGGCACCCCGGTCTTCCACGTCCACACCGCTTCGACGTCCTTGCCGCAGGAGTGGCACCGGGATACGGGCCGGTGTTCCAGGTCGGGGGCGGGCAGGGACTTGTCCCAGAACGCGATGTACAGCCGGTCCCGGGACTGCGGCACGCCGAAGAACTGGCTGTTGAGGTACAGCACCCGGTGCTCGTAGCCGAGCACGTCGAACTGCTTGAGCCACCACCGGTACGTCGAACCGTCCCCGACCTTCGGGCGGCCGGGGATCGCCGGGCCCCACGAGGTGAGTTCGGTGGTGCACTCGATGAGGATCATCCGCGGGTGGTGCTGGGCGGCGTAGTGCAGCACGCAGTTCGCGGTCGCCCGGTCCCGCTCCGACCGGGTGACGCGCGCCTCGTAGTCGGGGTCGTCCAGGTCGAACAAGGACAGGCCCTGCTGATAGGCCTTCTGGGTGTTGGCCTGCGAGTGGTTGACGCAGGACACGCCGGCGACGAGCAGGTCGGCCGCGGGAAGGTCCCGCGCGGAGTGGTAGTCGGCGGCCTCGGGGTTGACCAGGTCGGCGATCCAGTGCTCGGCGTCCGGGTGATTCCGCTCGTGCACCTCGACCTTGTAGGCGTTGTGATTCGCGGCCATGATCGTCGTGAACCCGGCTATCTCGATACCGCGGGTGAGGCCACCGAAGCCGGAGAACAGGTCGACGGCGATCAGGTCGTCGTGGCGGAAGCGGCGGCGCCGGGTGGCCGGCCGGTGAGTGGCCGTGCGGGGTCTCTTCTTGGTCGGGGTGGCCATGGGGGCTTGTGTTCCTTCCGGGTGGGGTTCGGTTCGGGCGGGTGGGGTTCGGGCGGTCAGGCGGTGGCGGGGTCGGGTCCGGGGTTGCAGTGGCAGTCGGGACGGCAGATGGCGGAGTCCACGGGGTGGGTGCCGTGGGGCCAGGCGCCGGGTTGGTGGCGGGGGCCGTTGCCCAGCGGTAGATGCACGCGCATGGAGGTGGACAGGTGGACAAGGTGGACGCGTGTCCACCACCCCCTGTCTCGCGTAGCGCGCGAGTGAGAGTAGATGTCCTTTTTCTTATAGTTTGTTGGGGTGATTTCGCGGCTCGTTTTCTCGCGACAGGGGGTGGTGGACAGATGTCCACCTGTCCGTGTCCACCTTTTCCGCGAAGGTGGACAAGTCCGTGTCCACCTTCGATTAGTCCGTATTGACACAGATCCGGTCCCCCTCCTCGTAGACCCAGCCCTTCGTCACCGCGAGGGCGACCGCCTTCTCCGCGACCGGCCGGTCACGGGACGCCAGAGCCTTCTTCAGGGCGCCGTAGGTGATCCCTCCGACCTGCGAGGCGTGGCGGTTCACCAGGTGCGCGACGCGCTCCAACGTCAGGTCTGCGTCCTTCTTCGCGACGTGCGACCGCAGTTCCGCGTGGACCTTCGCGTCCTCTGCGCGCGCCCGTTCTGCCGCGGCCTCGCGCTGTGCGCGAAGCACGAGCGCGTCCCGCACCGCGCACGACGACGCCCACGCCGTCTCGGCCAGCGCCCAGTCCTCTTCGGTGACGACCCGCCGGCCGCCGTCGAGGAGCGCGAACAGTGCCGCGAGCTTGACCTTCATGAGCCCTGCGTGGCCGTCGAGTTCGGACACCTCGATCTCGCCGCGGCCGCGCGCGACGCGGTCGGCCCACAGCATCCGCTTGATGCGCTCGGGGAAGACGATGTCCACCGGCCCGTCGGGCCGCAGGCGACCGGGGTGGGGCTCGATCGGGCCGGGCCACGGCGGCGGCACGTCGGGGATGGAGGGGTCGTCGGCCCAGCCCCAGTAGAAGCGCTGGGGGGTGCCGGTGTGGGCGTCGGCGAGTACGCCGGTGGCGATGCTGGGCTGGAATCCGGCGAGGAGACCGAGGCTGTAGCTGCCGGGGGCGATGTAGCGGGTGCGTTCTTCGGAGGCGTTGGTCTGGCCGAGGGCTTCGCCGATGGCGGCCCGTCGCAGGGTCTCGCCGAGGATGGATCCGGAGCGTTCGCCGAGCTTGGCGAGGCTCTGGCCCTCGTCGACGTAGAAGAACGCGTTGTGGCGGACCTGCTTGCGCACCTTCTGCATCACGGGGTCCCCTTTGAGGGGGCCTTTGAGGTGGAGTTCGCCGGTGGGCTCCTCGACGGTGCCCATGAACGCCTCGGCGATGCCCTCGCCGGTGCCGATGGGCAGGCCGTCGCGGAAGTCGTCGTCGGCGGGGGCCATGAGGTCGCGGACGCATCCGGCGCTGATGGACTTGCCGGCGCCGGAGGTTCCGACCATGGCGGCGAAGACGTTGAGGGAGGCGCGGCCGCCGATGCCGGTGACGGCGCGGACGTGGTGGGAGAGCATCCCGGACAGCCGGGCGAGGGTGCTGTACAGGACGAGGTCGCCGGAGCAGCCCTGGGAGTGGGCGGCCTGGCGGATGTGCTGGAAGACGGGGCGCGCTGCCCAGAACGATTCGGGGAGCAGGCCGCGGCGCGGCGCCGGGGCGCCTTCATCGCCGGGCTCGGGCTCGCTGTCGGGCTCTTCGGCCGGTGCGGCCCAGATGTCTTCGACGGGAGCAGGCGCGGCGGGCGGGCGGCAGCGGTGGCGAATTTCGCCGAGGACGTGCTGCGGGAGACTGCGGGCCGCAGGGCCGCAGGTCTGGCCGAACGCGGCGCGCAGCACGTCGAGGGCGGCTTCACGTTCGTCGCCGTTGTAGTGGAGGTGCGCCCACAGGGTGGGGACGGTGAGCTTGCGGCCAGCGGCCTGCTGGCCGACGGGCAGGCCGGAGCGTTCGGACCAGTTGACGGCGACGTGGTCGTCGCAGATGAGGCTGTATTCGCTGTCGGGGCTGCCTTCGGCTCCGGCGGGGCGGAGCCACTTGTGGCGGCCGTCGCCGGCGGTGCCGCGGTACGTCCAGCCTGCGGGCTCCAGGATGTCGCGGAACGTCAGCCCCAGGGCGAGGATGTCGAAGACGCCGGTTCCGGTGTTGCCGGGGAAGCTCTGGTTGCGGCGCGGGGTGGGGGCCGGGGCGCTGGTGCGGCCGGTGCGTTCGTCCTGGCGGGCACGCTTGGCCTGGGCGGCCTTCTCCAGCACGCGGCGGGCGTCGGGTTCCAGGCGGGCGACGGCGTCGCGCATGACTTCGAAGCTGATGGGCTCGCCGGTTCCGGGCAGGCTGCTGGTCGGGCGTTCGTTGTCGCCCTTGCGATTGACGGTGCCGGGGATCCTCATGAGCCGGTCGAGGTTGCCGACTTGGGTGTCCCAGCCGCAGCCGTGTCCGTAGGCGGAGGCGCCGAGGATGGCCTGTATGCCCATGGTGAGCTGCTCGACGGCGGCGCGGTCGGTGTCGTCGCTGATGGTGCGGGGCTGGTCGAGCTGCCAGATCGGGTTGCAGCCGCCGCCGGAGAGCCACCAGCCGCTGGGCTCGGGGAGTCCTGCGGCTTCCACGATTTCGCGGACGTGCTGGGCGTCGATGGGGTGGGGCATGTCGTCGGGGCCGGGCTTGTGGCCGGTGGTGCCGTAGTCGCCGTCGGCCCACAGGAGCGTCACGGCGTGGGCGAGGTCTTTTCCGCCGCGGCCTTTGGCGGGGTGGTCGCGCAGGGTGGTGACTTGGGCGTAGATGCCCTTGGGACGTTGGCGGTCGAGGCGCATGACGTATTGCGTGGCGGCGTCGATGCCGGTCTCGTCGGTGGTGAAGCGGCGGCCGGCCCACCGGTCGGCGTCGGAGCAGATGCTGAGCAGGCCGGGGACGCCCTGGTAGTGGTACGCGAGGGAGGCGCGGACGAGGTTTTCGTCCGCGGTGAGAGCTTGAGGTGCCTCGCGCTCGTGGATCATCCGGCCTTGCTCCTTGCGGGTGGTTTCGGGGGTGGTCAGCGGGTGGGCGCACAGGGTTAGGGAGGGCTGACACCACCCCTTGATGTGTACACCAGTGTACCTAGGTGAACCCCAGCTAGCATTGGTGTATGCCTGCGAACACAAGCGTTGAGCTCGGCATCCGCGAGGTCCGCGCGGAACTGTCCGAGGTGCTGAACGAGACGGCCGTACGCGGCCGCATCACGTACGTCACGAGCCGCGGCCGGCGCGTCGCGGCGATCGTCCCTGTGCCCGACGCCGAGGAGATCGAGGCCAAGCGGCAGCAGTAGGCGGCGGGTCACCACAGCGTTCCCTCCGGCCTGCGCCCGGGCGGTGTGCCTTCCGGGCATTCGTGGTCGACGACGTGCTGGTGTGGGCATGGCAGGCCGTTCATGTGGAGCCACCTGAGGTCCGTGCCGCCGCCGTACAGGTCGGCCGCGCACCACACGAGGCGGTTCGGGCTGGCCAGTGCGAGCGCGTCGTCGAGCGGCAGCGGTACGCGGTCGGCGACGACGTTGAGGGCGGCCATGCGGCCGACGAGTTGACGCCAGACGGGCGCGCCGCAGCGTGGGCAGTCCTGGTGGGCTGCCCCGCTGCTGACGCGCGCCGTCCTGGCCATCAGGCGCTCTGGGAGTCGGGGTGGAAGAGGGTGCCACCGGAGGTGCGCCGGTCGTACATCTCGCGCTGGAGGCCGCGGAGCCGGCCGCCGGTGATGTCGTCTCCGGCGATCTCGACGCCGACGATGCGGACCTTGACCGACGGGTCCTTGTCCTCGTCGGGGCCCGGCTCGGTGCGCTCGGTGTGGCCGAACTCGACGATGGCCATCCATCGGCCCGCGCGCTGCTTGAACATCTCGTCGGCGAAGGGTTCGAGGGCTTCGGCGACGTCGGTGAGGACTTTGGAGTCGAACTTGATGTCGGTCACGCTGCTGTCCTTTCGGGGTGCAGGGTTGGGCACTCGGCGCGGTGCCGGGTGCGGATGTCCGCGGCGAACGCGGCGACCTTCTCCACGTCGCGGCGGCTGGTCGCCTTCTCCTGGGCCGTGAACGGGCAGATCAGGCAGGCGTAGTACGCGGCCGGACTGGGCTCGGCGACGACGCGGAGGACCGCGACCACGACCTGCGGGCGGCCGGTCATGCCGCCGCCTCCCGTCCGGCGTCCGGCTCGGCCGTGGGGTCGTCGATCAAGTCGTCGTCCCACCGCAGCGGGCTTGCCCAGCCCTCGCGTTCGGCTCGGCGCCGGCTGCGCACCGAACCGCCCTGGACGTAGGCGAGTTGCTTGTAAGCGGCCCGGATCTTGTGCGCGGTGGAGGCGTGGATCTGGTCGGTCCGGGCGTTGACGAGTTCCCAGATGACGCTGTGATCCAGGCCAGCCGCCTTCTGGATGGTCTTGCAGGCGTGGCCGATGGCCATGAGGGCGCGGACGCGGCGGATGCTGCCGGTGGCGTTGATCAGCCGTCGGGCGGCGTAGTCGTCGATGCCGTGCACCGCGAGGATGCGGTCGGCGATGCTGCGGCGGACGTACTGCTGGCCGTGAAGGATGTTGTGGATGGTGGCGCTGGAAGTGCCCGTGGCCTGCGCGATCTGTTTCCAGCCGGGGCCTGCGGCGAAGAGGGCGTTGAGGTGGTCGATGACGGGCTGGGCCGGAACGAGGAGCGGCCGGCCGGTGGTCTTGAGGTAGGTGCGGTGCTTGTTGTACCGCCGTTCGGCTTGGCGGCAGGGGGTGCAGGGGCAGCGGGGTATGCCGAGGTCTCGGCGTCCGTTGGCGCGGGCGGTGGTGCCGTGTGGGGGCAGGGTTGGTGTGGTCATCGGGCCACCGCCGGGACCAGGTCGGGCCACTGGCAGCCGGTAAGTGCCACGCGGTGTCCCGGCGGAACCTCGGTCAACGGCACGCCGAGCCAGTCCAGGCCCGCCGCCCGCAAGATCAAGGCGTCCGCCTCGTCGTCCGTCTCGCACAGGGCCCCGTACCGGCGCTGCGCGGCCTCCATGACCGCCTCCTTGCGTGCGGCGCCGCTGCCGGTGGCGTACTTGGCGCGGCACTGGGGCGGCATGACGGCGACGGCGATGTCCCGGGCGGTGAGGCCGTCGACGATGAGCCACCAGAGTCCGCCTCGGTCCCAGACGGAGCCGCCGACGGAGTGGTGTGAGGGCCCCTCGATGACGGCGAGGTCGACGTGGCCGACTTCGGTGAGGACGGTGTCGGTGATATGGCGGAGGCGGGCGCGGCGTTGGGCGATGCTGTCTGCGCGTTTGCCTTTGGTGGGGATGGTGGTGGTGCCGCCGAGGGTGGCGATGCCGGTGGAGGTGAGGCTGACGTCGATGCCGGCGACGCGGGGGGTGCGGGGGGGCGCCCCGGCCGGAGCCGGGGCGGACGCCGTGTGCGTGACGTCGAAGAGGGTGGTCATGCGGTCCACCGCCTGACGGGGATTCCAGCTCGTTTGGCGAGGCGCATGCAGTTGCGGGTGCCGTAGGAGGCTCCGGCGGGCCAGGCGTACATGCCGTCGGCACCGAGGAGGACCATGCCGGCGTTGCGGCGGGGTCCGGCGCCGGGGCAGTAGTCGTCACAGACGCCGGGGTGCCAGATGTCGCCGGGCTTCTTGCGGCGGCGGTGTGAGCGGCCGGTCGGGCAGTCGGGGCCGCAGTGGTCCCAGTCGGCGGCCATGGGGTCGGCGGTGACGCCGAGCCAGTCACCGCAGGCGCGGATCCAGTCGTCGGCGGCCTGGTCGACGGACGTGGGTCCGGGGCAGGCGCCGTGTCGGACGATCAGGGGCCGACCGCCGAGGCTCAGGGCCAACTCGCCGATGCGGGGGCCGACGGTCTCCGGGCGGGGATGCTCACGGGAACCGGCGATCAGCAGGATGAAGGGAGGAGTCACCGGGGCACCTCCGTCACGGTGTGGGTGCAGCTGCGGCAGACGAGGCCGGCGGGGGTGTGGTCGTGGGGTGTGGTCATGTGGCCGCACGTCGTGGTGTGGCACGGCAGCCACGCCGGTGCGGTGGTGTCGTCGGCCAGGAGCGGGGCGGCGCCGGTGAGGCGGTCCAGGCCGGGGATGTGGCCGGAACAGACGGCGGTGACCGCGAGGACGGCGATGACGGCGAGGGCGATGAGGGGGCCGATGAACATCAGGCGCTCGCCCCCTCGAACGGGATGACCGGCCAGCGGCCGTCGACCACGGCGTTCGGGTCCTTCTGCCGGAAGTAGTCCTGCAGCCCTGCCGCCTGCTCGGCGGCCATCTCGATCTGCTTCACGTGCAGCGCGTCCAGATCCAGCCCGCGGAGTTGGTCGAACTGCTGGAACCTGCCGAGCTCGAACTCCGGGCGCTGCTCGCGCGGCATCTCGATCAGCGACCCGATCCGGTAGGCCACCCGCGCAGCCATCAGCGCGTCGTACTCGCTGCCGTGCGCGGCCTTCTCGTCCCACGGGAGGCTGTAGACGGCGGCGACGGTGATGAGCTGCCGCGGGCCCTGGGTGGGGGAGACGCGGCGTCGGCGGGGGAGGACGTGCTGGTCGAGAACGCGAGTGTCGATGACCCGCAAGCGGTCCATCGGCAGGACGTTGTCGAGGCCGACGCCGAGGTGCCTGCGCGCCTCCCGGTCGAGGATCGACAGGTCGTAGACCACGTTGTGGCCCACGATCGGCAGGCCGGCCGAGACCGCGTCGCCGAGGGCCGTCAGGACTTCCTCGGTGACCTCCTTCGCGGGCCGGCCGTGCGCCCGGGCGTACTCCGTGGGAATCCCGTGCACGGCGGTTGCGGCCTCGGGGATCTCCATCCCGTCGACGTCGGACAGCCACGTCTTCGGCTTGGCGCCGTCCCGGCTGACGTGGATGACTGCGGCGGACACGATGCGGTCCGTCTCGATGTCGATTCCCGTGCTCTCCGTATCGAGAGCGATCATGGGCTTCGTGTGCCAGGTCATCGCCGCGCCCCCGATCCGGGCTCGGTGATGGCCGGCCAGCCACCGGCGCCCGCAGCCACGGGCTCCGGCTCGGCGTCGTCGACGACCTCGGCCTCATACGCGCCGTCCTCGTCCGGCTCCGGCGCGCGGTGCTGCTCGGCGGCCTCCTGGTCCTTGCGGGCCGCGATCTCCATCAACTGCTTCGACAGCGGGTCTTCCCCCTTGGGGTGGACGTGCCGGGCCTCGGCTGCCTGCCGCCACACGTCCCGCACGTCGTCGGACGTCAACGCCCCCTCGGCGAGCGCCACATAGTCCGGCCGGTCCGACGGCCCCACCTCCAGCGCCAGCCGTCCGGCGCCGCCCGGGTCGAGAGCGACCGCGGTCGGCAGCGGCCCCGTCAGGGCCTGCCGCGGCGTCACCCCCCGGATCTCCACCACGACCACGGGGAAGTGCTTGGTCTTGCCCCCGGCGACGCGGGTACGCGGCTCGATCCGCAGCAGCACCGGGACCAGGCCCTTGCCGCCGGTACCGGACAGCACCATGTCGACGGAGCCGGCCCACTCGTTCGCCGCGTAGAAGCTGTGGGTCTCGGCCCGCCACACGCCCATGTCAGGCATGTCGGGGAGGATCACGTTCAGGCGGGAGGTGGCCGCGCAGACCTGGTCTTTGCGGTTCTGGTCCTGCCGCAGCAGGTACCAGTCCTCGCCGAACTGCTGCATGCACAGGCACGGCCGGCGGGAGATCAGCTCGGTTTCGCCGTTGCAGCGGCGGGCGCAGCCGCCCTTATTCCACATCTCGTTGTTCTGCGACAGCGGGTCACCGGGCGGCAGGAGCGCGTCGATGGACTCGGCCTCGGTGATGACGCGGAACTGGGGGGCGCCGTTGCCCTGGGGCTGCCAGCGCTCGACGGTGCCGCCCCAGGCGTCGGCGGCGGCTTGGGCGTAGTGCTCGGCGTGGGAGGTCAGGACCCACGTCTTGGACTTCACGGGACGGGGCCGCTTGTTGGGGTTGTCGCTGGGGATGCTGTATCCGGTGCGGAGGCGGCCGAGTTCGCGGGCCTGCCGCTGCAGGGTGAGGATGCGGGAGCCCACCAGGCTGCCTTTCGGGTCGTGCGGCGGCGCGCCGGCGGAATTGTCTGGCCGGGCGCGTACAGCGCGGGGTACGAGGACGGGGCGGCGTGCAGCCACATCGTGGTTTCGAGGGCGCCGCGGAACGCGCGGTGAGCGTCCCGGCCGGCGGGCATCGGCACGAGGGCGTGGGAGCCGCTGCGGAGGTTGAGGACGCCGGTCCGTTCGATGCGGGGCATGGGCTGCTCGGTGTCGTCGGGCAGCAGCACGGTCTCGGCGTAGCGGAGCGCGGCGAGCTGGAGGGTGTTCTCCGGGTAGACCGACTTGGCCGGGCGGGTAGCGCTCGACTTGTAGTCGATCAACCACAGTTCCAGCGCGCCGCCGGGGCCGGTGGGTAGCCACACCATGAGGTCGGCGGTGCCCGCGTAGCCGAGACGGCGGTGGAGGACGGTGATCTCCGCAGCGACGACGTGCTTGTCGATGTCGATGCCCCACGCGGTGAGCCACAACCGGAACTGGTGCAGGTAGGGGGCGACTTCGATGTCCGCGACGGTCGGGGCGCCCAGCACGTGGGCTTCGGCCGCATTGTGGACGCGGTCGCCGAGGTCGGCGGCCTGCTCGCGGACGTCGCGGTGGATCGCCTTGATGTCCTTCACCAGCCCCGTCCGGTCGGTGAGGATCCGCCGGGCGATGGCCGTGAGGTTGTCGAGGACGTACTCGACGGTGAGCTTGACGCCCCACGGGACGAGGGCGTGGGACTTGTTGACGGCGGTGTCGATGACGTTGGTGACCGATACGAGGTCGGGGCCGCCGGCGGGGTCGCTGTAGTAGCGGCCCCGCTCGGTCTCCCGGGCGTGCTTGGGAGAGGTCACTGGCCACCGTCCTCGGCGGGCGGCTGGCAGCCGTCGTACTCGTGCCGCCATTCGTCGACGCCCCGCCAGCTGATGGACGTGATGTCGGCGAGGTCGGTGTGCCAGCCGACTGCGAGGGGCTGGCCGTTCCAGGGGGTGGTGGTGACGGTGAAGCACTGGAAGGTGGTGCCGTCGCGGCGGGTGTAGGTGCGGCCGGGCTGGAAGAAGCCGGGCGCGGCCTCGGTGTCCTCCGGCCCGTGCTGGGGGCACGGCTCCGACTCCACCGGTTCCCCGCAGATGTTGCAGACGTACCCGCCAGGCGGCAGTGCGGGGTCCCACACGCGCCGGTACGGCACCAGCGGGGCCACCGCGTCAACCACGCGGTCGGTGAACAACCGCACGGTGTGGCGGGGCAGCAGTCGCGCCAGGTCGGCGAGAGCGGTGTGGACGAGGCTGTGCAGGTCCGGACCGGGCTGGGTGGACTCGCCCGCGGGCGGCTGGCCGCCGCCGAGGGTGTCCTTCCCGGCGCCCCGCTTGGCGGCGATCTCGGCGAGTTTCCCCGCGAAGTGCCGGGCCGGGAAGTCGGTCACGCAGTAAAGGGCGACCATGGCGGTGACGATGACGTCGCATAGCTCGTCAGCCACGTCCCCGGCGCTGTGTGTCACGCCCTTGCGGGGGTTTTGCCCGGTGTAGCCGATCCAGGCTTGGGCGACCTCTCCGGCCTCCTCGGAGATCTTCAGGAGGCGGAGGGTGATCTCGGTGTGGCTGCGGCCGTTGTTCTGGTCGAGCCACGCGACGAGGCGGTCAATGACGGGCCACGGGTCGGCCTCGGCGAGTACCTCGGCGCGGTAGGCGTCGGCCATCTGCTCGGGCACCTCGGGCGCGATCTCGCCGTCGTGGCGGTCGGCCCAAGCGCGGAGCGCGGCGATGAGGGTGTCTCGGACCGTCACGACCGGCCCCCTTTCTGGTTGGTCCACGGGCCGCGGCGGTGGAGTGTGCCGCCACGCCGGGCCCGCTCGTACACGAACGCGGCCGTGCACAGGACGGCGGTGAGGGCGAGGAGGATCAGCACGTCACGCATCACGGATCACCTCCAGGGCGAACTTCCAGACCCACGAGGAGTCGTCGACGTACAGCCGCGGGAAGTCCCAGATGTTCTGGCCCTCTTCGCCCAGGTACCGAACCTGGTCGGTAGGCAGGCCCGGCATCTGGATCTCAGCGCTGGGGTGGTCGGTCACGGTGAGCACGTAGGCGTACCGGCCGTCGCCGTAGTCGGCCTCGGGGCGCCGGATGAAGGTGTCGACGGCCACGCCGCGTGCGCGCAGGTCGTCGGCGAGGACGGCCATGTTCGCGGTGGCGTGCTCTTCGGTGGCCTCGGGGACGGGGCCGGAGCCGGGGTTGATGATGAGCATCACGCGGCCCTCCGTCCCGCCCAGCGGCGTCCGAGGGCGGCGCCGAGCCGCTCCCGCAGGGTCACCGCGGCGGGCCGGTGGAGACGGATCGAGCGGGATGCCACGGGGAGCGCGCGGACGAGCTGCTCGGCCAACTTGTCGTCCCGCGAGGGCCGGTCGATCGCGTGGGGGTCGTTCGCGGGCGGGTCGCCGGCGACGAGGTCCACGAGGTCGTCCAGCAGCTCCGGGGACTCGGCGAGCACGCCGAACAGGTCCTTCAGCAGCTCCTCGTAGTGCTCGGCCGCCGGGGTGAGGACCGCCCCGTCGGGGCGCTGCTCGACGTCGATACGGTGCACACGCGAGTCAGTCATGGGTTCCCCCCTGGGAAGTGGTTCGAGTGGCGCCGCGTTCGGGCACGCGTGGCGCGTTGCTAGCGAGCCGCCCGGCCTGCTCCCGCGGCACCTCGTGCACGGCGATCAGGTGCTCGACCAGCGCGTCATGAGCGATGTCGGAGGACGCCGGGATCTCCGGCAACGGGGTCTCGTGGTCCGGGTCGAACGTGAACCGCGCGAAGCAGATACCGGCGGGGCAGCGGTAGTAGGCGGCGCTCACCGGGCCACCCCCTGGCGGTGTGGCGCGTACACGGCCACCAGCAGCGCGGCCGCGATCAGCCCGTGGCGCGCGGCGACCGTCAGCCGGTCGTATGCGGCACCCAGGCCGGCGCCGGTGGCCAGCGCACCGACGACCAGCACGGCCACGGTCGGGTACTCGGTCCACGGGTTCGCGAGAAGCGCGGGGACGGGCCCGGACTCCAGCCAGCCCACCGGCGCGAGCAGCAGATCAACCGACACTGGGCTCACCGCCCTCGGGCTCGCCGGAGCCGTCACCGTCCTCCGGCCACCAGATGCCCACCACGTGGCAGAGCACGGCCCAGGCGATGGCGACCGCAGCCGGAGCGGCCAGCGTCAGGGTGTAGGCGCTCACGACGACTCACCCGCCTCGGCGACCCGTGCCAGCTCGCGGGCCGCCTGGTCCCGGTGGTGCGCCAGCACCTCGCCGACCTTCGCCAGCAGCACCGCGTCATCGGTGTGCTCGGGCCGGTAGTAGTCGAGCAGCACCGACGCCAGCTCCGACACCAAGTCGGACACGCCGAGGTCGGTCAGGACCACCGTCCACGGCAGCGCCGGACGCACCGGCACCGGCTCGTCGTCGCGCGGAGGGCTGTCGAGCACCGCCACGATGTGGAAGCCCATGGCCCCGGCGTCCCCGGAGAGCTTCGTGGCGTCCTTGGTCGCGAGGTAGTCGAGTACCTCATTGATGCGGCGGTGCGCGCCCTCAGCCGACGCCCGCAGCCGCTCGACCTCGGCCTGCCGGTCCTTCAGCGCGCGGACCGCGTCGTCGAGGGCCTCGTTCGTCGAGTGCCGCTCCGCCTCCAACTCGGCGACCCGGGCCCGCAGACGCGCCGCCCGCTTCCGCGCCGACCCGAACGCCGTACGCGTCCGCCTGTGGTCCTGCTCCTCCTCCCACAGCGAGAGGCAGGCACCCGTCACGTCTTCCTGGGACTCGTCGAAGGCGGCCAACAACGCGGGCACGGCGTCCCGGGCCACCGCGATGAACAACGCGATCGACCCGCCCCAGTGAGGCACCATCGCCACGACCTGACCCGACGCGTCCTTCACCAGGAAGTGCCCGGCCTCACCCGCCGGACCCTCCACCGGGTCCTGCGTCCACGGGCCCTGGCACCAGTCGCCGATGTCCGCGGCGCGGTACTCGACGAGCTGCTCCGGCGTCAACTGCTGCGTCACAGCGCACCCCCCGTCGGGGTGTCCGCCACCGGCCGGCCCGCCGACACCGGGGCCTCGCCCCAGTCCGGAAGCTGCACGAGGTTGGCCGCGACCGATGCTGCGAAATCCTGCGGGTTCGACGTGTCCGGGTAACCCGGCGCCAGACGCGCAAAGCTCTCGTCCGCGACCGTGTCCAGCGCATGCCGATCCGGGTCATCCACCGGCAGCGACTCGCGCAACGCCTCGAAGTCCAGCGGGGCGCTCACGATGCCACCGCCCGGCAGGTCTCGAACCGGGCGTGCACTGCGTCGATCTCCGCGACATACCGCGCCGACTGCTCCAGCGACCACGCCGACTCGTCCCGGCCGAACGCCTCGTGCAGCGCCGCGTCCACGGCCGCCAGCTCGGACACCTCCGCGTCCGGCGTCACCGGCACCAGCGGACCGAACCAGCGCTCCACCGTGGACCGCGTCCACGGGAACTTCGTCGGGCCCGGGTCGCCAATGTCGCTGCGCTCACGCGGGGCGGCACACGCCATCAGCTCTTCGCCGTCGGCTGTGCGGCCGGCGACGCGCCACAGGTCGTTCTCACGGTCGACGTAGATGACCAGCCTCTCGGGCTGGTCGATAGTCTTGCTCAAGGCTCTCGCCTCTCTCTTCGTGGTTTGGGAAGGGGCGCAGCGCCCAGGGGTCTCCCGCTCCTGGCCGAGCGGGCGGCCCCGCACTACGCGGGGATGGATCAGGAAGAGCGGACCGAGCGCCCGCTCAACGGCTTCAAATGCGCCAGCGGATGACCACCCGTCGTC
The DNA here is from genome assembly GCA_013361685.1 of Catenulispora sp. GTDB lineage: Bacteria > Actinomycetota > Actinomycetes > Streptomycetales > Catenulisporaceae > Catenulispora. Next base: position 14,953 of record JABFXP010000766.1, read on the forward strand.
ACCGGAACCGGCGCGACCGCCGCCAGCGGGCCGCTCTCCGGTTCGAGGTGGAACATCTCGTTGATTCGCCGGAGGTCCTCGTCGGTGAAATGCACGACGCGGCCCTTCTTCGTGCGCGGCAGCTCCTTGATGTGCCGCTGCAGCCACGTCTTGCTGACCCGCAACTCGGCGGCGGCCTCGTCGTAGTCGTAGAGCTTCATGCCGACACCTCGTCGGAGGTGCGTACGAGCGCCGCGTACTCCGTGACGCTGGTGGTGCTGCGGCAGACCTCCTCAAAGGCGACCAGAAGGTCTACGCCCAGACGCTGGGCCATCGAGCGGGCCGCAGCCTCGGGGACGGAGTCCTGATCACCGGTGAGGAGGCCCCCGACGGTGGATCGGGCCACGCCGGCGTCGGCGGCGAGCTGGCGGACGGAGACGGGTCCGCCGTCTCCGGTACGCCGCATGAGCTGCCGGATGAGCTGGCGGCTGACCGGTCGGTACATGGGTGTGCGAGGGGTCATGTCCACCTCGTTGGACGAACTGTCTATCTGTTTGGACAGAAGGAGCATCGCACTGCTTGGACGGATTGTCCATCCAGATGGACAGATTCGTGTGAAGGAGTTGTGGTGGCCACCCCAATGACTCAATGCGCCTCTAGCGCACCACGTCCAACGTCGTGGACACTCTGTCCAATACGCGGAACGCCAACGGTGTCCCAACAGGGCAGACGCCAGCCCGCCACCGTTGACGGCATGGACACCCCACAGCCCATTGCGCGCACAGGAGTGGCAGGATGATCCTCATGGCCGAGCAGGAGACGTCATACGCCCTGTCCGACCTCGTCAAACGACGCAGGTCGGAGCTGCGCTTGAGCCTGCGCGGACTCGCCGAAAAATGCCTCGACCCGGACACCAAAGAGCAGATGATCAAGCACGGCGTGATCGACCGCATGGAGAAACGCGAGCCGATCACCCCCCTGCAGTACCGGGAGCTGAGAGCCCTCGCGATCGGCCTTCAGCTACCCGTGCGGGACATCCAGGACGCCGCCGGCGAGCAATTCCTCGGCATCACCACCACCGACCTCGACGGCGACCGGCGCGTCAGGATCCTGACCAACAGGGCACTCAGCATGTCCCCCGAAGACCTGGACCGCCTCGTGTCCATCGCCGAGTCCTTCCCCGTCAGGGCCGATGACCCCGACAGCCCCAACGACCCCACCTAGTACAACTTTCGTACGCGGGCTAGTCCAAAATCGATCGGGCTGGTATCTCTTGTGATCCGCCTGGGGGGCGCAAGGATCCATGAGTCGCGCACGCTGCATTCGAACTTTTGCTCGGATACGGTGAGCGTTGACACCTGCGCAAGGGGGTTCGATGCAGACGGCGGACGCGGCGGACGCGGTGGAGGACATCTTCCGGATCGTGGCAGAGGGCATACTGCCTCCCGGCCAGCCGGTGGTACTCATCGAAGGAGATGACCTCCACCGCTACCTCATCACCGAGGGCACCCCGCTGCCGGTGGTCATCGACGAACTGAACCGCCTCGTCACCCACCTGAGGCGACACGGGCTCTGGGAACCGCACCGGGACGACTCGACGCCGCCCCGGCTGCGGCACGCCAGCTAGCCCGCGCTCGGCACTACGGCCAGCCGCCGCGGGGCCGCCCCTACCGGCCCCGCCATCGCGGCCTCCACCGCCGCCAGCACATCGTCCGCCAGGTCATCCACCAGGTGCCCGTACCGGTCGATCGTCGTCTGGATCGACTCGTGCCCTAGCCGCAACTGGATCGCCGGCAGCGGGATCCGGCCATTGATCAGCCACGCCACGTGCGTATGCCGCAAATCGTGGATACGCGGACGCTTCGGGAGACCCTTCTCCACCGCGGCGCGCACGGCCGGTAGCCACTTGCGGTTGTAGAAGTTGGCGTGCCTCCACGCTCGGCCGGTCGGGGTCCGAAATACGAAACTTTCGGGCCCCATTCCAGCCACCTGGCGGCGCACCACGGCGGCCTGGTCCGCGGTCAGGTAGATCCGCCGGCGCGCCCGCCTGGTCTTGGGCGGACCGAGGTAGAACGCCTTCTCCGAGCCCGTCTTGGCCTTCTTCCAGGCCCGCTGGATGTCCACGTACGGCCTCTGGCCGGTCAGGTTGCAGTCGCGGACCTGCAGGGCGCTCGCCTCGCCCCAGCGCATCCCTGTGCCCACGAGCCAGTCCGCCAGGTCCCGGGCGTCCGGGTCCGTGATCTCGGCCGCGACGCGCGCGTACTCGTCGCGCTCGAGGAAGCACATGTCCGCCTCGATCTCGTCGTCGACGCGGGGCAGCTTCGTGGCCTTGCAGCAGTTCGCGGTCCGCAGCGGCGTCGAGCTGTCGATCGCCGACTGGATCACGCAGTACAACAACCCATGCCGGTTCCGGATCGACTTCGGATCCGCCGGCGCCCGCAGCCACTCCCGCGTCGACCCAGCCGGGGCAGGCTCGCCACGCTCCTCACGCCGCACCCACGCCGTCACGTCCTCCTGGGTCAGGTTGGCGATCGTGGCCTGCACCATGGCGCCGCTCGGCTGCCGGTGCTCGATCAGTGCGAAGTGGATGCGGACCTCGCGGTGGTAGTCGTCGCGGGTGCGGTCGTCGATGCCGGTGAGGGCGTCCACGTAGGCGTAGGCGTAGTCCAGTAGCGGCACGTCGCCGGGTACCTCGGGTTCCTCGACGAAGCCGCGCCCGCGGACCCAGCCGGGCGGCCAGTGCTGGCCGTGGAGGTCGACGAGTTGCTTGAAGGTGTCGGCGGATGGGCGGTCGCCGAAGTTCTCGCTCTGCACGGTGCCTGTGCGGCTGCCGCCTTCGCGCCAGCGGACTTGGAAGGTGGTCGCGCCCGACTTCTTGGGGCGCTCTGTGATGCTCGCCATGGCGGGACGATAGGCCCGTTTTGGGGGCTGGGGGAGGGGCCGGTGTTCCCGTGGTGTTCCCAAAATCCGGGGATGACGAAGGGCTGACCCGTTTTCCCAGGTCAGCCCTTGATCGTTCAGGGTGAGTGACGGGACTCGAACCAGTTTCGTATCCCTATTGTGACCTGCGGTGATCCCTGAAATCGGGTCAAACTGGCGTCATTCGTTGACGCTCGTTGACGCTATGCGCCTCCGAGTGGCATCCGTTGGCGGCCCGTGTTCCCACGGGAACACGCCCCGGGGCGACCGACGGAGGCCGTCGAATGGGTGAGTAGCAAATCGCCCGACCGCGCTCCCGGCAGCAAAAGACCGCCGGCGGTGCGCCTGGGGGGCTGCCACCGCCGACGGCCGACTGAGAGGGGGGATAGATCAAGATCACAAAACACTTCAGATCTGCTGTGGGCCTGCGATCTTGAGGCCCGCAGCGTTTGTGAGGTGCCTGCACCACCGCCGCTACCTGAATGGGTTCACGACCGCCGCCGCACCCACGGGCGCCGCATCCAGGACTGGCGCCGGTTCCGCGGCTTCACGCAGGAGCAGACGGCGGAGCGCGCCGGGCTCTCCTTGTCGAGCGTGCAGCGCATCGAGGCCGGCGGCGAGATCCGCTTCTCCGCCGTGCTGCTGGTGGCGGAGGCACTCGGGGTGCCCATCGGATCCCTCCTGTCTCGTGATCCGGGGGCGCCTGACGCCGAATAGGCCGCACCCCACGGACTGCTGTTACCCCGGCCCATGCGTGTACATGGCGAGATTCCCCCGATCGAGTGATGTCTGCGGAGCAAGGTTGACGCCTCGTGTAATCGTTCTCATGCATCGTGACAGCGGCCTGCAACGTTGCACAAGAGTGGATTGAGGTGGAGCACCACGTGCCCCCCGGCGACGACCGCAGGCCAGGGGACACGCTCCGGCCGTCCAGGGCGATGAACGCGCCCAGCCGCTCTGCACGGCAGACCGGATTCTCCCCACGCCTGAACAAAACCGTGGAGAGGTGGTGGTCCCGGCCACCCCGCGACGGGGGTGGTCGGCGGCCGGGACCAGGACCGCGGGCGCTTGCTCAACGGCATCCCGCGGCCAGCTTGAGGAGGCGTCACCGAGCCGCCAGCAGGACACCCATGGCCATCGCCGACACCACCAGCGTCAGCACCCACAGCGGGCCCGCGTACCGGCCAGCGGCCCGTACGACCCGCACCGGGACGCTCGGGGGCGCCGTGTGCCGGCCGCTCACCGCCCGGCCCCTTCCGGCGGGTCCGGGCACGGCCCGGCCGGGGGGCAGCGCACCAGGTCCCGGCAGGCGTACGACCCGGCCGTGTAGTAGCGGGTCACCTGGTCCCCGGGCTCCTGGGTGAGGCGTTCGCGGGCGTACCCGATGATGAGCTCGGGCGCGATGGCGGTCGTCAGGGGTGGCGTGTCGGCGAGTTGCTTGGCCAGCCACCCCATCGCGTCGTCCACGGCAGTGAACGTCCCTGCGAGCATGCTGCGGGGCTTTCGCGGCCAATCCGCCACCACCAGAGGCGGCGTCGGCGAGTTGGGGTCGCGGGCTTCACGGTCCGGCGGCCGGGTGTGCCCGGTGTATGTGTAGGCATGCCAGTGCGGCATCAACGGTCTCCTTCAAGTGGGCCGGCGGCCGATCCGCGGCCGCCGGCCCCGTCAGTGGTCAGCGGCGGCCGCAGCCGTCACCGCCTCCGCAGTCCGGATTCTCCGGGGGCGGCGTCGGATCGTCGTCCCCAGGGCCGTATGCGAGCATGGGCGGGCACCTCCCTTCGATGCCTCGTAGGGATGGGGTCCGCTCCCCTCGGCCCGCATGTCCAGTACGTCAGGGGGGAGCGGGCATCACCCGCGCCGAGCCGCTCGGGGCAGACCCGACACGGGGGCTTGAAGAGGCGCCGGGCGGCCGGTGTGCCCGTGTGCTGCGGCCAGATGACGGCGCAGCAGGACCCGCGCGTCCGTCACGCCGGAGCCGTCCTGGATGCTCTCGCAGTAGATGCGTTCCTCGTCCAGGCGTGTGCACTCGCCGCAGTACCGGTGAGGCTTGGGCGGTGGAGGCCAGCTGGGAACCAGCGGGCCCTCGGCCCACACACTCACGCCGCGCCTCCGGGAGCGATCGGTGCCGCGTCCCGACGCCCTATCAGCACGGGCTGAGACGCCGGAAGAAGCCCGTGGGTGCGGATGCACGGCTCGCAGGCGTACACCGGCCGCTCGGGGCCGCTGATCGCGGTGGTCGTGTAGACCTCCCGGGCCTGCCCGTCGGGCACGTCACCGTCGTGCCACCGGCAGCGCCTCACGGCGCCGGCTCCTCAACGGGACGTCCAAGGAGCCTGGCCAGCAGGAGCCGGGCGGCATCCACCGGCCACGTGCCCATGCGGATGTGCTCGCCGCCGCCGATGTCTCCCAGCGGCAGAATCTGCCGCACCACCTCGGCCGGGATGCCCAGCTCTGCGAGGTCGTTGCGCAGCAGGAGCGCCGTCGCGCGCGCCTGCGGCCAGTTACCCGTGTCGTATTCGGTCGACATGGATCAAGAGTCGGCACTGTGCTCACATGGCGGGAGTGTGTACCAGGCCCGAGCGCGAGTGCTCGGAACACACACTGTGCGTTTGCTGTTCCGCTACGCTCGATGCACTGAGCGTGACGTGAGGAACCATCATGGAGCCCAACACCCTCCTCGACGCCCTCCTGGCCGAGGCCGGCATCTCCAAGAAGGGCCTGGCCTGGCGCGTCAACGAAGCGGGACGGGCGCGCGGCACTCGGCTGCGCTACGACCACACCGCGGTCATCCGCTGGCTCGCCGGGGCCCGCCCCCGCGGCATCGTCCCCGACCTGATCTGCGGCATCATCGCCGACCGCCTCGGACGGCCCGTCTCTCTCGCGGACATCGGCATGGGCACTGCCGCAGGCGCCGAGCACGCTGCGCCGCTCGCCGGGTTCATCGACCGGTCGACGGCGATGTGGCGCGGTGACGGCCAGCAACGCGAAGACCTCCAACACGCCCCTCTGATCACCGGCTTAGCCGCAGTCGGCCCCGTGTGGGAGTGGGAGAACCCGCCCGACGACCGCGACGTCTCCCGGGTCGGCACCGTGCACGTGGGACCGTCCGACGTTGAGGTGCTGCGGGTCGCTCGCGGCCACTACGAGGCGCTGTACCGGCAGGCCGGCGGAGTCGCCACCCGCGGCCGCGTCGTCCGTTTCCTCGCTGAGCACACCGCACCGCTCGTGCGCGGCGCCTACACGGACGCGACCGGACGCGAACTCCACCGCGCGGTGGGCGGCCTCGTCGCGGTCGCCGGGATCTGCGCCTACGACTCCGACCGGCAGGGCCTCGCGCAGAGGTATTTCCACCAGGCGCTCCGGTTGGCCAAGGCGTCCGGGGACCGGGCGTTCGGCGGGTACGTGGTCGCGCTCCTCGTCAATCAGGCGGTGTTCATGCGCGACTACCGGCAGGCCGTCGCGTTCGCCGAGGCCGGCATCCGTGCCGCCGGCACCGCGATTTCACCCGCGCTGGCCACCGACCTGTACGCCATGCAGGCCAAGGCGTTCTCCCGCATGGGCGACCAGACCGCCGCGCACCGGTGCATGACCGCCGCCGAGGACGCGGCCGGCCGCATCCGGCCCGGCGAGGAACCGGCCGAACTCGGGTACGTCCAGCCCGGCCTCGTCGAGGCCCAGCTCGCCGAAGCCCTCATCAGCCTCCGCGACTTCGCCCCCGCCCAGACGTACGCCGCTGAGGCCGTCCGGGTCCGGGCACACGCCCGCGGCAGCATCCACCGCCTCGCCACCCTGGCCACCGCTGACCTGGGCCGCGGGGAGGATGAGCTGGCCGCGGCCCACACCCTGGCCGCGCTCGATCTCGCCCGTGGGCAGGAGTCGCAGCGGCTGCGGGACCGCTTCACGCGGCTGCGGGGGATGCTCGATGGGCACGGCTCGGCTGCCGGACGGCAGGCTGTGGAGGAGATCGACGCGGCGCTGTCGGTTCCGCTGTAGCCGCGCCGCTGCGGTAGCGTCCCGGGCAACCCCCACAGTCCAGTACGGGAGCCCAGCGTGTCGGTGTGGAAGAACCTCAGCGAGAAGACCGTCTACGAGAACCCCTGGCTGAAGGTGAACCTCGCCGACGTCGAGTTGCCCAACGGCCGGCACCTCGACCACTACCTCCTCCGTCAGCGGCCCGTCGCCCTGGCCACCGCCGTCAACACGGACAACGAGGTGCTGCTGCTGTGGCGGCACCGCTTCATCACTGACACCTGGGGCTGGGAGCTGGCGGCCGGTGTCGTCGAGGACGGCGAGGACTTGGAGGCCGCGGCCGCGCGGGAGATGCTGGAGGAGACCGGCTGGCGGCCGGGCCCGCTGCGGCATCTGCTGACTGTGGAGCCGTCCAACGGACTCAGCGACTCGCGGCATCACGTGTACTGGTCGGAGTCCGCAGAGTATCTCGGGCACCCGCAGGACGACTTTGAGTCGGAGCGCCGCGAATGGGTGCCGCTGGGAGAGGTGCCGGCGATGCTGGCACGGGGTGAGGTGCGGTCGGCGAACGCGGTCGCCGCGCTGCTGATGCTCCACCAACTGCGCGCGGCGTAGAGCGCAGGCGTGGTGGCCTGCGGTTGCGCCCCGCCGGGGTGTCGCTCGGTAGGCTGTTCGTATGTCCCCGATCTCCTGCCCGTGCGCTGCCCTGCGCCCTGCAGCGGTCATCAACGCGGAGATCCGGGACCTCGTACGGCGCACCCGCGTGTGGGACGAGGAGGCGCTCGACGCGCTGGCGCGGCTCCAGGCGGAGTGGCGGGCCGCGGTCGCACGCGAGGCCACGCTTGCGGCGTAGGGGCTCCCCAAGACGCGGCGCTGGGCGTAGCCTGCGTGGACCACTTGGGGGCAAGCGGCCCGTCACTCTTCGGGGTGGCGGGCCGTTCGCATGCCCCGCAACAGCCGGGTGCCCCGCCGCGTTGGAGGGGTGGCGCGGCGGGGCGAGGGGGGACCGTGGGGGGTGTGGCAAGCATGCACCCGCGCGGGGCGGGCGGGAAGAGGTCAGGCAGAGCTGCCCTCGCGCTGACGAATCGCACGCATGATCAGGTCGTAGGGGCTCAGGAACGCCTCCTCGCGGCTCCTCTGTGGGACGTCGGGTACGAGCGGATGCCAGTACGGAAACGGGCACGATCCCGCCTCGTACCTGCACTGCAGGCACACCGGCTGCGCGTCGGCCACCCGGTCGTCCACATGCACGCTGGCGCCGTGGGCACAGACGCAAACGACGGCGCTCACCGGCTGCTCCCCGGGCCGGACACGGCGGCGGCGTCCCTGGCGACGTCCACGACGTACCGGCCGCAGGCGCGGCACTGCTCCCAGTGGTCGACGTCGTTGATGGTGAGTGGCAGCGTCACGTCGGCCGGGCGAGGACAGGTCAGGCAGTAGGTGTTGAGAATGCCCCTGCCGTCTCCGTGGGCGACGGTTGCGGTGGGCGGCGCGTCGGCCATGTCAGTGCTCCTCGGGGTCAGGCCGGGCAGGGGCGGCGACGCGGTTGGGCCACGTTGTGATCCCCTCGTAGTGACGCCCTTCGTGTCCCGCCGGCAGGTCGCAGCGCTCGGTACCCAAGCTGTTCGGAGCGTCCCCGACGGCGTTGCAGCGTTCGGCGTTGAAGCGGGCGACGGTCTTGCGGACCGTCTCGTGGTTCATGCGGACACGCTCGCCGATCCACCGGTACGGGTGCCCGTCGGCGTGGGCGCCAGCGGCTGCCTCCTCAACGGCCCGTTCGGCGCGGTCGAGGGCAGCCCGCTTTCGGCGGAGTTCCTTGTCCCAGTCGGTCATGGGGCCATGGTCCCACGGGCGGTGTCTATTTCCTAGCCGCATCCTTGTCTAAGAACTAGACAAGCGAGCGGGGGAGTGTCATGCTCTCCTTGTCTAGAAAATAGACAGTCGAACCGAGGGGGACCCGATGACCGCCACCCAGCAGACCCGCTGCCGCCACTGCGGACGGACCCTCCGGTCCCTCAAGTCGGTCGCCGCCGGCGTCGGCCCCACTTGCGCCCGTAAGATCCGCAAGGCCACCGCCGCCCAAGCGGTCGCCCACAAGCCGCAGGCGATCGAGAAGGCCGTCGAGTTGATCGAGCAGGGCGGCATCCTCCCCCTCCGCGGTCGCCGGGTCTTCGCCGTCGTCAGCAGCGACGGAACCCGCACCTACAAGACCGCCGCCCAGGGCTGCACCTGCCCGGCCGGCCTCAAGGGCCGCCACGTCTGCTACCACCGCGTCGCCGCCGAGATCCTCGGCCTCGCCGCCTGACCACCCACCCGCGCACCATCCGACCGATCGGACACCCCATGCGACTCCAGACCTGCCGCCGCCACCCCAACGCCGCGCCCTTCGTGCGCACCTGCTCCGGCTGCGCCCAGGACTGCCACGACGCCCAGTACGGCAACCCCACCAACAACGGCGGCGCCCACTCCCAGCGCCTCGCCGACCGCGTCCGCGCCATCCTCGGCCAGTACATCGAAGACACGGTCCGCCCCGACGAGGGCGAGACGCCCGTCCGCCGCCTCGTCTGGTCCATCCGCGAGCTGGACGAGCTGCACGCGCGCCACGGCGGCATCGTGACGGTCCGGCCGGTCGAGGGAGCCGTCATGGAGATCACTGTCACCGTGACGCTGCCGGGCATCGCGTGGCCGGTGGAGATCTACTCCGACTGGGACGCGGCCGCCGAGTTGGACGGCTTCGCGCTGCCCGTCGTGAAGGCGCTGAACGCCACGGCCTGATCGCCACGGCGGGTGCACGGACCCCACCCGTGCACCCTGCGAGGCACTCAGCCCCGACCCCTGAACGGAGACACCGTGACGCACCTCGAACCCCGCCCCACCACCGCCCCGGCCGGCCCCGTCGTCTGGATCCTCACCTCCGGCGAGCTGTACCAGGGCGGCGGCACCATCCTCGGCGTCTACGCCACCAAGCAAGCCGCCCGCGGGCCGTTCATGACGGCCGCCGCCTCGATCCCGTTCACCATCGACAAGGCGTGGCGCGACGACGACCAGGGCGTGCACGTCGAAGGCGGCTGCGACTTCGTGTCCCTGGAACCGCACCAGGTCATCACCGCACCGCAACTCACCTGACCGCAGCGCCGCCCTCGTGGGCCGTGCCGCCGAGCATCCGGGCGCACGGCCCTTCCCCCGCCCCGCACGCAAAGGACAATGCAGCCATGGACGACAGCACCGAAACGCCTCGCACGGAGGAAGAACCGCCCCCCATCGAGGTCACCATCGGCGTGGACGCCACACAGGCCGTCAACGCCCTCCTCGACGCCCAGGACGCCATCATGTTCGCCACCCACCCCGACCTCCAGGGCGACAGCGAGCACTGAGCCGCGTCACAACCCGGTCACAACCCCCACCACGCCTTCACGCGGGCGCCACACTCCCCCCTGACACCAACCAGGGGGGACACACCCATGCACACCCGCACCACCACCGCGGCCGCACTCCTGCTCGCCGCCGGCCTCGCACTCACCGCCTGCTCCAGCGAAAGCCACCACCCCGGGCCCGAACGAGTCGTCAGCACCGCGTCAACCACCAGCCCGACCGTGTGGGACACCGCCGCGTGGAAAAACCGCGTACAGCAGCTCCTCAGCCAACTCGACCCCGCACAAGCCCAATGCACCGCCTCACCCTCATCCGACGCCTGCGCCAACGCCCTCCGGTCAGCGGACACCACACTCCTCGCCATGAAGCAGTCCCTCGACAACAGCGGACAGGCCGCAAAGTACCCGGCGACCGTCGACCTCGTCGCGAAGATCCTCGCCGGATACAACGCCTACATCTCCGACAACTGCCCCGGGAACCCGCTGGCGGACGAGCACGCCTCGCAGTGCCGCACCGACATGGCCACCGTGCTGCTGGGGGTGGCGGTACTTCCGTCGAAGATGACCGCCGACGCGGCCTCGTAGCCGCGCACGCACAACACCGCCCCGCCACCAGCAGCACGGTGACAGGGCGGTAATACGTCCGGGCTCAGACGGTGGGCGCCCACTCGGGCCGGTAGTCCGGGTGGGCGGCGTACACCGATGCGAGCAGGCGCACCGCCAGGCCGAGGCCGTTCGCCCAGCCGTACCCGTACTCGTACGGCATGTCGACGTCGTTGTCGGCGACCTCGGCGTACGCGTTCACCAGCTTCCGCCCGGCCTCGACCTCGCGCAGCACCCGCGCCGGATCATGACGGGCGACGTGCACCGACGTCACGGCCGCCATCGACAGCGCCGACGACGACTCGCGATCCCACAACCCCACATTGTCCGCCGCCCGCACGAGCCCAACCCCATCAAGCCCCTCACGCTGCCTGGTGTAGGTGCCCTCCGAGACGTCCTCGTACCACGGGCTGGGATCAACGGCCTCGGCAAGGCGCGCGTCCTCGGCGTCCTCGTCCAGCCGGGCCCGCAGGAACGCCACCAGATCATCCATCACAACTCCCGCGCCGCGATGATGTCCGGGTCGGCATCCACTAGGGCCCGAGCCTCGGCCCGAATGTCCACGGGCAGCCGGTCGAATGCCTCCTGGTAATCGGGCCGCGTCACGCGTCCCCGGATGTCGTCGGGCATCTCGGCCAGCGCTTGGGGATCGAACGCGCTCACGATGTCCCGGAAGGTGATCGCAGCGATCAGCAGTGCGGCTGCCGCATCCACCAACTCGGTGCGACTACTGGTGGGAACGTCTGTCGGCGGCATGGCCGCTCCTTCATCTCGTGACGTGAGGTCGGTCCGCTTGCCCTGCTGGGGTGGGTTCGCCTCGAACCACGCCGCCACTTCCTCGGCGCGGTACTGGATCTTCGTGGAGCCCTCGACCTGGACGGGCTGAGGGAAGGAGGCGCTGCGCCGGTAGGTGTGCAGTGCTGACCGGCTGACCCCGTGCTCCTGCTCGATCTGCTTCAAGGTGATCAAGCGGCTCCCCTCGCTTTCAGGGTTCTTGGGCACGGCTACATCCTCCCCGAACTTCTGGACAATGTCCATAAGTTCTGTCACTGTGGAACGGCACCAACACAGACGGCCCCGGCCGGAGTTCGCACCTCCACATGGCCGGGGCCGGACCTCCACAACCTGTGACAGCACTGGAGATCACCGTGAAGCGTACCGACACGCCCCAACCCCAGCCCACCCCCGCGCCGCTCATCGGCACCCCCGCCGAACAGACCACCCAGCACCAGCCCCCCGCGCCCACCCCCGCCGAACACACCACGGCCTTCCGCGCCACCCGGCCCGGCGACTGCGTCACCGACCACTGATGGCGTTCTTCGGCCTCTTCGGCAACGACCGCGCCATGGCCTCCTCCACCTACTCCGGACGCGAGAGCGCCTCGGACAAGGCGACCCGGAAGCAGCGTGAGCGCGGCTCCATGGGACGCGGCCACCGCAACGCCGCCGACGCCGACCGCGCCGGAAAGGCGTGGGAACGCCGCGACCGCCGCCGCTTCGGCGGCTGACCACCACCAGACCGGCCGACCCCGCGGCCCTCCGCGGGACCGGCCACCAACCGCCGCGCCCAGCTCGCCGACCACCCCCACGGCGAACTGGGCGCGGCCCCACCACGACGAGGAGCACCCCCGTGCCCACCAACCGCCGCGCCACCACCGGCCTCGCCATCGGCGCCGCCGCGGTCACCATCGCCCTCACCGCCGCCGCCTTCTGGCTCTCCT
>JABFXP010000574.1 GCA_013361685.1 Catenulispora sp.
GCCGATCGCGCCGCTGACTGGCACGGCGGGCGCCGCATCGGCTGCCATGCCGGTCGTTTTGCCGACCGCTCTGCCAGGTACCGCGTCGGTTGACTTGCTGACCATTCCGCTGACTATGTCGCCGGCCAGCGCGCGGGCTCGTTCGCCGATCGCGCTGTTGTCGGCTGCTGCGATGGCTGGTTCGCCGTTGGCTCTGTCGTCGGCCGCGCCGATGGCTGGTTCGTCGGCCGCGCCGACGGCTGCTCCGGCAGTCACAGCGTCGACAGAGGCGCGGGCTGCGGCGTCGACCACCGCGCCGGCCGCCTTGCCGCTCGCTGTTCTGCCGACAGCCCCACCCGGCAAGTCCCACAACCGCATCCCGAGCAGCCGTCCCCACCGGGCACGCACATACAGCACGAACCCCGCGCCGAGCGCCAGGCCCTGCACACCGAATCCGCCGTAGACGAGCGCGAACACCCAGCCGCTCAACGACTCCTGGCTGTTCCCCCCGCCCCCACCCCCGCCCCCGCCCTGCCCCGCCGCCATCCCGGCCAGCGCTGACGCCGGCGCCCCCACCACGATGGGCGCCAGGAATCCCGTGGCCACCCACATCGGGAAGACCAGCATCCACGCCGGTATTCGTTCGCCCCACGGTCGCACCAGCGCCAGTGCCACCGCCGCGGCTGCGCCGTCCATCGCGATGGTGAGTGCGTTGGCCCCGGCCATGGCCCCGCCGCGCATTGCCGATCCCTGCACCCCGACGTCGATGCCGCAGATCCACAGGGCCTTCAACACCAGGTACGGCACTGCCGCCGCGATGGTTATCGCGCACAGGGTTATTCGCAGGGGGCTCGGTCTCGTGATGGGAGTTGTGGATGTGGGGGTTGTAGGTATGGGGGCCGGGGTGGTGGTGGGTGCGGTGATCGTCATGGTTTGAGGATCGCTGGGGGAGGGGGTGGTCAGCTTCCCCCGGACAGGGGAAAGGGCTCCCCCAAACGGGGGAGCCCTTTCCTACCGGGCCTACGGCCCTTCGACCTTCTGGCCCTACGGCCCTTTCGGCCCTTGAACCAGCTCAGCCAGCCTCGCGCGCGGGGGCTGCGCGCGAACCTGCTCAGCCCTTGTAAGTGTGGAACCCGCTCGGCGGGACCATCGTCTCGAAGCCCTCGACCGTCTCCGGCTTGCGGGTGGTGGGGCCCACGTAGCGGGCCGACGGGCGGATCAGGCGGCCGGTCTTCTTCTGCTCCAGGATGTGGGCGCTCCAGCCGGCGGTGCGGGCGCAGGTGAACATCGAGGTGAACATGTTGGCCGGGACCTGGGCGAAGTCCAGGACCACGGCGGCCCAGAACTCGACGTTGGTCTCCAGGACGCGGTCCGGGCGGCGCTCGCGGAGTTCGGCCAGGGCCGCCTCCTCCAGGGCCTTCGCCACCTCGTAGCGGGGGGCGTTCAGCTCCTTGGCGGTGCGGCGCAGGACGCGGGCGCGGGGGTCCTCGGCGCGGTACACGCGGTGGCCGAAGCCCATCAGGCGCTCGCCCTTGTCCAGGACGCTCTTGACGTACTTGCGGGCGTCGCCGATCTCCTCGACCGCTTCGACCATGTGGAGCACGCGGGCCGGGGCGCCGCCGTGGAGGGGGCCGGACATCGCGCCGACCGCGCCGGACAGGGCCGCCGCGGCGTCGGCGCCGGTGGAGGCGATGACGCGGGCGGTGAAGGTGGAGGCGTTCATGCCGTGCTCGGCGGCGGAGGTCCAGTAGGCGTCGATGGCCTGGACGTGCTTGGGGTCCGGCTCACCGCGCCAGCGGATCATGAAGCGCTCGACGATCGTCTCGGCCTTGTCGACCTCGCTCTGCGGGACCATGGCCTGGCCCGGGTGCTCGATCGAGCGGGCCGACTGGGCCACGAAGGACAGCGCCATGACCGCCGCGCGGGCCAGGTCCTCGCGGGCCTTCTCCTCCGAGGTGTCCAGCAGCGGCTGCAGGCCCCACACCGGGGCCAGCATCGCCAGTGCGGACTGCACGTCGACGCGCACGTCGCCGGAATGCACCGGGACCGGGTACGGCTCCGCCGGCGGCAGACCCGGGTTGAATTTGCCGTCCACCAGAAGGCCCCACACGTTGCCGAACGTCACGCGCCCGACGAGGTCTTCGATGTCGACTCCGCGGTACCGGAGAGCGCCGCCTTCCTTGTCGGGTTCGGCGATTTCGGTCTCGAAGGCGATGATGCCCTCGAGGCCCGGTACGAAGTCGGACATGTGTACTCCCTCTTTTTCCTTTGTGTGCCGCTCTACGTGCTGTGGCTCGATGCGGCCAGCTGGCTTGCCACGGTGTCGCCTTCCCCGGCGGCATCGTGACGACACGGTGGTGTCGTGATTAGTGCGTCTCTCCTATAGTGACCCGCCACACAGCGTGCTCTGTACCGGGGGCGGTGCTGTGTCTGGAATGTCACACGCGTTACCGTGGCCTCGTGGACTCTGAAGCGCTCGCCGCGCTCCGCCGGGAATACGGCATCGGAACGCTCCGTGAACAGGACGCGGCTCCCGCACCCCACCTCCAATTCGCCACGTGGCTGGACGACGCCGTCCGGGCCTCGTTGCCCGAGCCGAACGCCATGGTGGTCTCTACCACTGACCCGGAGGGTCAGCCCTCCAGCAGGTCAGTGCTGTTGAAGGGGTTCGACGAAACCGGATTCATCTTCTACACCAACCTCGGGTCTCGCAAGGGCAGGGAACTCACGGCCAATCCGCGGTGTTCGCTGCTGTTCCCCTGGTACACCCTGCATCGCCAGGTGATCATCATCGGCGTGGCCACGAAGCTGGACCGCGAGACCGACGCCGAGTACTTCGCCACCCGCCCGCACGGCTCCCAGATCGGCGCCTGGGCCAGCGAGCAGTCCGCGGTCATCCCGGACCGGGAGTGGCTGGACAAGCGGGCGGCCGAACTGGCCGAACAGTGGCCGGAAGGCAAAGAGATCCCGCTGCCCGAGTTCTGGGGCGGCTTCCTCGTCCGCGCCGAAACCGTGGAGTTCTGGCAGGGCCGTCCCGACCGTCTCCATGACCGGCTCCGCTATAAGCGCGATGACCAGAGCGCCACAGGCTGGACCCTGGAGCGGCTCAGCCCGTGACCCCGCCGTCGGCCGGCAGCACCGCTGCCGGATCGACCGCGATCCACGTCGCCTCGGCGCTCGCCACCGGCTCCCCTGAAGGGCCGTAGAGCGCCGAGACCGTGAACGTCTTCCGTCCCTCTGTGCGCAGGTGCCTCCCGAGCACCACGTGCGGCTCGCCCGGGACCAGCGGCTCAGATTCCTTGAGCATCTCCACGCTCATCCGCCCGAGCACCACCGGCCGGCCCTCCAGATCGCCCGCCGACCAGCCCCCCGGACAGTCCAGCGCCGCCCACACGAACTCCGGCCCGACCGTGTCCTCCGCCGGTGTCCACGGCGCCGCCACCACATCGCGACGGCCGGGTACCGGACCGGCGAAGATGTGCAGCCCCGTGGCGTGTTCCGGACCGCAGACGAAGCACGTCGGGAACGGATGTCCCACGAAGCCGGCGTAGTCCTTGGAAGCCGCGGCCGCCTCGTCGTACGACACCGGCTCGATCAGTTCGCCAGTAGCTTCCACAAGCTCGGCCTCGGCGATCACTGTCGTACCGTCCAAGAGGCGCAGTACTTCTGTCTCCGGAGGCTGCCGCAGCGTCAGCGGCTTCTCCAGCGGCGGCGGCTTGCGCAGCGTCACCTGGACCTTCGCGCCGGGCGTCGGGCCGAACTCCGCCAGGAACTGCCCGGCCAGCACTCCGCAGACATAGCCGCCGTTACCGGAGTGCGGGGGTCCGTTGAACCGTCGCGCGATCGTCACCATGACCCCACACTCTCAAACTCTTAGCGATTTTTAGGCAAGTAGACGCGCGACCAGAAGCAGATCGGCAACTAGTTCCTTATAGGCCGTCTCCTGGTTGTCCGCTCGCAACACCGCGGACGGATGGGACGTCGCCACCAAAGACACCGCGCGCCGCCGCGACGGGTCGGAGCCGAACCCGGCGTCTCCGCTCGGCGGCCACACGAACACCTTCCCCCGGTCCCGCGTCACCCGGAACTGCGGACCGACCAGCGCCCGCCCCGCCGTCGCGCCCAGCGCCACGATCACCTCGGGGTCCACTATGGTCAGCTCCGCGCGCAGCCACGGCTTGCACGCCTCGATGTGCGTGGCGTCCGGCGTCTTGTGGATCCGCCGGCCGTTGGGGCGGTCCTGCAAGAACCGGAAGTGCTTCACACTGTTGGTGACATACGCCTGCCGCGGATCCATCCCCGCCTCGGCCATCGCCCGGTCGAACAGCTGCCCGGCCGGCCCGACGAACGGCACCCCGGCCCGGTCCTCCATGTCCCCGGGCTGCTCCCCGACGAACACGACACGTGCGGCGGGGTTCCCCTTGGAGAACACCGTCTGCGTCGGACCGCTCAGCGAACCCGGCTGCGCCTGATGCAGCTCGCATCCCTGGCAGGCGAGAGCGGCGGTGCGCAGCGCGTCTATCGAGACCCCGCGCGGAATCGGCAGCGACATCGTTATCGTTCCTTGATTTCCGATGGGTGTTGCCCAGCTGAACCAGGCCCCATTATTACGCGGCGGCACTGACAGAAGTCTCAGATACTCAGTCTTGCCACTCCCGCAGCGGCCGGATCGCCAGCACCGAGGCGGCCAGTCGCAGCGCTCCCCCGATCACCCACGGCGTCCCCAGCCCGAACCGCGCGGCGACCAGTCCGCCGGTCAGCGCCCCGAGCGGCTGCATGCCCCACACCACCATGATCCCGGCGCTCGAGACCCGGGCCAGCAGGTGCTGCGGGACCAGGCGCTGCCGCTGGGACACCACGGCCACGTTCCACAGGGACGCGCTCATGCTGCCGACGCCGAGCAGCACCGCGACCACGATCGGGTCGGGACCGAACACGCCGATGCCGATGCCCGCCAGCGGAGTCACCGTGGTCGTGAACCGGACCACGGTGTAGCCGCCGAAGCGGGCCACGGCGCCGCGGCTGGCCAGACCGCCGATGATGCCGCCGATGGCCGCGATGCTCAGCAGCAGGCCGTAGCGGTGCGTGCCGACGTAGAGCACCAGCGTCGCGTAGCCCATCGTGTTCCCGAAGTTGGCCACCGCCGACAGCAGCGTGGTCGTGCGCAGCAGCCGGTGGTGCGCCAGCCAGGTCAGGCCTTCCTTCACGTCGGCGCGCAGCCGGCGGCGAGGCTGATCCGCGTTCGGCGCCGGGGCGGCGGGCTTGGGCAGGCGCGCGATGAGGAGCATCGACGCCGCGAAGGTCGCGACGTCGGCCCAGAACGGCAGCGTCGGCGCGAGGGCGAACAGCGCGGCGCCGACGGCCGGCCCGGCGAAATCCCTGGCGACCGACTGAGCCGTGAACAGCCGGCCGTTGGCGGACACCAGATGTTCGCGCGCGACGATCGACGTCATCAGCGGCTGCGAGGCGCTTTTCGCCAGGGCGGCGGCCATGCCCAGCCCGAAGGCGAGGACGTAGAGCGCAGCCAGTCCCCAGCTCGCGCCGCGGTCCAGCGCCAGCAACCCGACCAAGGCCACACACAGCAACTGCCAGCCCTGCGCGACGATCGACAGCCTCCGGCTCTCCGAACGGTCCGCGATCGCGCCGGACTGGAGCGAGAACACCAGCCACGGCAACGTCCCGGCGACGGTGAGCCCGGATATCAGCCGTGGATCTCGGGTGTATCCCGCTGCGAGCAACGGGAGCGCGGCCACGAAGGCGCCGTCGCCGAGGACGGAGATCGTGCTCGCGGTGAACAACAGCCGCCAGTCGCGGCCCGGCCGCCCGCCGCGGGACCGCGTGTCGTCCGGCCGGATCGGGGCCGGTGCCGGGGCAGGGGTGGAGGAAGGCAAGGACACAGAAGTCATGCCGAAAGATTCGAAGATCGGCCTGCGCCGAAGCTACGATTTACTCCTCGCTAAATCCACAGGCTGAATCCGCCGGGGAGCAAGGGGGGTCCGGCGATGGGGAATCCCGTTCGGATACCGATCACCAACACAGAGCTGGCACGGGTGCGCTTCGCCATCTCGCCGGTCTACGAGGCGCTGCAAGCCGTCGACGTGCTGCAGGTCCCCGGGAAGCACGCCGTGCACCTGCCGTGGGTGCGATGGGCCCGGCCGCTCGTGGCCCGAGTGCCGGGCATCGAGCTGCTGGCCGGCTTCGTCGGCCGCGACGTCCGGCCGGGCGTGCTGGTGCCGGTGCCGGACGTGCACATGCCGACGCTGGAAGACGAGCTCGACGCCATCCGCTGCGCCGACCCGGAACGGGTGCGCAAGTACTTCGACAACAACGAACCGCCCTCCGACCGGTTCCAGCGCGAGTTCTACGACGACCCGGCCGCCGGGCTGGCGCGGCTGGCCGACGTCCTGCGCCGGGTCTTCGACGTGCTCGTCGCGCCGCACTGGCCGCGGATCCTCGGCGTGCTGGAGGCCGACATCGCCTACCGCGCGCGGGTGCTGGCCGACTTCGGCGTCGCCGCGGTCTTCGACGACCTGCACCCGGAGGTGCGCTGGTCCGGCGGCGAGCTGCGGCTCAGCGGCGCCGGGCTCAGCGCGCAGCTGTGGCCGCTGGCCGCCAAGCAGGTCGTGCTCGACGGCCGCGCGCTGGTGCTGGCGCCCGGGGTGTTCTGCTGGCCGGACAAGTGCGTGAACACCAAGCCGACCACCTCGGGCATCCTGCACTATCCGGCGCGGGCTGTGGGCACGGTGTGGGAGACCCGGCGTCCGGCACCGGACGCGCTGTCCGCGCTGCTCGGCCGCACCCGCGCCGAGCTGCTGGTCCAGCTGGCCGAGCCGGGCACGACGACACAGCTCGCGGGCCGGCTGGGGGTGACCGCCGGGGCCGTCTCGCAGCATCTCGGCGTGCTGCGCGGAGCCGGGCTGGTGGCGACCCGGCGGTCCGGCCGGGCGGTGCTGCACCTGCGCACCGAGCGGGCCGAGGCGCTGCTGCGCTGACCTGGCGCGAAACCGCTGGGTGAACCTGCGTGGACGCTGCCCACTACTGTCGGCGGAATGCGCAAGAATAGAGAACCGCTGTGCGTACCGGCTGCGAGGACCGGCGGCTAGCACCGAGACGGCGGCCGTCGGGCGCGCGGGAAGGGACTTCAGAACGTGAGCAGCGACCTCATCGACACCACCGAGATGTACTTGCGGACCATTTACGAGCTCGTGGAGGAGGGCATCGTCCCGCTGCGCGCCCGGATCGCCGAGCGGCTGGGGCAGAGCGGCCCGACCGTGAGCCAGACCGTGGCCCGCATGGAGCGCGACGGCCTGCTCACCGTGGAGGGCGACCGCCACCTGGAGCTCACCGAGGCCGGCCGCGAGCAGGCCACCCGCGTGATGCGCAAGCACCGGCTCGCCGAGCGGCTGCTCACCGACGTCATCGGGCTGGAGTGGGAGGACGTCCACGTCGAGGCCTGCCGGTGGGAGCACGTGATCAGCGAGGCCGTCGAGCGGCGGCTGCTGGAACTGCTGGACCACCCGACCGAGTCGCCGTACGGCAACCCGATCCCGGGCCTGGCCGAGCTGGACGCGTCGGTCGGGGAGCAGGAGGCGTTCCTCGACGGGGACGTGGCGAACCTGCGTGACGTGGTCGAGCGCGGCGGCCGGGCCGGCGCGGCGCAGAACCTCGTGGTGCGGCGGCTCGGCGAGCCGTTGCAGACCGACCCGGAGCTGATGCTGCGCCTGCGGCGGGCCGGGGTGCAGCCCGGGCAGACGGTGCGCGCGACGGTGTCGCCGGGCGGCGTGCTGCTGGGATCGGTGGGCGAGACCGCCGAACTCGATCTGGACCTGGCGGGGCACGTCTTCGTGACGGTCCGGGCGGCCTGAGGTTCGCGACGGTTCGCGCGGCTTGGGACGGTTTGGCAGGGCTCGAGCCATGACGGCGCGTCCCCGTTCTCGGGTCGTCCGGATCGCTGGCCGAGCTTAGCCGATACCAGCCCGCACTAAGGCGGAAATTCGCGTGAAGTTACCCGGTGTGGGTGAATCCACGCTTTGTGATAGTCAGACCGCCCACGGTGAGCAAGAATAGCGAGGCTGTCCAAGAGTCTTGGGGGTTCACCGCGATGTCCTCGATATCCACTACGGATGCCGACTTAGGCGGGCCGATGCCTTCTTCTTCATCGAGGTCTCGGCGTCATCGTCTCCTCACCTGGGCCGCGGGCGCGGGTGCCGTGGCCGTCACCATGGCCGGGACGATAGGTGGTGCCGCGTCGGCCCGGGCCGCGTCGGCGCCGTCGTCCGGCACCGCCACCGCGGTCGCGGGCAAGGTCGACCTCGACGTGCAACTGCTCGACGGCGTCCTCGGCGCGCTGAACCTGGGCGGCCCGAGCGGAATCGACCTCCCGCTGGTGAACCTGGCGCTCGGTGAGGCGAGCGCGCCGAACGCGAACGGGGACTCGGCGAACTTCACCAACTCGGTGCTGCGGCTGCGCGACGATCTGATCGCCAAGCTGCACCTGCCGGGGCCGGAAGCCGATCTGCTGAAGGCGGACGCGGTCTCCGGGACGGCGCGGGTCATCAACGGCCCCGGCGGATACACGCAGGCCTATGCGACCGTGGCCAACCTGCGGCTCTTCCTGCCGCTGCTGACGCTGCCCGGCGCCAGCGCGGACAACGGGATCCTGAAGGTCGACGCGGTGTCGGCGCAGGCGACGTGCCTGCCGGGGCAGAAGCCGAGCGCCTCGGCGAAGCTGCCCACGACCATCGTGCTGCTCGGCCGCCAGATCCCGGTGCCGCTGAGCGGCGACATCCCGCTGGACGTCGGCGTCGCCAAGCTGGACGTGCACCTGTCGC
Organism: Catenulispora sp.; assembly: GCA_013361685.1. Lineage (GTDB taxonomy): Bacteria > Actinomycetota > Actinomycetes > Streptomycetales > Catenulisporaceae > Catenulispora. The sequence goes on from JABFXP010000574.1 coordinate 8,811, forward strand.
CGGTCTCGACGACCGACGCCGGCGGGGCCTCGGCGGCGGTCGAGGCCCGCATCACGGTCGACGCGGTCGGGCTGGCGAAGGTGAGCGGGGCGATCGTGCTCGCCTCGGCGGCGTGCACGATGCCGGACGCGGCGGGGAGCGGCGGGGCCACGAGCCCGGCCACCGGTTCGAAGGCCGGCGGCGGCGCCACGACGCCCGGCGGCGCGAACGGCGCGACGACCAC
>JABFXP010000499.1 GCA_013361685.1 Catenulispora sp.
GCCCCGGCCGCCCCGCCGCCCCCGCCCAGCGCCAGCAGCGGGAACGCCGCGATCATCGCGGCCACCGCGGCCGCCAGGTCCCGGGTCCCCCGCTCCCGCCAGTCCGCCCCGTACCCGGCGACCGCCACCCGCTCCAGATGCGCCAGGAAGGTCGGCACGTCCTGATACCGCTGCCCGGGGTCCTTCGACAGTCCCAGCACCAGCAGCGGCCGCACCGGCTCCGGCACCTGCTCCACCGGTACCGGCGCCGCCTCGTGCGCGAGCCGCAGCCCGGCCATCGTGTCCGCTGAGAAGGGCCGTCGCCCGGCCAAGGTCTCGAAGAACACCACCGACGCCGCATACATGTCGGTCGCCGGTGTCGCCCGCATCCCGTTCCACTGCTCCGGGGCCATATACGCGGGCGTCCCGTGCCCCGGGACGTCGCGTCCGGCCGGCGCCGCCACTCCGAAGTCCGCGAGCTTGCTCTCGCCGGCCTCGTCGACGAGCACGTTCTCCGGCTTGTAGTCCCGGTGCACCACGCCCCGCGCGTGTGCCGCGGCCAGTCCCAGCAGCGACCCCTGCAGCACCGTCAGCGCCACTTCCGGCGGACAGGGCCCGTTGCTGACCAGCAGCCCCCGCAGCGTCGGCCCGACCACCGGCTCCATGACGATCGCGGCCCCGGCCGGGGTCTCGACGTAGTCCAGGATCCGCACGATATGCGGGTCCTGAAGCCGCGCCAGCGTCTCCGCCTCAGCCCGGAAGCGCTCCAGGAACCCCGACTCGCGCACCAGCTGGCGCGCCAGATACTTGATCGCCACCGGCCGCCCGGATCCGAGGTGGCGTGCCAGCACCACCCGGCCGGTGGCCCCGGCCCCCAGTTCCCTGATCTCCTCGTACCCCGGAACCGACCATCTGGATGCCACCCTGACCACCCCCTCCTCACCCTCAGGGTGCGCCCGGGAGGTGGCGGCCGGTATCCGTGGCTCTCCTAGTGTTCGGGGTTACTCCTCCAGGAATCTTCCCAAGTCCTGCCGCTGGATCGCGGCCGCCATCAGGTCCCCGAACTTGTCCGGCGTGCACGCGAACGCCGGCACCCCCATCGCGGCCAGCGCGGCGGCGTTCTCCCGGTCGTAGTACGGCGCCCCCTCGTCGGACAGCGCCAGCAGGACGATCACCTGGGTGCCGGCCGCGGTCATCTCCGCCACCCGGCGCAGCATCTCGCGCCGCACGCCGCCCTCGTAGAGGTCGGAGATCAGGATGAAGATGGACTCGGTCGGCCGGGTGATCAGCGACTGGCTGTAGGCGATGGCCCGGTTGATGTCGGTGCCGCCGCCGAGCTGGGTGCCGAACAGCACGTCGACCGGGTCGGTCAGCTGCGGCGTCAGGTCCACCACCGCGGTGTCGAACACCACCAGCGAGGTCTTCAGCGACTTCAGCGAGGCCAGCACGGCGCCGAACACCGAGGCGTAGACCACCGAGGCGGCCATCGAGCCGGACTGGTCGATGGCCAGCACCACGTCCCGCTTCACCGCGCGCTCCTTGCGCGCGTAGCCGACCAGGCGCTCCGGCACCACGGTCTGGTATTCGGGCAGGTAGTTCTTCAGGTTCACCTGGATGGTGCGGCCCCAGTCGATGTCGCTGTGCCGGGGGCGGCTGGTGCGCGTGCTCTTGTCCAGGGCGCCGCTGACCGTGGCCCGCAGCTTGGCGCCGAGGCGCTTCTCCAGGTCCTCGACCAGCTTGCGCACCACTTGGCGCGCGGTCTCCTTGGTCTCGGCCGGCATCAGGTGGTTCAGCGACAGCAGGGTGCCGACAAGGTGCACGTCCGGCTCCACCGACTCCATCATCTCCGGCTCCAGCAGCAGCTGGCGCAGGTTCAGCCGGTCGATGGCGTCGCGCTGCATGACCTGGACGACGGTCTGCGGGAAGTAGGCGCGGATGTCGCCGAGCCAGCGGGCGACCTGCGGCGAGGACGCCCCCAGGCCGGCGCTGCGCTGCTCCTGCCGGCCGCCGCCCTTGGCCCGGCTGCGCCCGGTGACGCTGCCGCCGGCACCGGTCTCGTAGCCGCCCTTGTTGTAGAGCGCGGCCAGCGCCTTGTCCATCTCCAGGTCCAGGCCGGAGAGCTTGCAGCCGGTGCCGTCGTCGTCCCCGCCGAGGACCAGGCGCCAGCGGCGCATCCGCTCCTCGTCGGCCGGGCCGCCGACGACAGCAGCGGTGCCGGCCGCGCCGTCCAGGTCCGCCCGCACCACGGTGTCAGACATCTGTCGCCTCCTTCTGCGTCGCCGGCGTCGCTTCGGCCAGTCCGAGCAGCAGCCGCACCACCGGCAGCGCGCGGTCGGCGCGGGCGGCGTCGAAGCCCGGCGCGTCGGC
>JABFXP010000318.1 GCA_013361685.1 Catenulispora sp.
GCCGCTCACCGGCTACCGCGCCTATCGCCGCCGGCGCAGCAGGTCCACCGCCGGCAGCGACGGCAGCACCTTCAAGATCCCCGTCTCCCGCCGCAGCAGCTTGGCCTCCGCGCGCAGCCGCTCGGCCGTGCTCTCCGTCGTCAGCAGCCGCTGCTTCTCGTACACGTCCAGCACCGTGGCCGCCCCGATCAGGTACGACAGCACCGTCGGGTCGTCCGGCAGCTCCGGGATCGCGCCCACCTGCACCCCGCGCAGCTCCGACAGCGCCGCCTGGTACTTGCGGAACAGCGTGGTCAGCCCCGGGGCCAGCACCTCGGCGTCGGCTCCCGGCACCTCGTCCAGCAGCTCCACCTCGCCGCGCGCGTACGGGCCGTCGTCGTCGAAGGACTCCAGGCGGAAGCGGTGCACGCCGGTGGTGGTGATGTCGAAACGCCCGTCCTCGTACTCCACGATCGAGTCGATCTCGGCGGTGCAGCCCACGTCGTACAGCGCGGTGACGGCGCCGCGGCCCACCTCGTGGCCGTCCTTGATGGCCAGCACGCCGAACCGGCGCGGCGCGCCCTCCGGCAGCGCCGACAGGTCGCGCACCAACTGCCGGTACCGGTGCTCGAAGATGTGCAAGGGCAGCACGACGCCCGGGAAGAGCACGCTTCCGAGGGGGAACAGCGGCAGCTCTGTCGTCGTCACGAACCCAATCTAGTCGCAGTGCGCCGGGGGCTGCCCATTCTGCGGACGCTCCGGTCCACGGCCGTCGGCGCAACTACAATCGGTGAGGTGATCACTCGTATCGACCTGCGCGGTCGCGCTCTGGATGAGTCCCAGACCGATCCTCGCGCCCTGGTGCCCAGGGCCGAGCTGGACGTGGAGGCGGCGCTGGCCGCGGTCCGCTCGATCGTCGACGACGTCCATCAGCGCGGCGAGGCGGCGTTGATCGAGCTGGCGGCGCGCTTCGACGGGGTCCGGCTGACCTCGGTCCGGGTGCCCGAATCGGCGCTCGCCGAGGCCCTGGCCGCCCTGGACCCGCAGGTCAGGGCGGCGTTGGAGGAGTCGATCCGGCGCGCCCGGATCGTGCACCGCGACCAGCGCCGGACGGACGTGACCACCCGGGTGGTCGACGGCGGCACCGTCACCGAGCGCTGGATCCCGGTGGACCGGGTGGGCCTGTACGTGCCCGGCGGCCGCGCGGTGTACCCGTCCTCCGTGGTGATGAACGTGGTCCCGGCGCAGGAGGCCGGGGTGGCCTCGCTGGCCGTGGCCTCGCCGCCGCAGAAGGAGTACGGCGGCCTGCCGCACCCCACGATCCTGGCCGCATGTGCACTCCTGGGAGTGAACGAGGTCTACGCCGTCGGGGGCGCGCAGGCGGTCGCGATGTTCGCCTACGGCTACCACGACGCCGACGAGCACGTCGTGTGCCGCCGCGCCGACCTGGTCACCGGGCCCGGCAACATCTACGTCGCGGCGGCCAAGCGCCTGCTCAAGGGGGTCATCGGCATCGACGCCGAGGCCGGTCCGACCGAGATCATGGTGGTCGCCGACGCCGGTGCGGACGCCGGTGTGGTGGCCGCGGACCTGATCAGCCAGGCCGAGCACGACCCGCTGGCCGCCGCGGTGCTGGTCACCGACTCCGAGGAACTGGCCGACGCCGTGGTGCGCGAGCTCCAGGTGCGGGTCGCCGCGACCAAGCACGCCGAGCGGATCCGGGAGGCGCTGGGCGGCCGGCAGTCGGCGATCGTGCTGGTCGACGACATCGAGGCGGCGCTGATCGTGGCCAACGGCTACGCCGCCGAACACCTGGAGATCCAGACCCGCGACGCCGCCGCCGACGCGGCGAAGGTCCGCAACGCCGGCGCGGTGTTCGTCGGCTCGTTCGCGCCGGTCAGCCTCGGCGACTACCTGGCCGGGTCCAACCACGTGCTGCCGACCGGCGGCTGCGCCTGCCACAGCTCCGGGCTGTCGGTGCAGAGCTTCCTGCGCGGCGTCCACGTCGTCGACTACAGCCGGGAGGCGCTGGCCGAGGTCGCGGACCTGGTGGTGACCCTGGCCAACGCCGAGGACCTGCCAGCCCACGGCGAGGCCGTGACCGCGCGGTTCGAGGACCGGGCGCCGTTCCACGGCCGGGTGCCGTTCCACTCCGCCGTGCGCTCCGACCCCCACAACACCGAGGACACAGCCGCCGCCGCCGACGCCGCCACCGACGACGCCGCCACCGACGACGCCGACAGTCGGGAGGCGTGAGCGTGGACTACCGCGACCTGCCGATCCGCGACGACCTGCGGGAGCTGACGCCGTACGGCGCGCCGCAGATCGACGTGCCGTATCCGCTGAACACGAACGAGAACCC
>JABFXP010000378.1 GCA_013361685.1 Catenulispora sp.
GTCGGTGTCGATGGGTCGGTACGGGTTGTCAAGGCCGGAGTCGGCGCCGGCGCCGCGCGAGGCGGCTTTCTGATCAAATCACGGAGTACCCGGTGCGGCACGGCGTAAGCCGGGTGTCGTGGCGAGCCGGTCCGGACCGGCCCCGAGGTCTATCATCGTTCGTACTTGCGCTCGAGCAGGAGGATGCGATGTCGGGGACTGCTGGGCCGCCTGACGAGGCCGCGGCCGAGGTCGAGGTCCTGGTCGTGGGCGCGGGTCCGGTCGGGTGCTGGCTGGCCGCCGAACTGTGCGCCGCCGGGGTCCGGGCGGTGGTGCTCGAGGCCCGCGAGGAACGGGCCACCTGGTCCCGGGGCTTCGTGGTGCATCCGCGGACGCTGGAGATCTTCGCCTCGCGCGGCGTCGCCGAGGCGTTGACCGCGGCCGGCCGCAAGGTCCCGACGTGGCATTTCGCGATGGGCTCGAGCCGGCTGGACTTCACCGCGCTGCCCACCACGTTCCCGTTCATCGTGCTGCATCCGCAGGCCCGGACCGAGGCGCTGTTGGAGGACCGCCTCAACCGGTGCGGCGGCCGGGTGCTGCGGGGCCACCGGGTGGTCGGGCTGGAGCAGTTCGACGACCGGGTCGAGGTGCGGGTGGCGGCCGGCGGGGCCGAGCAGACCTTCGCGGCGCGGTTCGTCGTGGGCTGCGACGGGGCCCGCAGCACGGTGCGGGAGGCGGCCGGGATCGGCTTCCCCGGGAACCCGGACACGATGGTCAGCCCGGCGGCGCACGTGGTCCTCGCCGACCCGCCGCCGCCGGAGCGCTACGTGCAGACCACCGAGCGCGGACTGTTCTTCGCCATCCCGCTGCCGGACGGCCGGTTCGTCGTCTCCACGGTCGACCACGAGGTGATGGGCGACGTCGGGACGCCCTGGACCGCCGAGACGCTGCGGGCCTCGCTGCTGCGGGTGGCCGGCAGCGACTTCGGGCTGGGCGAGGTGGAGCGGATCTCGACCATCGGCAACTCGGCCAAGCAGGCCGAGCGCTACCGGGACGGCCGGGTGCTGCTGGCCGGGGACGCCGCGCACGTCCACTTCCCGATGGGCGGGCAGGGCATGAACCTCGGCATCCAGGACGCGCACAACCTGGCCTGGCGGCTGGCCGAGACGGTCCGCGCGGCCCGCAAGACGGCCGGCGGCCCGGTCGTCTACGACCTGCTCGACGGGTACGAGCAGGAACGGCGCCCGGCCGGGGAACGCGTGCTGGAGGACGTGCGCGCCCAGATGGCGCTGGTGGCCGCGACCGGGGCCGACGGGGCGGCGCTGCGGACCCGGTTCGAGGCGCTGCTCGGCGAGCATCCGCAGGTCAACCTGCAATACGCGCGCCGGCTGTCGGGGATCGACGTGCGGTACCCGACCGCGCCGGACACCGGGGACGAGCGGCTCGGCCGGCGTGTCCCGGACCTGCACGTGGAGGCCGGCGGGGGGCCGTCCGGGCTGTACGACCTGCTGCGGGAGGCCGGTTCCGGCACGTTCACGCAGGTCGTCGTGGGCGAGGCGGTCCCGGCGCAGGCGGACCCCGGCGTGCCGGTGGTCGCGGTCAAACGGGTGGCGGGCCCCCGGTGGGCCCTGGCGGAGGGCTGGGGCGCCGCCGGATCGCTGCTGGTGCGCCCCGACGGCCACGTGGCGGCGGTCAGGGACCGGTAAATCCGTTCCCAAGAGCATCGCGGCCCTGCTCGGATATGATGAAGATCGCATCTCGGGGGCTGCGCAGCGGATCACAAGCACCGGTCATACCGTGGATCACCCGGGACGCAGGGAGCAGGCGCATCGATGACGAATGCGGCAGGGCGGCAGGCGGAGGACCCGCGGGACGACGGCCCGCCGGAGCCGGGCCCGCGGGCCCAGGCCGCGGCCGAACGGCCGATCGACGAGGCCGAGCTCGACCGGATCTGCCTGCACAACCTGCTCTCGGCCTGCGCCGACATGATCTATTTCAAGGACCGCCAGTCCCGGTTCCTGCGGGTCAGCGAAAGCGCCGCCGCCTTCACCGGGGTGCCGGCCGAGGAGATGATCGGCAAGACGGTGCGGGACTACTTCACCCCGCAGCACGCCGCCGCCGCGTTCGCCAACGAGCAGCGGATCATGCGCACCGGGCAGGCGGTGCACGACGTCGAGGAGCCGCACCTGCGGCCCGGCACCGACCAGGACGAGACGCTCAGCGCCAGCAAGCAGCCACTGCGGGACTTCGACGGCCGGGTGATCGGCACCTTCGGCATCAGCCGGGACATCACCGCGCGCAAGATCGCCGAGCGGCAGCTGATCAGCCGCACCGCCGAGCTCACCGCGCGGACCGCCGAGCTCACCGAGCGCACCGCGGCGCTGGACCGGGTCCGCGGCGAACTGCAGACGCTCATCGACACCAGCCCGGACCTGCTGACCCGCTACGACCGCGGGCTGCGCTGCACCTTCGCCAACCCGGCGGCGGCCGAGCTCGTCGGGATGCCCGCCGGCGACATGCTGGGCCACACCACCCGCGAACGCGGCTACGGCGCGGAGTTCCTGCGGGAGTGGGAGCAGACGCTGCGGCAGGTGCTGACCACCGGACAGAGCACCGAACGCGAGTTCAGCGTCATGGTCGGCGCCGAGTACCGGTTCCTGCACACCCGCTTCGTGCCCGAACTCGGCCAGGACGGCCGGGTCCGCAGCGTCCTGGCGGTGAGCCGGGACCTGACCGAGCGCCGCCGGATCGAGGAGGCGCTGGCCGAGCAGGCGGTCCGCGACCCGCTGACCGGCCTGGCCAACCGCACGCTGCTGGTCAGCCGGATCGCCCAGGCCATCGAGCTGGGCGCGGCCGACCCCGGCGCCGGCCGCGGCCGGCTGGCCGTGCTGTTCCTGGACCTGGACCGGTTCAAGCTGGTCAACGACAGCCTGGGCCACGCCGCCGGGGACGAGTTGCTGGTCGCGGTGGCCGACCGGCTGCGGCTCGCGGTGCGGCGCGGGGACCTGGTGGCCCGCTTCGGCGGCGACGAGTTCGTGGTGCTGTGCGAGGCGGTGCAGGGCTACGCCGAGGCCGCGACCATCGCCGAGCGGATCATCGACTGCCTGGTGCGGCCGTTCCAGTGCGCGGGCCAGCCGATGCACGTCCGGGCCAGCATCGGCATCGCGCTGGCCGAGGGCCCGGCCACCACCGTGGACGCCCTGCTGCGCGACGCCGACGCCGCGATGTACCAGGCCAAGGCCGGCGGCGCGGTGGCCGGCTGCTACCGGTTCTTCGAGCCGGCCACCCACGAGCGGGCCGTGCACCGCATGAACCTGGAGCAGGACCTGCGCCGCGCGGTGGAGCGGGAGGAGTTCGTCCTGTTCTACCAGCCGCTGGTGGACCTGGCCGACGGCCAGGTGATCGGCGCCGAGGCGCTGATCCGCTGGCAGCACCCCGAGCGCGGCCTGCTGGCCCCGGCGGAGTTCCTGGAGGTGGCCGAGGAGACGCAGCTGATCGTGCCGATCGGCCGCTGGGTGCTGGACGAGGCCTGCCGCCAGCTCGCCGCCTGGAACGCCGCCCGGCGCGCCCAGCCCGAGGCCGACCCCGACGCCGGCCTGCTGACGCTGGCGATCAACCTGTCCAACCGCCAGCTCTCCCACGACCCGGACCTGGTGCCGGCGATCACCAAGACGCTGGCCCAGCACGACGTGCCGGCCGGCCAGATCTGCCTGGAGGTCACCGAGACCGCGGTGCACGAGGCCTCGCTGGCCGCGCGCTCGGCCCTGGCCGCGTTCTCCGCCGCCGGCATCATGATCGCCCTGGACGACTACGGCACCGGCTACTCCTCGCTGGGCCACCTGCGCGACATCCCGGTCGACGCGCTGAAGGTGGACCGGACGTTCGTCGACGGCCTGACCCGGGAACGCGGCGACGAGGCGATCGTGGTCGCGGTGATCACGCTGGCGCACGCGCTGGGCATGCACGTCATCGCCGAGGGGGTCGCCACCCCGGAACAGCACGGACGGCTGCGCGAACTGGGCTGCGACTTCGCGCAGGGTCACCTGTTCGCCCCGCCGCTGCCGGCCGAGCGCTTCGGCGAACTGCTGCGCCGCGGATCCGGCGTCGGGGCCGGCGCACGGGGCTGATTCGCGCGGCGACACCCGTTCGGCGGCATAACCGGTACAGCCCGGACCACCGGGGTAACCATCCGCCCGATCGGTCGGACTTTGTCAGGGTTTAGTCATACAAACCCGGTCCGCCGCGCCCTCGGGAGTTCCGGATGTTCCGTATGACCGCGATCGCCGGGCGGGTGGCCGGTGTGGCCGCCGCCGCCCTCCTCGCCGCCGCCCCGGCCGCCCACGCCGCCGCCCCGCGCACCGCCCCGCCCGGCGACAACGGCGACGTGAAGATCCACGCCGTCGGCACCTCGTTCATCGACCAACGCAACGAGCCGCACGTCTGCCAGTTCTACCTGGACGCCTTCAACTTCGACCCGAACACGAACGTCACCTGGGAGATCGACCAGCAGCCGCCGACCGGCACCGCCGCGGTGCTGTCCGGAACGCTGAAGCTGAAGTCCGACGGCTCCGGAGTCTCCAACGACTACACCCTGCCCGCCGGGCACTACCAGCTGACCTGGAACTTCGCCGGCGAGAAGGGCAGCGCCAAGCACAAGACCTTCTGGTCGGACTGCGCCGGCGTCGCCTCACCCCCGCCCGGCAGCACCGTGATGAGCGGCGGCACCGTCGTGGGAACCGTCACCTCCCCCGGCATGGTCCAGACCCCCTCCGGCCACGTGGTGCCGCTGCACCAGGCCCTGTCCGGCAAAACCCTGCCGCACACCGGCGCCGGCGCGATGCTCCCCACCGCCGGCATCGCCACCGCACTGGCCCTGACCGGCGTGGTGCTGGTGCGCCGCACCCGGCGGACCGCCACCCGCTAAAACAAACATCCGCTGCCCCGGTCCGCACGGACCGGGGCAGTTTGTATTCTGGTGCCCGGCGGGGAAGGACGCGGCCTCATGACGAAGACTGACTTCAAGAAAACGCTCGACGCCTACCAGGCGCGCAGCGGCGTCTTCCGCATCCTCGACGTGCCGCCGACGCAGTACCTGATGGTCGACGGCCACGGCGACCCGAACTCCGCGCAGGAGTTCACCGACGCGCTCCAGGCGCTGTATCCGGTGGCGTACAAACTGAAGTTCGCGAGCAAACAAGACCTCGGCCGCGACTACGTCGTGATGCCCCTCGAAGGCCTGTGGTGGTCGCAGGACATGGAGGCGTTCACCGGCGCGCGGGACAAAGCCCGCTGGGACTGGACGGTCATGTCCATGGTGCCGGACTGGATCACCCCCGACATGTTCGCCACCGCGGTGAGTAAAGCGGGGGCAAAGAATTCCCCGGCCGCGTTGGACCGGGTGCGGCTGGAGACCCTCGAAGAGGGCCGCTGTGTGCAGACCCTGCACATCGGATCCTTCGACGACGAAGCCGCCACATTGGCGCGGATGCACCACGGTTTCATTCCGGAATCAGGGCTCGTCATGACCGGTAAACACCACGAGATCTACCTCAGCGACTTCCGCAAGACCGAGCCGGCGAAGCTGCGCACGATCCTGCGACAGCCGGTGACGGCCACCGCCTAACCGGCATCCTGATATCCCCTTTCTACTACACCGAGTAGTGGTTACTCGCCGTATCCATCGGCGGAACTCAAACTTTTAGCACTTTGTTCACCGTTGACGTCCAGCATGTCCGCGAATACTTTCCCCCACGGACGTCAGGGTTCTTAGGCCGTTCTCAGCCGCCTTTCAGCAGAACCCCGGCGTTCTGCGCTGAGCCATGCCACCAAGCATCGGCGCAAGCGCTCTCGCACGCCTTCCGCACCACTCCCGCGAAAGGAAAGACGTGAGACCGCAACGACCCCACACCCAGCGCAGCCGGACACCGCGGCTGCTCGCCGTCGGCCTGGCCGCCGGCACGGCCGTCGCAGCAAGCATCACCGCGCTGTCCGCGACCGCCGCGCACGCCTCGACCGCCCAGGCGGTCGCCACCCCCACCGCGCAGACCCTGGCCGCGGCGAGCGCCGACTCGCTCATCGCCGGCCGGCCGGCGTTCCTGCACGCCAGCGCGAACGACCAGTTCCAGCGCCAGCAGGTCATCTCCTCCAACGGCACGCAGTACGTCCCGTACCTGCGCACGTACTCCGGCCTGCCGGTGGTCGGCGGCGACCTGGTCGTCGTCACCAACAGCGCCGGCCAGGTCGTGTTCAACTCCGTGGCCCAGGACCACCCCATCGGCGCCCTGTCCACCACCCCCACCCTCACCAGCGACAAGGCAGCCACCATCGCGTCCGGCCAGCTGAAGTCGGTGTCCAAGGTCGAAGGCACCAACCTGGTCGTGTACGCCCTCGGCTCCGGCCCGGCCGCCCTGGCCTGGGAAACCACCGTCGACGGCACCGGCAGCGACGGCGTCAGCCGCCTGAGCGTGGACGTCGACGCCAAGACCGGCGCCGTGCTGCACACCCAAGAGCACGTGATGCACGGCAGCGGCACCAGCGCCTGGAACGGCCCGAACCCGGTCCACATCGACACCTCGGGCTCCGGCAGCTCGTACTCGATGAACACGCCGAACATCACCAACATGCCCTGCCAGGACGCGTCGAACAACACCACCTTCACCAAGTCCACAGACACCTGGGGCAGCACCGACAAGACGAGCCGCGAAACAGGCTGCGTCGACGCCCTGTTCGGCGCCCAGACCGAGTTCAAGATGCTCGCCCAATGGGACGGCCGCAACGGCATGGACGGCAGCGGCGGCGCCTGGCCGATCCGCGTCGGCGACCAGGAGGAGAACGCCTACTACGACGGCTCCCAGGTCCAGATCGGCTACAACTCCCAGCAGCAGTGGATCGGGGCCATCGACGTGATCGCCCACGAAATGGGCCACGGCGTCGACGACCACACCCCCGGCGGCATATCGGGCAACGGCACCCAGGAATTCGTCGCCGACACCTTCGGCGCCTCCACCGAATGGTTCGCCAACGAACCCAGCCCCTACGACGTCCCGGACTTCACCGTCGGCGAGCAGATCAACCTCACCGGCAGCGGCCCGATCCGCAACATGTCCAACCCCTCATCCCTGGGCGACCCCAACTGCTACTCCAGCTCCATCCCCGGCGGCGAGGTCCACTCCTCAGCAGGCCCCGGCAACCACTGGTTCTACCTGGTCGCCGAAGGCACCAACCCGACCAACGGCCAGCCGACCAGCCCCACCTGCAACAGCTCCACCGTGACCGGCATCGGCATCCAGAACGCCGAGAAGATCATGTACGGCGCGATGCAGATGAAGACCTCATCCAGCTCCTACCTGAAGTACCGGACCTGGACCCTCCAAGCAGCGAAGAACCTCGACTCCTCCTGCGCCGACTTCAACACGGTGAAGGCCGCCTGGGACGCAGTGAGCGTCCCGGCCCAGTCCGGTGACCCGACCTGCTCGGCAAGCACCAACGACTTCTCCATGGCCGTGTCCCCCACCTCCGGCTCGGTCAACCCCGGCAGCTCCCTGACCGCGACCGTCTCCACCACCCTGACCAGCGGCTCAGCCCAAACGGTGAACCTCACCGCCTCCGGCCTGCCCACCGGCGCCACCGCCTCCTTCAGCCCCTCCTCGGTCACCGCCGGCAGCACCTCGACCCTGACCCTCAGCACCGCCAGCACCACCCCGCCGGGCACCTACCCGATCACCATCACCGGCACCGGCACCGCGGCAACCCACACCACCTCCTTCTCCCTGACGGTCAACGGCACCGGCAGCGAAACGGTGACAGTGAACAGCCCCGGCAACCAAACCTCCACCGCCGGCACCGCAATAAGCACCCTCCAAATCACCGCCACCGACTCCGCCGGCAAGTCCCTGACCTACTCAGCCACCGGCCTCCCCGCCGGCCTGTCAATCAGCACCTCCGGCGCCATCACCGGCACCCCCACCACAGCAGGCACGTCCACGGTCACCATCACCGCCACCTCCGGCACCGCCTCAGGCAGCACCACCTTCACCTGGACAGTGAACCCGGTCAGCGGCGGCTGCACAGCAACCAACCTCCTCGGCAACCCCGGCTTCGAAACCGGCACAGCCACCCCCTGGACCGCCAGCTCCGGCGTCATCAACAGCGACACCACCTCCGAACCCGCCCACTCCGGCAGCTGGAACGCCTGGATGGACGGCTACGGCACCACCCACACCGACACCCTCGCCCAGAAGGTAGCAATCCCCTCCACCTGCAAGTCCGCAACCGCCACCTTCTACCTCCACATCGACACCGCAGAAACCACCACCAGCACGGCCTACGACAAGCTCACCGTCCAGGTCCTGAACTCCTCCGGCACCGTAGTCTCCACCCTGGCGACCTACAGCAACCTCAACGCCGCCAGCGGCTACGTCTCCCACTCGTTCAACCTGAACAGCTACATCGGCCAGACGATCAGCCTGAAGTTCACCGCCACTGAAGACGCCTCCCTCCAGACGTCCTTCGTGGTCGACGACACCGGCCTGAACGTCAACTAACACCCCCACAGGCAAGCCCCGGTCTCTGGCCGGGGCTTGCCGCTTGCAACCAACCGTGCGACACCCCGAGGCCTCCACACATTTGTGGCGTCCTGGTCTCCCCGTCGCTTCGGCGGGCGAAGCCAATCACGCCGGACAGGCGGTGTCAAGGCACTGTCAAGCAACCACCTCCAAAACGCGTCGCCTTGATACCGCCTGGCCGGTGTGATTCCGTAAGGCGACGAAGCGACGGGGAGACCAGGACAAAGGCGACCACACGCCCAACCGCACCCGCCAACGCAAGGCGCCCAACACTCCCAACCCTCGCCATCCCAAAGCAACCGCACCCCAAACCGCCGCCCGCCCACCCAAAGCACGCGCCCCCTCCCCAGAGCGAAGGCCCAATGCCGTTGTTTTGAGTGGTGTAGGGGTTCAGGTTGTTGCTGGGATGAGGGTGATGGTG
>JABFXP010000538.1 GCA_013361685.1 Catenulispora sp.
GCCGGCCAGAGCTACTTCCTGAAGCACTACTTGCCCTGGCGCGGCCACGACACGGGTCTGCCCGACGAGTACGGACAGCGCCGGAGCGCGGCGCAGACCCTCCGCTGGCAGCACGAAGCCGTGATCCGATTACAGAGGCTGGGCATCCCAGCGGTCGCCCCACTACGCGACCTTCGCGGTCGTACGGTCTCTTATGTTCGAGGCCGTCCACTGGCGGTGTTCCCCTGGAGCAGCGGAGTACATCGCTACGGATGCCATATGCAGGAACCCGACGCGCACTATCTGGGCACTCTGTTGGCCGATATCCATACCGGCCTGGCCCGGGTGCTCCCGCACGTTCCGCAGCCGTTGTTCGTCACCACCAAGTCCGAACAGCGCGCCATCGCGGAAGCGGAACAACTCTTAACGATGATCGCAGTGCGTCCTGATCCCGACGATATGGATCTGCTCTCCGCGCACCGCCTCCAGGAACGCTTAGCGCTCATTCCCGAGGTCGCGCACTTGAGGCCGCAGCCGGACGCCGTCAGCGCCGTCGGCTATATCCACGGGGATTTCCACGGCGGGAACGTCATGTGGTCGGCATTGGCTCCGGGCAGCCGGGTCACCGCCGTCGTGGATTGGGAGAAGACCGCGGTCGCACCCTGTGGGGACGAGGTGGTGAGCACGGTGCTCACGTTCTTCACCGACCAGGGCTCCGGCCAGCTCGACCTGGACCTGGCGCGCATGTTCATCGCGGGCTACGTCACGGCCCGGCCGCAGTTCACGCCGGGGGAGCTCGCGGACTCGGTCCGCCGCGTCTGGTGGGAGCGGCTGACCGACTTCTGGATCCCGGTGTGGCGCTACCACCACGCCGACCACCGGGCGGACTCGCTGTTCCCCGCCACCGCGGCGCTGGTGCCTTGGTGGACGGAGAACTACGAAAAGGTGCTGGGCGCCTTCCTGGAAGGCGCCGCACTGGCTACAGGTACGGTCCCGCGCCGCTGATCCGGCCCGGCTGCTGCTCGCCGGCTTCGCCGGCCATGCCGGGCGGCACCGAGCCGGGCGGCAGGGCGCGGCGGATCTGCTCCAGCTGCGCCCGCGCGGCCATCTGCTGCGCGAACAGGGCGGTCTGGATGCCGTGGAACAGCCCCTCCAGCCAGCCGACCAGCTGCGCCTGCGCGATCCGCAGCTCGGACTCGCTGGGCACCTCGTCCTCGGCGAACGGCAGCGACAGCCGCTCCAGCTCGGCGACCAGCTCCGGGGCCAGGCCCTTCTCCAGCTCGGCGATCGAGGAGCGGTGGATCTCCCGCAGCCGGGCCCGGCTGGCCTCGTCCAGAGGCGCCGCGCGCACTTCCTCCAGCAGCTGCTTGATCATCGAGCCGATGCGCATCACCTTCGCGGGCTGCTCGACCATCTCCGCGACGTTCATCGGGTTCTCGCCGGACTCGTCGTCGTCCCCGCCGGCGGGCACGACGATCACCCGGCCCGCGAGATCGCCCTCGTGCTCGGGTTCGGTGTTCAGGCTCATGTTCATCGCTCCGAAGATGTCGCCGGTCATACCCGTCATGTATCCGTCCTGTCGTTCCGCAACTTCCGCGCGCGACTCCCGGTCACCCGCCGCTTCCCGCCACTTCCAGCAAGACCTTGCCGACGTGCCCGCTGTCCTCCACGAGCTGGTGCGCCCGCCCGGCCTGCTCGATCGGCAGCACCCGGTCCACCACCACCCGGAACCGTCCGGACTCGATCAGCGGCCACACCCCGTTCCGGGCGGCCTCGACGATCTCCGCCTTCTCCTGCGGCGGCCTGGCCCGCAACGTGGTGGCGGTGATGCCCGCCCGCTTCGTCAACAAGGTGTTGAGGTTCACTTCGCCCTTCACCCCGCCCTGCAAGCCGATGATCATCAACCGGCCGCCGACGGCCAGCGCCTGGACGTTGCGGTCCAGGTACACGGCCCCCATGTTGTCGAGGATGACGTCGACGCCCCGGCCGTCGGTGGCCTCGCGCACCGCCTCCACGAAGTCCTCGTCGCGGTAGTTCACCCCGACGTCGGCGCCGAGCTCACGGCAGGCCGCGAGTTTGGCCGCGCTGCCCGCCGTGACAATCACCCGCGCCCCGAACTGGTGCGCGAGCTGGATCGCGGTGGTGCCGATGCCGCTGGCGCCGCCGTGCACCAGGAACGTGTCGCCGGGGGCGAGCCCGGCCAGCATGAAGACGTTGGACCAGACAGTGCAGACGGTCTCCATCAAGCCGCCGGCGTCCAGCAGGCTCATGCCCTCGGGCAGCGGCGCCACCTGGCCCGCCGGCACCACGACGCGCTCGGCGTAGCCGCCGCCGGCCAGCAGGGCGCACACCTCGTCGCCGGGCACGAACCCGGCGACCCCGGCGCCGACGTCGACGACCCGGCCGGAGCACTCCAGGCCCGGGTAGGGCGAGGCACCGGCCGGCGGCTTGTAGAAGCCCATGCGCTGCAGGATGTCGGCGCGGTTCACGGCCGTCGCCGCAACCTCGATCAGCACCTCGCCCGGGCCGGCCGTCGGATCGGGCACCTCGGCCCACACCAACTGCTCCGGGCCGCCGGGCTCGGCGATCGTGATGGCACGCATGCCTTCACCCTAGCGAGACCTTCGCATCGGGGCCGGATCAAGTCCCCTGGGCGACCGTGTGCGAGGCTCCTGACCACGACTGGGATTCTTGATGTGGATGAGGTGCCATGATTGGCCCATTCGGTCGACAAGAGGTAAAAACCCGCCAGTACCACTTGGCACCACTTCAGATCGGTCGTAAAAAGAAAGCAAGGCCAGGCGACCACCCAACTCAACGAGAAGGAATGGTTTGGCACAGGGCCGCCAGACCTCGACACCGATCGAGAACCCACGCAAAGACCGACCCCCTAAGGGGCCAGCAAGCCAGGCAAACGGAGTGCAAGAGCGAGGACCTGGAAAGCGACTACGGACAACAGACGCTTGTTAACTCGTTCTCGGTGTCCCTTATTACAGCGGTGCCGCTGCGCAGCGGCACCGCTGATCCTTTGTCGTGGAGTCCTGGTCATGGGAACCGCTGGGCGGGTCCCGGCGTCGAACAGACATGACCAGGCTTATCAGAGTTCGGATTCTCACTGCGGCTGTCGCGGCGAGTGCGCTGCTGGCTTCCGGATGCGCGAGCCGGTCGGCGTCCCCGGCCGGCGCGGCGAGCTCCGGCACGCCGGTCGGCACGCCGACCGTGACGCAGTCGGACGCCCCATCGGAAGAGGCAGTCGCGACCCCGGGCCCGGATTCCACAGGGGCGATGAGCACCTGGACCTCCGGGATGCCGCCCGGGCAGAACGGTCTCGACGCCGCCGCCGATCGCATCAGGCCCATGCTCCAGAAGGACTACGCGGACTGGTTCGCCACGATCGCGTTGCAGCAGCCGAGCCGTCCGGACGACAAGACCGAGTACGCGCTGCTGGTGTACCGGGTTCCGCATCCGGCGCTGGACGATGCGGTGCGCAAGGCGATACCGGACACGAAGGTGCTGTTCGTCGACACCAAGCTCAACCTCAAGCAGCACGATGCGCTGATGAACAGCGTGAGCTTCGGCTACTGGCGGGACCGCGGGTTGCAGATCAACACCCTGGGGTGTGACTTCGACGGAGTGTGCACGTTCGGCGTGGAAGACCCGGACAAATGGCGCTCGGCGCTGGAGGCGAAGTACGGCAAGGGAAAGGTGATCGTCGAGAAGGAGGCTCCGATGACCGCGGACGGCGGCGAGCGGCCGGTGACGCCTCCGGTGGCTAGTCCTTCGAGGTAGCCCGCGGCTGGGGTGCGCCGGGCTCGCCGGGCCCGCCGACCGCACCCGACTCGCCGCACTCCCCGGCGGCGACCAGCGCCGCGGCGAGTTTGTACGCGGCGTCGTCGTCCAGCGGCCGGTGGCCGATCAGGCCCCGGTACCAGAGCAGGCCGTAGGCGAGGTCGGTGAGGAAGTCCAGGTCGGTGCCCTCGGCGACCTCGTGGCGCTCGACGCCGCGCTCGAGCAGGG
Organism: Catenulispora sp.; assembly: GCA_013361685.1. Classification (GTDB taxonomy): domain Bacteria; phylum Actinomycetota; class Actinomycetes; order Streptomycetales; family Catenulisporaceae; genus Catenulispora. Next base: position 3,997 of record JABFXP010000538.1, read on the forward strand.
TGCGCAGGCTCGCGCGCCGGTTGGCCAGGAACTCCTTGAAGGAGCCGGCCGTCTCGGGGTTCTCGATGGACGCCGCCATCATGTTCTTGAGCTGGTTCAGGACCGCCGGGTCCTCGGACTGCCGGAAGGTGTTCACGAAGAACTCGGTCAGGTCGCTGCCCAGCGTGCCGGTGTCCGGCAGCGGGATGGTGTGCCGGGCCCGCGTGCCCACCGCCTCGGCGATCACCGCCGCCTTCGAGGGCCACCAGCGGTAGACGGTCTGCTTGCCCACGCCCGCGTCCTTGGCCAGCCGCTCGATCGTGAAGCCCTCGTAGCCGACGTCCTGCAACAGCGCGATCGCGGCATCGATGATCGCCTCGCGCGCCGCCTCATTGCGGCGCCTTCCGGTGTGGGCACGCTCCATGACCCGCAGCTTAACCGACTTGTCTAGACGCGTCGTCTCGGCAATAATTGTCGAGACGGATCGTTTCGACAAAACCATCCCTGGAGGGGACCCCCATGACCACCCCCGGCAAGTTCACCGGTCAGACCGTCTACGTCATCGGCGCCAGCCACGGCATCGGCGAGGAGATCGCCCGCGCCTTCGCCGCCGACGGCGCGCAGGTCCTGATCACCGGCCGCAGCAAGGAACGCCTCGACGCCGCCGCCGAACGCATCGGCCACCCGGTCACCGTCTTCGAAGCCGACGCCACCCGCCAGGCCGACGTCGACGCCCTGTTCGCCGCCGCCCCCGAGATCGACCACCTGGTCCTGGCCGTCAGCGGCGGCATGACCGGCCTGGGCGCCCTCGCCGACCTCACCGACGAGGCCCTGCGCGAAGGCTTCGAAGGCAAGGTCTTCGCCCAGCTCCGCATCCTGAAGGCGGCCCTGCCCCACCTGTCCGCGACCGCATCGGTGACCTTCATCGGCGCCGGCAGCTCCCGCGCGGCCTTCCCGGGCACCGTCGCCCTCGCCGCCGCCAACGGCGCCCTGGACGCCGCGGTCCCCCCGCTGGCGACCGAACTCGCCCCGGTCCGCGTCAACGCGGTCGCCCCCGGCGTGATCGACACCGCCTGGTGGCACCCCCTGGGCGAAAACCGCGACGGCTTCATGGCCCAGCAGGCCGCCACCACCCCCGTCGGCCGCGTCGGCCAACCCCACGACATCGCCGAAGCAGTGCTCTTCCTCGCCGGCAACGGCTTCACCACCGGCGTGGTGCTGGACGTGAATGGCGGAACCACCTTGGCCGCGGGGAAGTAGGCCACCGCACGATCCGAGGCGCCGGGACCCGCCCCTCAGCCCCGCATGATCGCCTCGCACACCGCCAACGACTCCCGCGCCCCCAACGCGACAGCCTCCGCGTAGTGCGCGAGCCAAGCCGCGCGCCCCTCCTCGGTCCCGCTCGCGTAGCCGCGCGCCGCCTCCAAGTACGCCTCGACCCCCAAGTCGACGTGGCCGGCCTCGACCACCGCCAGCGACTGGGGGTCCAGGCCCCGGTCGGCGAGGATCAGCCGCGAGGAGGCGCGGGCCAGCAGTCCGTCGCCCCATCCGAAGGGTTCGGCGACCAGCAGCTCGGCATGGATCGCGGCGGCGACCACCACCGCGGGCACCGAAGCGGAGGCCGGGTCGCGGAGGTCGTTGGCCAGGGTGGTCAGCAATGCGGTGGCCGCGGCGTCGCGGGGGCGGCCGATGCGGTCGGGATCCACCGAACCGGCGGCGGCCAGCAGGTGCATGCGGGACAGCGCCTGGATCGGGGAGCGCTTCCAGGTGGCGGCCAGGGTGCCGAGTTCGCCGGAGATGCGCAGGGCGCCGCGGAGGTGGCCGGAGCCGTCCTCGTCGCCGAGGTCGGTGCGGCGGCGCACCTCCTCCAGCGGCCAGTCCGTGCCCGGCTCGCTCAAGGAGCCCAAAGCAGCGGAGGCGCGGGCGCCGCGCAGCTGGGATTCGGCGGTGACCCGGGAGGACTGGCTGCGCAGGACCTTGTGGCCGCGCACGCGGTCCACCGCCTGGCGCGCGGTCTCCGCCGCGGCGGCGGCGTCGGGGGCGGCGGCCAGGCGCCGGATCGGAGAGCTGCTGTCCATGGGCGGGACTCTACCTACTGACAAGTAGCGCGCGAGCCACCCGATCGGAGGACGCTTGGTTGACGTCGCGGTGCGTGGGCGCGGAGACTCGGCGCGTAGCCGTTTTATTGAAAACGGTTGTCATCAGGCGCGGTTCCCGGTGCGGGACCGCGCCGTGGTTGTGGTCCCCTCATCCTGCGCAAGGAGGTCCGGCATGCGCATCGCCCTGGTCGGCAAAGGCGGCAGCGGCAAGACCACGGTCTCGGCCCTGCTCATCCGGCACCTGGCGGCCGGCGGCCGGCCGGTGGTCGCGGTGGACGCCGACATCAACCAGCACCTGGGCTCCGCGCTCGGACTCTCCGACCAGCAGGTGTCCGCACTGACCCCGATGGCCGCGCGGCTGCGGGAGATCAAGGACCACCTGCGCGGCGACAACCCGCTGATCGCCGGCGCCGAGGCGATGGTGAAGACCACCCCGCCCGGCCGCGGGTCGCGCCTGCTCAGGCTGGACGAGGAGAACCCGGTCCACAGCCTGTGCGGCACTCGGCTGACCGGCGATCTGGAGAACGTCCGCCTGCTGGTGACCGGCGGCTTCGACGAACAAGACCTGGGAGTGGCCTGCTACCACTCCAAGGTCGGCGCGGCCGAGCTGTATCTGAACCACCTGGTGGACGGCCCGGACGAGTACCTGGTGATGGACATGACGGCGGGCGCCGACGCCTTCGCCTCGGGCCTGTTCACCCGCTTCGACCTGACCTGCCTGGTGGTGGAGCCGACCCGCAAGTCGGTGTCCGTCTACCGGCAGTACCGCGAGTACGCCAAGGAGTACGACGTCACCATCCGCGTGGTCGGCAACAAGGTCACCGGTCCGGAGGACGTCGCCTACCTGCGCGAGCACACCGGCGCCGACCTGGTGGCCTGCCTGGGCGCGTCCACCTACGTCCGCGCCCAGGAACAGGGCCGGGACAAGGGCTTCGACGCCCTCGAACCGGGCAACCGCACCGCCTTGGCGCGGCTTCAGCTGGAAGTGGACTCGGTCCCGCAGGACTGGGCCAAGTTCACCCGGCAGGCGATCCAGTTCCATCTGAAGAACGCCAAGGCGTGGGGCGACCGCGCGACCGGCGTGGACCTGAGCGCGCAGGTCGACCCCGACTTCGTCATGGGACCGGGAGCGTTCGCGGCACCGAACTGACGGAGACCACAGCGACCACCTTGCGCACCACGTCCGGGTCGATCAGGATCCGGAAGTGTCCGAGGCTGGTCCACGTGTCCAACTCCGCGCCGGGCCACATCGCCTGCAGCTTCTCACCCGAAGCCACCGGCACCTCGCGATCGCCGAGGTCATGCACGATCAGCAGTGGAGGAAGCGTCGCGGGATCCACGGCGCGCATCCGCGCAGGGATGTCGAACACGTCCATCGATGTACTGACCCGCTTCTCCACCGCCTTAAGGAACCGAGTCCTTATGCGTTCCCCGAACCCGAGCATCTTCGCGAACGTATAAGAGAAGCCGATGGGGTCGGACATCGGCGCGATCGCTACTACGCGTCCCGCAGAGAGCCCATCAAGCACGGCCAAGACAACAGCGGCCGCTCCGAACGAGTGCGCGATCACCGCATGGGGCTCCCCATAGCGGTCCACAGCAGCCCGCAGACTGTCGATGAACTCCGGCAGAGTCGAGCGGCCGCGGCCGGCCATGCTCTGCGACGACGCCCCGTGCCCGGGCGCGTCGAACGACACCACCCGGTACCCGGCGTCCACCAGGGGCTCCACGAAGGCGTCGAGCTGTTCGCCCGTCCCGCCCCACCCGTGCATGAGATAGACGGCCGGCCCCTCACCCCAGGTCCGGCCGAGCACCGTGCCGGCACCCACCCGCAGGGAGAAGGCTTCACCCTCCGGGACGGGCGGGAAGCTCTTGGGCCGCCATGCCCGCTTGGGCACAGTGAGCCAGAGCCGCTCGGCCCAGCGTGCGCCCGGCCCCGGGGCGGCGACTTCCAACACCCGGAACGCGCTGCGGACGGTGCCGATCGCGATCCATTTTTTAGCACGAACGATCGTGCTTTTTTTAGCCGACGACGAAGACATGGACGACCCCTCCTAGCGGTTGGAAGCAATCAGCCGGGCGAAGGCGCGGCGCGCGCGATCGTCGGCTTTGGCGTCACCGAGCAAGTGGTGCGCCTGGAAGTGGATGAGCATCACGCCGTGCATGTCGTGGGCGAACTGCTCGGGATCAGCGCCCTCGGCGAAGTAGCCCTCGGCGATCCCGGTCCGGAACATCTGGGCCATGGAGTCGCTGAAGTCCAGGTACATGCGGACCAGGCGGTCGCGCACCGGCCCCGGCTGGTCGTCGTACTCCCACGCCGCCGAGGTGAACAGGCATTCCGAGCGACCCTCGCGGGACACCTTCAACCAGTTCTCGAACAGCGCCGTGATCCGCTTCTCGCCGCGCGGCGCGGCCAGGGCGGGCCGGATGACGTCCGCCACGAAGGCCTCGGCAGCGGCCTCCAGCACCTGCATCTGGAGCGCTTCCTTGGATTTGAAGTGCGCGAACAAGCCGCTCTTGGACAGCCCGGTGCGCTCGGCCAGCGAGCCGATGGTGAGCGAGGCCAGGCCGCCGGACGCCGCGACGTCCACCGCGGCCTCCAGCACCGCCTTGCGGGTCTGCTCGCCTTTGCTCACGGTTCAAAAAATAGCACGATCGTTCGCCCTGCGCGACGGATTCCGGCGCCGACATCAACCTACCGCCGCGCCGCCCTCGACTTCGTACCCTGACCCCTTCAGACTGGGACATGTGGCATCGAACCCCGCCACGGTCGGCATCATGGCCGCCCTCGTCGCCCCGGCGGTCGCGGTGCGCCGCGCCGTGCAGCGACACCGCCTGGCCGGCACGCCCGCCGAGCGCGCCGCCTACGCCGCCATGCACGCCGT
>JABFXP010000030.1 GCA_013361685.1 Catenulispora sp.
AGATCGAAGTCGCTAGACCGCGGGCGTCCCGTTCTTCCACACCCTGTGGACGAGCGGGACGCCCGGCCGGTATGCGAGGTGGATGAAGCTGGGGGCGTCCAGGACCGCGAAGTCGGCCCGGGCGCCGACCGCGAGGTGGCCGACGTCGGTCCGTCGCAGAGCCCTGGCACCGCCGGCGGTCGCCGCCCACAACGCCTCGGCCGGCGACATGCGCATCTCCCGCACCGCCAGCGCGATGCAGAACGGCATCGAGCTGGTGTAGCAGGACCCCGGGTTGCAGTCGGTGGCGATCGCCACGGTCGCCCCGGCCTCGAGCAGCCGCCGGGCGTCCGGATACGGCGACCGGGTGGAGAACTCGACCCCGGGCAGCAGCGTGGCGACGGTCTGCGAACCGGCGAGGGCGTCCACGTCCGCGTCGTCGAGGAACGTGCAGTGGTCCGCCGACGCGGCGCCGAACTCCACCGCGAGCCGCACCCCGGGTCCGGGGCCCAACTGGTTGGCGTGCAGCCGCACGGCGAGGCCCCTGCCCTTGGCCGCGGTCAGGATCTCACGCGTCTGCTCCTCGTCGAAGGCGCCGCGCTCACAGAACACGTCGGCGTAGTCCGCGTACGGCGCGCAGGCGTCCAGCATCTCGCCCTTGACGAGGTCCACGTAGTCCTCGGGCCGGTCCTTGAACTCGGCGGGCACGACATGCGCCCCGAGGTAGGTGACCGCCTCGACCTGCTCGCGCGCCAGCCGCAGCGCCCGCGCCTCGTCCTCGACGGTGAGCCCGTACCCGGACTTGCACTCGACGGTCGTCGTGCCCTGACGCAGCATCTCCCCGGTGAGGCGCTTGAGGTTGGCGCGCAGGACGTCGTCGCCGGCGGCCCGGGTGGCGGCCACGGTGGTCCGGATACCGCCGGCACCGTAGGGCGCACCCGTCATCCGCGCGGCGAACTCGTGAGCCCGATCCCCGGCGAACACCAGGTGCGCGTGGCTGTCGACGAAGCCGGGGACGACCGCGCGCCCGCCGACGTCGACCCGCTCGTCGGCGTCCGGAGCCTGCGCGGCCGGACCGGTCCACGCCACCCGTCCGTCGTCGCCGACGACCAGCGCGGCGTCGGCGAGGGTGCCGGGGCCGGCGTCGGGATCGGCGTGGGTGGTGAGCTCGGCGATGCCGGTGATGAGGGTGGTGGTCACGCTGCTGCTTTCCATTGTGTTATGGGGTATTCGCCCCTTTTATTAAGTAATAGCAGGCTGCGCCGACAGCTGCCGCACCGCCGCACCGCCGCACTGCCGCACCGCATCGCGCCGCCGCACCGCACCGCCGCAGCTCAGCTCGCCCGGCCCTCGACCGCCGAGCCGCCAGCCCTGGTGCCACGGGTCCGCCAGCCGCCGGGCAGCTCACAACCGCCGAGTTGCTCGCGGGATCAAGAGATCCCTGCCGGGCGGCTCACACTCGCCCCAGCCCTACTTGAAAATCGCCCCGATCGCCGCCGCCAGCTTCCCCGGCACGTCCTCGACCAGCTCGTGGCGGTGATCGCGGACCGTGAAGCGGCCGTTGACCACGACGTGGCGGACGTCGGCGGCGGTGGCGGCGAAGACCACCGATTCGGCGGCGTGGGCGGGCTGGATGCCGGCCAGGCGGACGGTGTCGGTGGCGATGGTGGTGAAGTCGGCCGGGGCGCCGGGGCGCAGGCGGCCGGCCGCCGGCCAGCCCAGGGCGGTGTGGCCGGCGGTGGTGGCGGCGTGCAGCAGTTCCTCGGCGCGCCAGTGGCCGCGGCGTTCGGTGCGCAGGCGCTCGTCGAGTTCGACCGCGCGGGCCTCCTCGAACAGGTCGATCACCGCGTGGGAGTCGGAGCCGAGGTTGATCGGGGAGCCCGCCAGGTGCGCCGCGCGGGCCGGGCCGATGCCGTCGGCCAGGTCGCGTTCGGTGGTGGGGCACATGCACACCGCCGTGGCGGAGGTGCCGAGCAGGTCGATGTCCATCTGCGACAGGTGGGTGGCGTGGACCGCGGTGGTGCGCGGGCCCAGGGCGCCGTGGGCGTGCAGCAGCTCGGTCGGGGTCTTGTGGTGCCGGCTCAGGCAGGCGTCGTTCTCGGCCCGCTGCTCGGACAGGTGGACGTGCAGCGGCAGCTCGTGCTCGGCGGCGAAGGCCACCACCGGCGGCAGCTGGTCCACCGGGACGGCGCGCACGCTGTGCACCGCCGCGCCGATCCGCACCGTGTCGGAGTCCGCGTAGGCCTTGCGCAGCGCCTCCACCCGCTCGGCCCAGCGGGCCGCGTCGCCGTCGGAGAAGCGGCGCTGCGCGTCGTTCAGCTCGGTGTCGAAGCCGCCGGCCAGGTAGCAGGTGTCCAGCAGGGTGATCCGGATGCCGGCCGCCTCCGCCGCCGCGGCCAGGGCGTGGCCCATGGCGTTCGGGTCCTGATACAGGCCGCCCTTCGGCGAGTGGTGCAGATAGTGGAACTCGCCGACCGCGGTGACGCCGGCCAGCGCCATCTCGGCGAAGACCGCGGTGGCCAGGTCCCGGTAGGAGTCCGGGTCCAGGTGCGCCGCCGCGGCGTACATCGACTCCCGCCAGGTCCAGAACGTGCCCTGCTCGACCTGGGTGCGGCCGCGCAGGGCGCGGTGGAAGGCGTGGGAGTGCACGTTCGCCAGCCCCGGCACCGTGAACCCGGCCAGGTGGACCGCCTCCTGCGGCGGGTTCTTCACTCCGCAGGTCACCGCCGAGATCTGCCCGCCGGCGGTCTCGATCAGCACCTTGCTCTTCACTTCGCCGCGTTCGGTCCCGGCGCCGCTCTTGTCGTCGGCGGCGTTCGCGTCCTCGGCGGCGTGTCTGCCGTCAGCACTGTTCTTACCGTTGCCGTCGGCACTGATCCAGGCCAGGTCGCACCAGAACTTCGTCACTGAGCCAGCTCCTGCAACACGTCGGCGAGTGCGGTCACCCCGGCCAGGCAGTCGCGGACCTCCGCGTGCTCGCCGGGCGCGTGCGACACGCCGCTGGGATTGCGGACGTACAGCATCGCGGTCGGAACGGCAGCCGCCAGAATCCCGGCGTCGTGCCCCGCGCCGGTCGGCAGGACCGGAACGGCTCCGAAGTTCTGACGGAGGCGGCCTGCCAAAAGGTTCCGCAAACCGTGGTCGAATTCCACGATCGGCGTGTGCGATTCCCGGTCGGCGGTCACGGCGGTGCCGTCCCGCCCGGCCCGCTCCCGCGCCGCTTGGACGATCTGTTCGGTCACGGCGGCCAGGATTTCATCCCCCGGGGCCCGGACGTCGAGCCAGGCGCGCACCCGCGAAGGGATGGCGTTTGTGCCGTTGGGCTCCACCACCAGCCGCCCGAACGTGGCCACCGCGCCGCCCAGCTTCGCCTTCTTCCGCGCCGCCAGCACCGTGGTGGCGTACGTCAGCATCGGGTCCCGCCGGTCCTCCAGCAGCGTGGTCCCGGCGTGGTTGGCCTCGCCGGTGAAGTCGAACCGCCACCGGCTGTGCGGCCAGATCGCCGAGGCCACCGCCACCGGCGACTCGGTGAAAGCCAGCGCCCTGCCCTGTTCCACATGGAGTTCGACGTAGGCCGCGATCCCCGCCAGCCGCTCGTCGTCGCGCCCGAGCGTCTCCGGGTCCTGATCCGCCCGCGCCATGGCCTCGGCCATCGTCACGCCGTCCAGGTCCCGCAGCCCGCGCGCCCGGTCCGGATCCAGCGCGCCGGTCAGCAGCCGCGACCCGGCGCACGCGATCCCGAACCGCGCGCCCTCCTCGTCGGAGAAGCACGCCACCGCGAACGGCTTGCCCGGCGTGAAGCCCCGCGCCCGCAGCACGTCGATCGCCGCGAACGACGACACCACGCCCAGCGGCCCGTCGAACGCGCCGCCGTCCGGCACCGAGTCCAGGTGCGAGCCGGTGACGATGGCGCCGGGTCCCCGCGGCCCCCACCACGCCCACAGGTTGCCGTTCCGGTCGGTCTCCACGTCCAGGCCGCGCGCGGCGGCCTCGGACCGGAACCACTCCCGGCACGCCAGATCCGCGGCGTTCCAAGCGAACCGGCGGTAGCCGCCGGTGTCGGGGTTCAGACCGAGGGGCAGAAGCGAGCGCCACATCTCCAGGTAGCGGCTCGCTTCTGCTTCATCCACAGCCCTGTGGATAGTTTCGAGCACAGACACAGTGTCGGCCCTATCCCTGCTCCGCCGAGTCCGCGGGGCTCTCGCCCTCCCGCATCGGGATCCGCACGCCGCGCTCCGCGGCGATCTCGTCCGCGCGGTCGTATCCGGCGTCCACGTGCCGGATCACGCCCATCCCCGGGTCGTTCGTCAGGACCCTGCGAACCTTCTCCCCGGCCAGCTTCGTGCCGTCGGCTACCGTCACCTGCCCGGCGTGGATCGAGCGGCCCATGCCGACGCCGCCGCCGTGGTGGATCGACACCCACGAGGCGCCGGAGGCCACGTTGACCATCGCGTTCAGCAGCGGCCAGTCCGCGATCGCGTCCGAGCCGTCGGCCATCGCCTCGGTCTCCCGGTACGGCGAGGCGACCGAGCCGCAGTCCAGGTGGTCCCGGCCGATGACGATCGGCGCGGCCAGCTCCCCGGACGCCACCATGTCGTTGAACCGCTCGCCGGCCAGGTTGCGTTCGCCGTAGCCGAGCCAGCAGATGCGGGCCGGCAGCCCCTGGAAGTGCACCCGCTCCCCGGCCATCTTGATCCACCGCGCCAGCGACTCGTTCTCCGGGAACAGGTCCAGGATCGCCTTGTCGGTCTTGGCGATGTCGCTCGCCTCGCCGGACAGCGCGGCCCAGCGGAACGGTCCCTTGCCTTCACAGAACAGCGGTCGGATGTAGGCCGGGACGAAGCCCGGGAAGTCGAAGGCCCGCTCGTAGCCGGCCAGTTTCGCCTCGCCGCGGATGGAGTTGCCATAGTCGAAGACCTCGGCGCCCTTGTCCTGGAAGCCGACCATCGCCTCCACGTGCTTGGCCATCGACTCCCGCGCGCGCTGCGTGAACTCGGCGGGCTTGTCCTTCGCGTACTGCTTCATGTCGTGGAAGTCCACACCGAGCGGCAGGTACGCCAGCGGGTCGTGGGCCGAGGTCTGGTCGGTCACGATGTCGATCGGCGCGTCGACGGCCAGCAGCTGCGGGACCAGTTCGGCGGCGTTGCCCAGCACGCCGATCGACAGCGGTTCGCGCTTGTCCCGCGCGGCGATCGCGAGCTGGAGCGCGTGGTCCAGGGAGTCCGCCTTCACGTCCAGGTACCGGTGCTCGACGCGGCGGTCGATGGAGCGCTCGTCGCAGTCGACGCAGATCGCGACCCCGCCGTTCATCGTCACGGCCAGCGGCTGCGCGCCGCCCATCCCGCCCAGGCCCGCGGTCAGGGTGATGGTCCCGGCCAGCGTGTCGCCGAACTTCTTGGCCGCGACGGCCGCGAACGTCTCGTAGGTGCCCTGCAGGATGCCCTGCGTCCCGATGTAGATCCAGGAGCCCGCGGTCATCTGCCCGTACATGGTCAGGCCCAGCGCCTCCAGCCGCCGGAACTCCTCCCAGTTCGCCCAGTCGCCGACCAGGTTCGAGTTCGCCAGCAGCACCCGGGGTGCCCATTCGTGCGTCTGCATCACGCCGACCGGCTTGCCCGACTGCACGAGCATCGTCTCGTCGTTCTTCAGCGTCTGGAGCGTGCGCACCATCGCGTCGAACGACGGCCAGTTCCGCGCCGCCTTGCCGGTGCCGCCGTAGACGACCAGCTCGTCGGGGTGCTCGGCGACCTCCGGGTCGAGGTTGTTCATCAGCATCCGCATCGCGGCTTCCTGCTGCCAGCCTTGCGCGGAAAGGCTGGTACCACGGGCGGCGCGAACTGGGCGCGGGCCACTGGTCCCGGTCATTGCTGGTCCCCTCTCATTCATCCGGACGATCGACCGTATGATCTCATTCATTCAGTCTGAGTCGGAACCCCACGAGGGAGCAGGGTGTAAATGAGCCAGACAGTGGTGATCGGTGAGGCGGATCTCACTTTCGGCGACGTCTTCGCCGTGGCCCGCGAGGGCGCACGGGTCGAATTGTCCCAGACCGCGCTGAAAGCGCTGGCCGAGGGCCGGGCCCTGGTCGACCGGCTGGCCGCCGCTCCGACCCCGGCGTACGGCATCTCCACCGGCTTCGGCGCCCTGGCCACCCGGCACATCGACCCCGAACTGCGGGCCCAGCTCCAGCGCTCGCTGATCCGCTCGCACGCCGCCGGGATGGGCCCGCTGGTCGAGCCCGAGGTCATCCGCGCGCTCATCCTGATGCGGCTGAAGACCCTGGCCACCGGGCACACCGGGGTCCGGCCGGTGGTCGCCGAGACCATGGCCGCGCTGCTCAACGCCGGCATCGTGCCGGCGGTGCGCGAGTTCGGCTCGCTGGGCTGCTCGGGCGATCTGGCGCCGCTGTCGCACGTGGCGTTGGTGCTGATGGGCGAGGGCGAAGTCGTCGGCCCGGACGGCGTCTCGGCGATCCCGGCCGGGCCGGTGCTGGCCCAGCACGGCATCGCCCCGCTGGAGCTGGCCCCCAAGGAGGGTCTGGCGCTGATCAACGGCACCGACGGCATGCTGGGCATGCTGATCCTGGCGCTGCGGGACCTCGCCGAGCTGGTCAAGGCCGCTGACATCGCGGCGGCCATGTCGGTGGAGGCACTGCTCGGCACCGACAAGGTCTTCCGGCCCGAGCTGCACGCCATCCGGCCGCACCCCGGCCAGGCCGCCTCCGCCGCCAACCTGCTGAAGGTGCTGCACGGCTCGCCCATCATGGAGTCGCACCGCGAGCCCAACGAGTGCACGCGGGTCCAGGACGCCTACTCGCTGCGCTGCGCGCCCCAGGTGGCCGGGGCCGTGCGCGACACCATGGCGCACGCCGCGACCGTCGCCGAACGCGAGTTGGCCTCCATCGTCGACAACCCGGTGGTGCTGCTGGAGCAGGGCCGGGTGGAGTCCAACGGCAACTTCCACGGCGCCCCGGTCGCGATGGTCCTGGACTTCCTCGCCATCGCCGCCGCCGACCTCGGCTCCATCGCCGAGCGCCGCACCGACCGGATGCTCGACGTGGCCCGCTCGCACGGCCTGCCGCCGTTCCTGGCCGACGACCCCGGGGTCGACAGCGGCCTGATGATCGCGCAGTACACGCAGGCGGCCCTGGTCAGCGAGAACAAGCGGCTGGCGGTCCCGGCCTCGGTCGACTCCATCCCGTCCTCGGCGATGCAGGAGGACCACGTCTCGATGGGGTGGTCCGCGGCCCGCAAGCTGCGCACCGCGGTGGACAACCTGCGCCGGATCATCGCCGTCGAGCTGGTCGCCGCCGCGCGGGCGCTGGAGCTGCGGGCGCCGCTGGCGCCGGCCGAGGGCACGGGCGCGGCGGTGCGGGCGCTGCGGGACGCCGGGGTCGGGGGACCCGGACCGGACCGGTTCCTGTCGCCGGAGTTGCGGGCCGCCGAGGAGGCGCTGAAGGCGGGCGCCGTGGTCGCGGCGGTGGAGGCCGCAGTGGGGGCGCTCAGCTGAGCTGAGACGGTCCGTCAGAGGCGACGAGGGGCGCCTCTCGCAGACCGGCGCGTGCCACTGGGTGGAAGCCCCGGTGGCACGCGCCGCTTGTTTTCCGGTGCCGGCTAAGGGAGACGGCCGGCCATCGTGCCGAGGGTGCCGCTGTCCCCGGACGAGTCGGCGACGTGGTCCTTGGTCACCGGGACTGAGAGGACGGCGATGACGTTTCCCTTGACGACCACGTAGGTGCGGAACTGGTTCACGGTGCCGGTGGTGCTGGACGCCGAGAAGCCGTCGGAGCGGCCGACCGCGAAGCCCTGGACCGTGCCGGTGGCGATGCCGCCGCCGGGGATGATGGTGCTGGTGACGGTGCCGACGGTGTCTTCGACGTGGTGGCAGGTCTGCGCGGCGTGGAGCGCCTTCGTCTTCTGATATTCGTGCATTGCGTCTGCTGCCGAGGCGAACACATGGATCGCCTCATGGGCCGGGGAGACGTCGGCGGCGTTGCCCGGAGTCCAGAAGCGGTCCATGGAGTCGGGAGCGGGATGGCCGTTGTTCGAGGTGGTGTCCACCGGATCCGACGCGCTGACGCAGACGTCGGCCACCGCGTGCTCCTGGCCGGGGAGGTCCTCGCCCTCCGGCTGCCAGGGGTTGCCGCCGTCCGGGAACGGGACCTGATCGGCGGAGAGGATCGCGGTGTCCGGGACGGATGTCGCTTGCAGGCGATTCACCATGGTGGTCAGGATCGCGCCGTCGCGTGCGGTGCCGTAGCCGCGCCAGGTTTTCTCTTCGAGATACTCGAAGGTCGCTATGTGATTCCCGCGGCGCGCGACGATCAGGTGGTCCGTCACGCCGCCCGCCATCGGTTCGGCCCAGCCGAAGCCGTCGGCGGTGTGGACGGACAGTCCAGGGCCGCAGGCCGGCGTGATCTGCGCCAGTTTGTCGGCCGCATGGGCCGCCGTGTCGTAGGCGTAGATGGTCTCGATGATCGCCTCCGGGCCGGACGGCGAGCTGTACCGCGCCTGGCGGACGTCGGTGGTCGTGGCCTGCGGGCCGAGCGGGTGACCGCAGGTCGTGGGCAGCGGCATCTGGACGTGGACCGGCGTGGCGTAGTCCGCCGACCAGGCGAAGGTCTGCGGCTCCGGGAGTTCCTGCGGCGCCAGGAACTGTGCCGGGAGCGGCACGCCGCGGGTGGGCGTGTTCGTGGACGGCGCCGATGTCCCGGGCGGCTCGGGCGTCGCAGCCGTCGCCGGCGTGGCTGGGGCGGTCGGGGTGTCCGGGCTCGACGAGGGAGTGGTGTGCTGCACGCTGCTGTACCTCGGCGTCGGCGTCGGACCGACCGGCGGCAGCGACGGCTTCTTCGCCGCCGGGCCCGCGGCGAGCGCGACGCCGACGGCCACGGCGCAGGTCGTGGCGGCGGCGGTCGCGACCAGCGT
>JABFXP010000778.1 GCA_013361685.1 Catenulispora sp.
CGCACGCCGCCCGCGACGGCGGTCGCGGTCCCGGCCACCACGGCTGTCCGCGCGGCCGTGCCGAGCAGTCCCGGGCCGCGGCGGACCACCGCGCGACGTCCAAGCATCATGGGGCTCCTTCGTCTCGGGCTCCCCCTCACTCCCCACCGTAGATCGCCCCCGATCGGCCCGCACGCGGTGCGTGGGCTGTGGGGCCCGGCGATGGTGGGGAGGGCACGCCGGACAGAGATGAGGAGCTTGGGGATGGCACTCGATTCATCGGACATCGGGCCGGTCCAGTACGCCGTGATCGCGTTCCCGGACGGGAAGCTGACCGGGGACGTCGCGCCGGCGCTGGCCGAGGTCGTGCAGAGCGGCGCGGTGCGGATCATCGACTTGGCCTTCGTGCAGTGCGACGACGACGGGACGCCGCGCTATCTGGAGCTGGACACGATCCCCGCCGATCTGGCCGCCGCGCTGGAACGGGTCGACGGCGAGGTGCACGGGCTGCTCAGCGAAGACGACCTGAAGGACCTGGCGATGTCGCTCCCGCCGGGCTCGGCCGGGCTGTTCGTGGTCTGGGAGGCCTTGTGGTCCAAGCGCCTGGTCGGCGCGATGCGGGAGTCCGGCGGCGAGCTGGTGGCGATGGAGCTGATCCCGCACGACGTGGTCGTGGCCGCGGTGGACGCGCTCGGCGGCTGAGGAGCCCGGCGCGCCGGCGAGGCTCCCGCCCCGGATCGGTGTCGAGTACCGGTCCGGGGCGGGTTTCCGCGGTGGCCGAATCAGGCCTCGTCCTTACTTGTGCACGCTCAGGCCCGGTTCGGCGCCGGTGCCGTTCTGCAGGCCCTTGCCGCCGTCGCCGTCGGTGACGACGCTGCCGGGCGGCGGGGCGGCGGGCAGGCTGACGCAGCTCGGCGCCGGGCCCTTGATCGGGACCATGCCGGTGGAGGTCTTGCCGTTGTCGAAGTTGTAGACCACGAGTGCGGTCTCATCGGCGGGCAGACCGGACGCGGAGACCGTGATGGCGGACGGGTCGCCCGCCATCTGCACGGTGACCTCGGTCTGGCCGTTCCCCTCGGTGGGGGCACGGAAGGTCTCGATCGAGGGGCAGCCGGCCGAGGCCTGCACCACGGCCACCCGGGAGCCCATCTTCTGCAGCTCCGCGTTGGCCCCGGCGATGCCGCTGGGCTTGGTGACCTTCACGGTGAGCGTGCCGTCGTGGTTGTCCGTCACGGCGTAGGCCGAGGCGGTGCCGCTGAAGACGGTGAAGCCCACGGCGGCGGTGGCGGCGGCCGCGACGGTGCCGGCCGAGGCCCACACCGGGCGCGTGAGCCGGCGCCGGGCCGGGGTCTGGACCGGGACCGCGGTCAGCGCGTCCGCGTGCTGCTCCATCAGCTCCTCGAAGAGGTGGTCGGCGAACTTGGTCATGGTGTTCCCTCCAGTTCCGGGCGCTCGTGCGCCCTGCGCAGTCGGGCGCGGGCGCGCATCAAGCGCATGCGCACCGCGCCCGCCGAGATGCCGAGCACTCCCGCCGCCTCCTTGGCCTTCAGCCCCGCCAGGTCGACCAGCTCGACGGCCTGGCGGTCCAGGTCCGGCAGCCGGGTCAGCTCGCCGAGAAGGCGCCGGCCGAGCCGTTCGGCGTCGATCCGGTCCAGGAGTTCCTCGACGTGGTCCGCGGCCAGTTCGCGCCGGCCGGCCAGGCGGGCGGTGCGCTCACGGTCGCGGGCGTGGGCGTCGCAGTGCTCGGCGAACACCCGGCGGGCGATGCCGAACACCCAGGCGCGCTCGGTGCCGCGGCGGGGGTCGAAGGTGGTGAAGGAGGTGATCGCCTCGACGAAGGTGTCCGCGGTCAGGTCGGCGACCGTCTGCGGATCGGTGCTGCGCCGGGCGAAGTAGGCGGTCACCGCGTCGATCTGGGACCGGTACAGGTGCTCGAAACCGACGGCCGGGTCGTGGCCCGCCGGAGGCCGTCGGGGCTCCGGCGGGTGCGCTGGTTCGTTCCGGATCCGGAATCCCGGCCGCTGTCGTGGCTGCGTGGTCGTCTCGCTCACACCAGTTGTTGCCGACTGCGCCGGATTGTGTCACAACCGCTGGTCGGCGCGCGGTGCGGCCGGGCCGCGGGGGGTCACACGTCCGGCGGCGTCCGCGTTTGGCCGACTCCGATCCGGGGTCATCCCCACCGGTGAGCGTTGCCCCCGATCCTGCGAGGTCCCGTTGAACCAGCGCCTGACCCGCCGCCCCCGGCGCCCGGCCGCCGCCGCGGCGGCCCTGCTCGTCCTGGCGGCGGCCGGCTGCGGCGGGTCCGGGTCCCCGTCGCACTCCGCGCCCGCAGCCTCGACCGCCGCCCCCGGCG
>JABFXP010000702.1 GCA_013361685.1 Catenulispora sp.
TCCGCTCTCTCCTCCACACCGTTTGCTGACCTTGGTCGTGGATAACCGGCTAACGGCTCAGACGCTTGCCCGTATCGCAAAGGGAGCCCTTCCGTGACCTTCGATCCCAACGCGCAGTTGGACACAAGCGACGTCAGCGACGCCCGCGGCGGCGGAGGCTTCCTCGGCGGCGGCTTCCCGGGAGGCCGAGGCGGCATCGTCGGTCTGCTTCTCACTCTCGTAGCAGCAGCTGTCGGTATACCGGTGGCGACTATGGGAGGCGGCAACAGCAGCGGCAATCAGGCAGCGCCGGGCGTCGTCAATTCGTCGTCTCTCGCGGCCAAGTGCCGCACCGGGGCCGATGCCAACGCCAACGACGACTGCCGTGTCGTCGCCGTCGTCGACTCCGTGGAGAACTACTGGACCACCGCTTTCGCCGACACCGGTAAGAAGTATCAGCGGGCGCAGACCGTTCTCTTCTCCGGTTCCACCTCCACCGCCTGCGGTCCGGCGACTACTGAAGTCGGCCCCTTCTACTGCCCCGGCGACAAGACCGTATACCTCGACCTGGGTTTCTGGCAGGAGCTGCGTACCCGGTTCGGGGCCAAGGGCGGCCCCTTCGCCCAGGCCTACGTCGTCGCTCATGAATACGGCCATCACATCCAGGACCTGCAAGGCACGCTCGGACGCGCGCAGCAGGGCGCACAGGGCGCCAACGGCGGATCGGTGCGGACCGAGTTGCAGGCCGACTGCTACGCGGGCATCTGGGCGCACTGGGCGACCACCACCAAAGACGCCAACGGCCGCCCCTTCATCGACGCCCTCAGCCAGCAGGACATCGCAGACGCGCTCAACGCGGCGTCCGCGGTCGGTGACGACCGTATTCAGCAGGAGACACAGGGCAAGGTCACGCCGGAGACCTGGACGCACGGTTCGGCCGCCCAACGTCAGAAATGGTTCACCACCGGCTATCAGACCGGCGAGCTCAAGGCGTGTGACACCTTCGCCGGCGGAATCTGACGCCGCGCTACTCGCACTCGGCGGGACGGCTTACGGGGTGTGAACGCCGGAATCAGCCTTCGTCATCGCACTATGTGCTCTCGCCCCAGCTTGAGCGCCCCAGCTAGAGCGCCCCAGCTTGAGCACCAGTGCGGCGCTGGCCGCCCCGAGCAGCGCTCCACCGGCCACATCACCGGGATAGTGCACACCGGTATGAACCCGTGAGTACCCGACAACCGCACTGAGCACTCCCAGCGGGGCAGCCGCGACGGGCAGGATTCTCCCTACCGCGACAGCGAACGCCACGGCGGAGGCCGTATGTCCCGAGGGGAACGAGGCCGACAGCGGCATCACGACGTAGCGCCGCGGGAACAACCCCGGCTCGGCGCGCGGCGGCCGGGGCCTGCGCGCCAGCCGCTTGCCGAGGAGGTTGGCGGTCGCCGATGCGACGCCGACCGCGCTCACCCCTGCCACAGCCGCCGCGCGCGCCGCTCCGGGACGGGTCGCCAGCAGCGCGGCGAGCGTGAACGAGATCTTCGAATGGTTCGCGGCGCGGGACAGCGTGCGCAGAACCACGTCGACAGCCCCGGGGGTCGGCGTGCGGGCCACTGCCGCGTACGCCTGCGCGTCGACGTCCCCGAGCCTGCGCATGAACGTGTGGCCGGTCACCGGTCGCCCCCTCGGTGCAGTCGGGTCCCGAAACGGCCGAGGGCCAAGCCCAGGGCCGTACGCCATTCGGTCCGCCACGGCCTGTGCGGGGAGGAATCGGGCCGTCGGCGTGGCACCCGGACGCGCAGCGCCGCCGGACGGATGGTGCAGATGATCGGCGTCTCCAGGCTCGTGGCCTCACCGTCGATGGCGACCGGGACTTTCGCTTCGGCCGCGTCGATCCGCACCTCGCGGGCGGTACGCATCGTCACCGCGCTCGAGCCAGCGCCCAGCAGCGCCATCTGTGCCACGCTGAGCGCCCCGTCCACGCGCACGGACACCACGCCCAGAAGTCCCCTGTCCAGACGCGGGCGCCGACCGCCGCCGAGCGTGCCGGACTCCAGGTAGGGGTTGTTGCTCACCAGCAGCAACTGCGGCGGCGGCAACCTTTCTGCGTCGGCGTCCACGGTGAGCGCCGCGTCGTCGGAGGGGAGCACGTCGGGCAGGCTGTCCAGTGCGGTTCCGGCTTTGGAGTCCCGATACCGCGGGTTCTGCACGACTTCGGCATAGGCCCCGAACGAGGCCGTGTTGACGAACGGCCTGCCCGCCACCGTTCCGAGGTCCACCCGCAGCTCGACGCCGTCGTGCAGGGCGTCCAGGCCCGCGACCGGGTCGTCGCGGTCCAGGCCCAGGTCCATCGCGAAGTGGTTGCGGGTGCCGGCGGACAGCACCATGAACGGCACATCGTGGTCGGCGGCGACGGCGGCGACCAGGGCCTGCGTGCCGTCGCCGCCGGCGACTCCGAGCAGGTCGGCGCCGTCGGCCACGGCGTCGCGCGCCATGGCGGCGACGTCCTGGTCGGCGGACGGGTCGAGCAGCAACACCCGGGCACCGAGCGCTTCGGCCTTCTCCACCAGGCCGAACTCGCCCACCTTGCCGTCGCCGGACGCGGGATTCATGATCAGCAGCGGCCGGCGGGGCGCAGCGGTGCGCCGGTATCGGGGCCGCGCGTACTCCGGCGGCTGGTCCAGACCGCGTACGGCGGCGCGCGCGCAGATCAGCCCGGTGACGCCCAGCGCCGCGATTCCCAGACCGTCGAGCCAGAAGCCCGCCACCGCGGACAGCGCGACCAACGCGACCGGCGCGCATGCTGCCAACGCTGCTCCGAGCCACCTCAGCACGCCGCGGTGGGCTATGAACCACCACGCTCCGGCGCCCGTCAGGAGCACCGTGGACAGCGCCGCCAGGATCATGGCCAAGCCGTGGAAGTAGATGATGGTGACGATCAGCGTGGCCATCGCCGCGATCAGGCAGGCGACGCCGATCTGGGCCAGCGTCCGGGACCGGCGATCAGCGGCCACCCGGCACCTCCTCGCGGACGCCGCCCGTCGGTCCGACGGAACGCGGCCTTGTCAAACAGTGTGGCCGACCGGCCGCTCGCCTGCGAGCTGAGGTCGCGGTGCCTAGAGGCGTCGCCACCGTGCCTCGCAGAACGAGTACGCACCGAACGCGGCCAGGCCCACCGCCATCACGACCAGGACCACCGGACCGACCGACGTGCCGGCGAAGGCACGCAGAGTGCCATCCACGCCCCGCGCCCGGGAGGGGTCGAACTTGACGGCCGCGTCGAGGAGGAAGCCGCCGGCGCCCAAGGCGATGAGGCCGCGTGCCACGTTGCCGACGGTGCCGAGCACCAGCACCCAGCGGCGTGCGGAGGCGGACAGCGACCCGGTGTTCAAGTCCTTCGCGAAGCGCTTCTCCAGCCCCCGCTTGATCAAGATGAGGCCTGCGACCGCCAGGCCCACTCCGGCCAGGCCGACCAGCCACCGCCCGCCGCCGTGGCGCATCAGATCGGTGGTGAAGTCCGCCGACTGCTGGTTCGTGGAGCTGCTCGCGTGGCCGGTGATCGTGAAACGGGCCGTGGTGTAGGCGGCGACGGCGTACAGCACCGCCTTGCCCCCTGAAGCGAACCTGGAGCCGGCTCCCTTCTTGTCGGGCAGCTCGGGACGGATCGCCAGCATCACGCGCCACAGAGCCATCCCGGCGAACCCGACGACGAGGAACCAGAGGACGACGAAACCGAAGGGCTTGCCCGCGATCACCTCCAGAGCGCCGGTGCGGTCGGCCTCATTCCCCCGGTGTTGGAGCGCGACGGTCAGCGCGATCCAGCCGATGACGAGGTAGACCAGTCCTCGGGCGACGAAGCCGGCGCGGCCGAGGGCATCGACAGCCTGGTTGGGCGCCGCCGAAGACGCGGAGCCTGTATGCCTGTTTCGCCGCGTTGCATAGTGCGCGTGCGGCGCAGAGGGTGATCCTGAGCTCATCGGGGTTCCTCCCCTGTCGTGTTGCTCGGGGTGTGAGCACGGCTGGTACCGCCGGTCCCGCCTGCCCGTATCGGAAAGGGGTAAACGAGACTGACCGGTGCTCGCGGATCCTGCGCGGGGCTCACGCTATCCGTGCGCCGTGTCCAGACTTGTGTGGGATTCGGGACTCCAGCTGGGCGCCTGAGGCACATTGAGCTTGTCGTTTCGAGCGGACAGGCTCTCAGCGATCGCTGTGGCCTGTCGTGCACTCTCGCCAGGAGGATTCTCATGGAAGCTCTCACCCTGCAGGCCCCGCCGAGCGAAGCCCTCATCAACGATGAGGAGTTCGACCTCATGCTCGGCGAGCTGGAGGCGGCTGCTCCGGATCACTCGAAGACTCCCTCGACCTGTGGCCTCCACCTCTACTGCATTCTGTAGTAAGCGTTTCTCCTAGCGCATCAGCTGGAACAGCCCTGCCGAACAACGTCGTGGTGCCGCCGGATTCGGCGGCACCCGACTGTTGTCGTGCCGCTTTCTTCCCTCAGGCTTCTTTCCTCAGGCACGGCCGCGCGGGCGTGCCCCGACCACCCGACGGGGGCTGAATGGAACTGCGCGATGTGAGTGGCGACATCCCCACGCCCGAGCTCCCGCCCGCGACACGCCGGTTGCTGAGAGCGCTGGCCGAGGGCAAGGCGGGCCGCGCGTTCCCGCCCGTGGCCGTACCCGGGCCGGATGACACGCTCGCCGTCGCGCGCCTTTTGGGTGGCCCGGCCGATGCGCTGGCTCTGGAGCACGCACTGGCTGATGCCCGCTTCGCGCCGCTGCACGACGTGCTTTCGCGGATCGACACATGGTGCGGACAAGCCACCGCCACCGCCACCGCCCCTCCGGTCGATCCGCATCTGCTGCAACTAGAGAACGCCGATCTGTTCGGTCCCCTGCTCACCGAAACGCTGGAGTCCTGCGCGGACAGGACGCCCGGCCGCGACGGCGGCTTCGCCGCCCAACGAGCCGACCAGTTCCTCGACTTCCTGACCCTGTTCCTCGAGCGCCTGGCCCGCGACCAGCCTTGCGACCGCCAGGTCACCGGCCTGTGGACCAACAGCGGAGAGACCCACAACGGCGGCCAGCGCGTGCTCCGCGTCGAGTTCGCCGACGGCACCCGCCTCGCGTACAAGCCGCGCCCGGCAACGGGCGAGATCCTGTTCCTGGACACCGAGAACTCGGTGTTCGCCCTCCTCAACGCACTGCCCGCCGCTGCCGGTCCGATCCGGCTGCCGACGATGCGAACCTGGACGGGCACCGGCCCCGACTCGGCGTGCTACTCCTGGCAGGAGTGGATCGAGCCGCCGGACGCGTGGGGCGTCCTGCGCTCCACCGGCGAGCTGAAACTGCGCGGCATCACTCTCGAACCCCATGCGGCAGCCCGCTACTGGCATCGCGTCGGGTCGCTGGCCGCCGCCGCGTTCGCGTTCGGGATCGGCGACCTCATCGACGGCAACGTACTGATCGGGCAGCGTCCGAGCGACGGCGAGCCGCTGCCGTACCCGGTCGATCTGGAAGCGTACTTCGGCGATCTCCAGCGGCTGTTCGAGACCGGGCTGCTGTTCGATCCCGCAGTCTCCATACACCACCACGTCGGCTTGGAGAACGTCCCGCGCTGGTGCGGGCCGGACGGTCCCACGACCTGCTGGCGCCCGCAGCCGGACGGCTCGTTGCGGCTTGAACGGTGGACCCTGCCCCCGACCCGGACCGAGACCCGCACGATCGTCGCGGACACCGACGGCCGCATCGCCTACGGCCCCTACCTGACGGCGATGCTGCGCGGCCTGTTCGACGCCTGGACGCTGATGTGCCGAAACCGCCCCCGGATCGCCGAGCTCATCGGGGAACAGGCCGCCGACCACATGGTGCGGGTGATCGCCCGGCCGACGGCCGAATACCCGGACGGCGGCGAAATCCCTTTCACCAACGGCGAATCGGAACAGCTTGCCCGCGGCGACGTCCCCTACTTCTTTCGCGCGGCCGACGGCGGTCCGCTGCTCGCCGTGCGGATGCCGCCCGGCCGCGAACTGCGCACAGAGCCAGCCGACGGCCCGGTGTGGAACCAGGACCGGCAATGGCCGCCGGTCGCCGCCGTCCGTGAAGGCGGGAAGCTGGACCTCGCAGGGCTCGGCATCGCCCTGCGCGATGCGGTAGAGCACGTGTACGACGATCTGGAGCCGCAGTCCGGCGACATGCACGACCCCGAGCGCGGCGTACGGCTCAGCCTGCGCGGCCCGCGCGAGGGCGAGGCGTCGTTCGACTGGCCCCAGGCAGCCCGCCGCCTGACCTACATATGGAACGAGACGACGTTGCGGCTGCGCGTCGATCCATTGAGCGGCGTGACCACTCCGCCTGCTCGGACCGCCCCCGAGATCCGCGAACGGCTGGAACGCCTAGGCCGCATCGACGCGTCGCTACGCGCCTCCTGGGCGGCCGACGGCTTCACCAACTCCGAACTTCAAGCCCGCCTGGACCGGCTGACCGGCGCCGGAATCGCCTGGCTGCGCGAAGTAGTCGCCGAGCACGGTTGGCCCGGCCGGAGCCTGGTCGGTGCGGAAGCCGCCACGGCGGCGAGCGCGCTGCTCCAGCACCACACCGGCGACCTGGCGTTCCACCGCGAGTGTCTGGCGCTGATCGAGGCGGCGGCCGAGAACGGCGACATGCTCCGGCGCGACGTCGCCTACCTCACCGACGCGCTGCGCCGTGCCGAGGGCCGCCCGCAGCTCTACGGCACGAAGTTCGAACGCGCCGCAGACGGCGAACTGAAACCGTGCCCGATCGAGGACGAGGACCACGTGGACGAGCGCCGCGCAGACGTCGGCCTCGGCCCCCTCGCCGACTACGCCGCCCTGCTGGCAC
Organism: Catenulispora sp.; assembly: GCA_013361685.1. Classification (GTDB taxonomy): domain Bacteria; phylum Actinomycetota; class Actinomycetes; order Streptomycetales; family Catenulisporaceae; genus Catenulispora. The sequence goes on from JABFXP010000702.1 coordinate 6,834, forward strand.
GCACATATCCGGTGCCCGAGATGAAAGGGGTGCAGGCATGATCGCGACCGACTGGCCCGAACTCCTCGCCGACGCCTGGGGCAAGGAGCCCGCCCTGCTCCCGGCTTCTGCCCCGGCAGACACGGCACAGCTGCACCGCACGATCGTCACCTCCTGCGAGCCCTTCCGCGCCGGAACGGTGTTATGGGCCCTCCCGCAAGTCCGCCTGCACACCCCGCTCGGCTGGCTCGGCGCGCCGGGGCGGCTGCTGCCCGACGTCGCGGACTCGAGCCCTGCCGTGTACCGGGCCCGGCTACGCAGCGAGTCACCCGGCAGCGGGACGGACGGAGGGTTCCTCCTGAGCGTCCGTCAGCCGCTGCACATCGACTTCGCGTTGTGGTCGGCGGTCCGGGACACCCTCACCGAGCTGTGGCGCCACGTCGGCTGGCCGTGCCTGCCGGTCGAGGCGGAGCTGACCGAAGCGGACGACTTCACCCGCCTGCGAGGCCTGGCCGCCGCCTCCGAACACGCGGTCCTGACCTGGGTGCTGGACGGCACGCTCGAGACCGAACTGCACGAGGCGGACGGCGAACTCCGCGTCCTGCGGGCCACCGCCGGGGAGCTGGTGTACTTGCCGGAGGGCTCCCGCTGGCGGGAACACCACCTCGACGGCTGCATGACGCTGCGGATCTCCATCCCCCGGGCACCGCGCTTCGCGACCGGAGCTGTGAGGAACCTGCTGGCCGAGTGCCTGGAGCATGACGGCACGGTGCCTTGCCTGCCCTACCCCCCGCCCGCCGACGGGGTGGCCACCCCGGTGGTCGCCCTCGGCGAGGCGGTCCGTGCGGCAGCCGAGGGCGCGCAGCTGCCCGCCGCGCTGCGCACGCGATGGGCGGCCTGGTGCTCCTCGGCCGGGCTGGAACCCGTACCCGATCCTCGCGCCGACATCGCCCTCACCCCAGGACACCGGCTGCGGGTGGCGCATGCGATCGTGCGACTTCCGGACGGCCCCGGCCGCTGGATCTGGGCCGTCAACGGACACACCTTCCCGATCGGCGGTGCCGCAGGGGAACGGATCGCCGAGCAGTTGTGGCCAGGCCGCGAACTGACGCTCGGCGAGCTGTGCCGGGCGGTGGGCGCGGACGAGCACAACGAGGCCGTGAACGCGCTGCTTCGCAGGCTCTATCGGTTCCGGGGGATCGACCTGGCCGGCAGCGAGAGGACGGACGGATGATCACAGCACAGGGGAACGACCTGGCCGTCGTCCACGGCCCCTTCGACTGGGACGAGTTCGCCGCGCACTACTGGGACCGGCGCCCGGTACTGATCAAGGCGGTCTCCCCGGCGCCCTTCGAACTGCGCGAGGTCTTCGCCGCCGCCACGCTGGCCACGCGATCACCCAACCCGTACCTGATGCCGCCCACCGCTCAGTTCGCCGTCGGACGTTTCCAGCAGTCCGAGCCCGCCCACTGGTTCCCGCGCGCCGAGGACGACACGTTCGACGCCTACCGGCAGCGGCTGGATGCCGAGTTGTCGGCCTTCTCGAAGGAGACACGGTACGCGCTGGTCATCCACGCCTTCCATGCCTTCCACGCCGCGCAGTGGGAGCGGCAGCGGGACTTCTTCGAGCCTCTGTGGGAACGCACAGGGCTGCCGTCGTCCGGGGCGATCACCACTCTCTTCCACGGCAACTACGAGCACACCCCGGTCGGCGTCCACCGGGATCGCTTCGCCACGTTCCTGTTCGCCCTCGAAGGCCACAAGAGGATGCGGTTCTGGCGGAAGTGCCCTTGGACAGAACCGGTGACCTCCAAGCTGGACTACGAGTCTCACCTGCCCACCTCGTTCACCGCCGAGCCAGAGCCCGGCGACTTGCTGTACTGGCCCGCGTCCTACTACCACGTCGGCGAGAGCGTCGACGGCGCAACCGCGACCAGCGTCAACGTCGGAGTTCCGCGTGAGGCGAACCGCGCGGACCTCGACGACCTGCTGCTGGGCAAGACCACAGACGCCATGGTCGATCCGGACGTCGCCCTGGCCCGGCTGCCCGCCGCCACCGCCCCGCTGTCAGTGCCCGAACCACCGACGGGCGACGCACTGCCGGAAGCGCTGGAGCA
>JABFXP010000408.1 GCA_013361685.1 Catenulispora sp.
GCCGTCCGGTCCCCGGCGCCGCCGCCACGCGCCCGCGTCCCGGCCCGCGCACCCCCACGCTGCGCATGGGCTCCCCGCGCCGCCGCCTGCGGATCACCATGTTCGCGCTGCTTTTCACCTTCTCCCTGTTCGCCGGCCGGCTGTTCCAGCTCCAGGCCGTCGACGAGAAGGGCTACGCCAAGGCCGCCGACACCGGGCGGGAGGCGACCGCCGTGCTGCACGCCTCCCGGGGCGCCATACTGGCCGCCGACGGCACGCCGCTGGCGGTCTCGGTCGAGGCCTACGACGTCACCGCCGACCCGACGCTGGTCGCCAAGTACCACGAGGACGTCGACGAGCTGTCCTCGAAGCTGGCCGGGCTGTTCTCGGCCGCGCCCGAGTACGCGCAGGGCGGCGCGCCCAGCGCCGACCAGCTGCGCACCGCGCTGACCAAGCCCGACACCCGGTACGTCGTGCTGGCCAAGAAGGCCTCGCCGGCCACCTGCCAGAAGATCCGGCAGCTGGCGGTGTCCAACACCAGCAACCCCAAGAGCGTCGTGGGGGTCTACACCAACTCCCGGGACGACCGCCGCACCTATCCCGGCGGGACGCTGGCCGCCAACCTCATCGGCTTCGCCGACGCCGACGGCACCGGCAAGGCCGGGATCGAGCAGATGCTGAACAGCCGGCTGGCCGGCAAGGACGGCCAGGAGTCGTACCAGGCGGCGGCCGGGGTGGAGATCCCGACCACCGGGGTGAACCTGAAGCCCGCGGTGGACGGCGAGTCGGTGAAGACGACCATAGACCCGGACATCCAGTGGGCCGCCGACCAGGCGCTGGCCGAGCAGGTGCGCAAGACCGGCTCGCTGTCCGGGACCGTGGTGGTGCAGGACGTGAAGACCGGGCAGATCCTCGCGCTGTCCAACTACCCCACCTTCGACCCGCGGCACATCACCTCCGCCGACGGTCCGAACCTGGGCAACCGCGCCTTCACCGAGCCCTTCGAACCGGGGTCGGTGGCCAAGGTCATCACCATGTCCGCGGCCATCCAGGAGGGCGTGGCCCAGCCGGACACCCAGCTGCCGCCGTTCACCTCGCCGCAGCACGTCGGCGGGTGGATCGCCCAGGACGACGTCGCGCACGGCCCGTGGAGCCTGACCATGACCGGCGTGCTGGCCAAGTCCTCCAACATCGGCACCATCGAGGTCGCCGACCTGTTCGCGCCGCACGGCCTGGACCGCAACCAGACCATCGCCAAGTACCAGCGCCTGTTCGGGTTCGGGCAGAAGACCGGCGTCGGTTTCCCCGGCGAGACCGCCGGCCTGCTGGACCCGCCGGAGAAGTGGAGCGATTCCGAGCGCTACACCGTGTTGTACGGACAGGGCGTCTCGGCCACCGCGGTGCAGGACGCCTCGGTGTACCAGACCATCGCCAACGGCGGCGTGCGCATCGCCCCGAGTCTGATCCAGGGCTGGACCGACGCCTCCGGCAAGTACACCCCGGCCGCCGCGCCCCAGCAGACGCCGGTCGTCAGCGCGGACACCGCGACGAAGGTCGCGCAGATGCTGGAGGCCGTCACCACCGACGAGCACGGCACCGGCACCACCGCGCAGATCCCCGGCTACCGCGTCGCGGGCAAGACCGGCACCGCGAACCGCTACGACGACAAGGTCGGCGGCTACGACGGCTACACCGCCTCCTTCATCGGTTTCGCCCCGACCGACAAGCCGCAGATCGTCGTCGCGGTCTCGTTGCAGAAGCCGGTCGGCGAGCACTTCGGCAGCCAGGTCGCGGCCCCGGTGTTCACCAAGGTGATGGCGTTCGCGTTGCAGAGCCGGGGCGTGGCCCCGACCGGGACGCCGCCCTCGAATCTGCCGACCACCTACGGGTCCGGCAATTAGATGAGATCGGATCCGGCAATGGGACGAGATCCTCTGCCGACTTTTTCCGATGCCGCCTCGGACCTCCCGCGGCCACGTGCGGCTTCGGGTCCGTGGCCGGCGGGGGCGCGAACATCTCCGGGTGCACTGAACGCACGACTGCGCACCGTGAACCGGTAGCCTTCGGCACGTGCCCCAACTGACCGTCCCCGCCGATCCGACGACGTATCGGGAACCCATGACCTCCACGCCGCGCCCGCACACCGTTCCGCAGCACACCGTCGCCGACTGTGCCCGGCTGATCGGGGCGGTCGTCGCCGGCGACGGCGCGCAGGCCGGCGCCGCGGGGCCGGCGGCGGTCACCGGCATCTCCCACGACGCGCAGGGGATCCGGCCCGGGGACGTCTACGTGGCCTGGCCCGGTTCGGCCCGGCACGGCGCCGAGTTCGCCCCCGGCGCGGTCGCGGC
>JABFXP010000049.1 GCA_013361685.1 Catenulispora sp.
GCCTCAGACCGCGGCGAATCCCGGCGCCGGCTCCTCGCCGAGCGAGCCCGGCTGCCGGGCCGGCACCGCCGCCGGCGCGTCGTCCGCCCGCAGGGTCCGCACCTGCCGGGACATGAACGTCAGGGCCGTCGCCCCGATCATCAGCGCTCCGGCGCCGATCTGCACCGCCCGGGTCCCCACGGCGTTCGCGGTCGGACCGGCCACCAGCGAGCCCAGCGGCGACGCGCTCAGCGAGCCGAGCGCGTCGTAGGAGTAGACCCGCGCCAGCTTGTCCTGCGGGATGTGCCGGTTCAGCGCGACCATCCACAGGATCATGAAGTACTCGCCGGAGAACCCGGCCAGCGTCGTCGAGGCGGCGATCGCCCAGACCGGGCCGCCCAGGCCCATCACGATCGGCGGGAGGGCGAAGCTGAAGGTCAGGATGGTCCCGGCGAACATCGGCCGCTTCACCTGGTACACCAGCCCGGCGACGCCGCCGAGCAGCACGCCCAGGCCGTCGCAGGAGATGATCGCGGCCCAGGCCGCGGCCCCGCCCAGGTGGGCCTTGGCCACCTCCGGGCCGATCACCATGAAGCCGCCGAACCAGCCGGCCAGCACCACGGCGTAGCACAGGATGACCGCCCACAGCCAGGTCCGGGAGCGCACCTCGACCCAGCCCTCGCGCAGCTCGTGCAGCATGCCGGGGGCCTTTTCAGCGGCCCGCTCCAGCGCCGTGACGGTGATCCGCAGCATCGGCAGCGTGCCCAGCAGCAGCAGGACGGCGTCCAGGCCCATCGCCCAGCCCGGCCCGAAGACCGTCACCAGGACGCCGCCGACGGCCGAGCCCAGCATCAGCATCGAGGACTGCGCGAGCCGGGACAGCGAGGAGGCGGCCTGCATCTGGTCGGCCGGCACCAGGCGCGGCGTCAGCGAGTTCGAGGCCGGGTAGAACAGCGCGCCGCCGGTGCCCATCAGCATGGCGGCCAGCAGCAGGTTCCAGGTGTGCGCGCAGTGGGTGAGCACCAGCAGCCCGGCCAGGCCCTCGCCCGCGGCGGCGGAGAAGTTGGCGGCCATCATCACCCGCTGCGGCCGGAACCGGTCCGCCAGCACGCCCCCGACCAGCGTGAAGACCAGCATCGGGGCCAGCTGCGCGGCCAGCACGAAGGCCACCGCGGCGGCGTCGCCGTCGGGGTGCGCGGCGGACTTGGTCACGGCCAGCACGGCGAACGACAGGGCCACCGAGGAGATGCCGGTCGCGGAGGTGGACAGCAGGCGTTCCAGCAAGATCAACCGGAACTGGCCGATCCGCAGCGTGGTGAGCGACTCACGGAACGTCTCCTTCAGTGAAGGGGACGTCTGGTGCTCGTGTGAAGGCGCGGCCGCCACGGTGCTTTGGGCGGTGTTGCTCACGGTTATCTACCTTGTTTCCATGTCGTCGCGGCCGATCCAGGCTATCCGGTGGCGCCAACAGCTTTTTCCGGTCAAGGTCCCCGCCGCCCGCCGTGAAGGAGACGCTTCGCGCCGCGTATTTTTTTGATGAGACAATGGCTGTCGTGACTCGGATCGTGATCATCGGCGGTGGACCTGGCGGCTACGAGGCGGCCCTGGTGGCCTCCCGGCTCGGCGCGGACGTCGTGCTGGTCGAGGCCGAGGGCGTGGGCGGGGCGTCGGTGCTGACCGACTGCGTGCCGTCCAAGACGCTGATCGCGACCGCGGACGTGATGACGTCCTTCGAGTCGGCCGAGGAGCTGGGCATCCGGGTGGGCGGCTCCGCCCACCAGCAGCACGGTGGCGGCGCCCCGGCCGGCGGCAGCTGCGTGACCGGCGTGAACCTGGACAAGGTCAACCGCCGGGTGAAGGACCTGGCCTCGGCGCAGTCGGTGGACATCGGCGAGGCGCTGGGCAAGGCCGGGGTGCAGATCGTCGCCGGCGCCGGGCGGCTGACCCCGGACCGCCAGGTCGAGGTGGACCTGCCGGACGGGACCGTGGCGCTGTACCACGCCGACGTCATCCTGCTGGCGACCGGCGTCCGGCCGCGCGAGGTGCCCGAGGCGATGCCGGACGGCGAGCGGATCCTGAACTGGAAGCAGGTCTACAACCTCACCGAACTCCCGCCGGAGCTGATCGTGGTGGGCTCCGGCGTCACCGGCGCCGAGTTCGCCGGCGCCTTCCAGGCGCTGGGGTCCACGGTGACCCTGGTGTCCTCCCGCGACCGGGTGCTGCCGGGCGAGGACGCGGACGCCGCCGAGGTGCTGGAGCGGGTGTTCCGCCGCCGCGGCATGCGGGTGCTGTCCCGCTCCCGGGCGGCGTCGGCGGTGCGCGAGGGCGACCGGGTGGTGGTGACGCTGGAGGACGGGCGCACCGTCGCGGGCTCGCACGTGCTGATGGCCGTCGGCTCGCTGCCCAACACCGAGGGGCTGGGCCTGGAGGAGGCCGGCGTCACGCTGTCCAAGAGCGGGCACATCGAGGTGGACCGGGTCTCGCGCACCTCGGCGCCGGGCGTGTACGCCGCCGGCGACGTCACCGGCGTGCTGCTGCTGGCCTCGGTCGCGGCGATGCAGGGCCGGATCGCGATGTACCACGCGCTGGGCGAGGCGGTGTGGCCGATCAACCTCAAGCGGGTGTCGTCCAACATCTTCACCAGCCCCGAGGTGGCCACCGTCGGCCAGACGAACGTCAACGCGCACCACGACTCGCCGGGCTTCAACGAGTACAAGCTCGCGCTGGACTCCAACCCCCGCGCGAAGATGCTCGGCTTCAAGGACGGCTTCGTGAAGCTCTTCTCCCGCAAGGGCTCGGACACGGTGGTCGGCGGCGTGGTCGTCGCGCCCCGGGCCAGCGAGCTCATCCACCCCATCACCATGGCGGTGGACCTGCACCTGACCGTGGACCAGGTGGCCTCGGTGTTCACGGTGTACCCGTCGCTGTCCGGCTCGGTCGCCGAGGCCGCGCGGCGGCTGCACGCCGGGGTGAAGGACGAGGACTGAGGGCTTGTCCACGCGCTGAGAACACGCCAGGATGGGCCGTTCCGGACCTGGTTACCGGCCGGTATTTCCACTGACATCTAGGCGGGGGGCGGCTCGTGAAGATCTCGCATCGCAGCGCACTGGTCCAGGCGGGGGCGGCCGTGGCCATCGGCGGCATCGCCCTGGCGGCGGTGGTGTACTGGAGCTCCGGCAAGGACAAACCGGACCCGTGCAAGCCCGCGACGCAGGGCAGCGTGGACCTGACCGCCTCCGCGCTGTGCAAGGCGCTGGGCAAGGCCGACCTGCCGAAGGTCCTCAACATCCCCAAGGCGAAGACGGAGTTCGGCGGCGCGATGTCGCAGCCGGTCCAGGGCGGCGACCCTTCGGTCCACGTGGCGTACGTCGTGGGCCAGTACTCGGTGATCGTGGCGACGCACAAGCCCGGGACGGTGAAGGAGACCGAGAAGGTCGCCGGGCACAGCGCGACGCTGGTGATCGGGACGTCCAGCGGGAAGCAGCTGTACAACCTGGCGGTGAGCTATGACGCGGCCGGGACCGGGTTCTACACGGTCGATGTGCTGATGGCCGACGGGACGCAGATGACGCAGGACAACGCTTCGCAGCTGGAGCACGCGGTCGCGGAGAAGGTGCTGCCGACGCTGCCGGACTGGCGGAGCTAGCGCTCGGCAGCCGCGCGGCGAGCACGCGGGGCTACCGACCGGGCAGCAACCAGCGGCTGGCGCCCAGCAACCAACCAGCGACGCAGACGGCGGCCGGCATCGAAGCCGACCGCCGCTTCAACGTCACCGCGACTCGCGGATCACGCCTTCCCGCGGGCCATGGCGTACCGGCGCAGCGCGAACCCGCCGCCGCCGAGGGCCACCGCGCCGGCGGCGAGGTAGAGCACGCTGCCGTCGGCGCCGGTGTGGGCCAGGCTGCCGGTGGACGACGTGGTGCTCGCGGTCGGGGCCGGGGTGGTCGGCGTGCCGCCGGTGCTACCGCCGGTGGTGGCGCCGCTGGTGCCGCCTGTCCCGCCCGTGGAGCCGCCGGTTGCGCCGGTCGTGGAGCCGCCGGGCGCGCTCGGGCTGCTGCTGGAGGAGCCCGGGCTGCTGGGGGAGCTGTGGCTGCCACCCGGGCTCGTAGGGCTGGAGCTGCTGCTACTGCTCGGCGGTGTGGTCGGGGCGGCGCAGTCGACCCAGAACACCTTGTGCTTCGCCGCGCCGTTCTCGCCGGCGAAGGTCCAGAACAGCTTGTAGTGCCCGTCCGGCAGGTCGATCGGCGCGGTCGAGCCGTCGCCGTCCTTCAGGACGATGTCGCCGGAGGCGGCCTTGGTGTCCTTCGGCGTGGTCGGCGCCTGGCTGTCGATCTCCCAGTGCACCGACTGCAGCGTGTCGAAGTTGAAGGCGTCCAGGTAGAACTTGCACACGTGGGGCTGGTTGTCCTGCTCGGGCACCGCCGTGCCGACGCGGTGGATCTTCACGTCGCCGTTGTCGCCGGGCACGGTGCCGACCGGTTCGGCGAACGCGCTGCCCGCCATCGCCAGCGGGAGTGCGAGGGCTGCGACGCCCGCGGCCACGCGAGCACCCGCGCGTATTCGAACGTTCTTCATGTGGAGGGTCCCCTTGTGACGAGACTGCGTTGAGCTTGTCTTCGCGCGGGGACCATCCCTTCCCTACGCTTCCAGGCACGCTACCAAGCCGCTCAGGGCTCCGTGTACTGCGAAAACACGAATAATGACGTAGATGGTCGGCCGCTACGACCGACCATCCGTCTCCCACGTCCGGTGTCCGGCTACCAGTCCCCGCCGCCGCTGTCTCCCCAGCCGCCGCCGTCGCCGCCGGAATCGCCGCCGCCCCAGTCGCCGCCCCCGCCCCAGTCTCCGCCGTCGCCGCCGAAGTCGCCCCAGCCGCCGCCGTCGCCGCCTGAGCCACCGCCGGAGTCGCCCCCCCCCCCGACGCCCCAGCCCCCGCCGTCCCGACCGCCGCCGGCGCCGTAGGAGATGGTCTCGACATACGTGTTGCCGCCGCCGAAGCCGCCGAACACCGAACCCGCCAGCGTCCCGACCAAGACCGCCGACAGCACGTCCCCGCCGAAGTACCCGCCGGCCCACGGCCCGTAAGCCGGCCCGGCGTTGTAGTACGGCTGCGACCCGTACGCCGTGTCGACCTGGCGCACCTGCGGCTGCACCCCTTCGCTCACCCGCGTCATGTCCATCGCGCAGGCCGGCACCGGACGCGGGGTGCCGCCGGGCGGCGCCCACGTCACGTCACCCACCGACGGACCGTGGCGCGGGTCGAAGAAGCACGGCGGCCGACGCTCCGGCAGCGGCGTGCCCTTGCGCCGCGCGTCGAGGGTGGCCAGCGCGAAACGGCCGTCCTCCAGCGCCTCGGTGACGTTCTTCATGTCCTCCGGCTTCTTCGCGGCGCCGGCCGCCGCCTTCGCCGCCTCGTACTGATCCAGCGCCTTGCTGTAGTCGCCGCGCATGGCGTCGGTGGCGCGCGGGTCGGTCGGGGTGAAGTCGAGCTCGTCCAACACCTCGCCGTAGGCGGTGATGTCCTCGTCCACCGCCTTCTTGAGCCCGGCCAGCTCGGCGTCCCGTTTCGCCTGCGCGCGCTTCTTCTTGCGGTTGCTCACCACCAGGAACGCGCCGGCCCCGACGAGCACCAGCACCCCGACGGCGATCAGCACGCCCACCGCGCCGCCGGAGGAGTTCGACGACGACTTCGGCTTCACCCGGCCGTCCGCGATGATCGCGGAGTCGACGGTGGTGACGAACGACGACGCGATCGTCGCCAGGTCGTCGTTCCCGGCCTGGGCCGCGGCCACCGCCAGGTTGTCGGCCTGCCCCTTGCGCAGCGCCCCGGAGAAGTCGAGGGCATGGAAGGAGTTGCCGGAGTTCACGGCGTAGACGCCGGTCTTGCCGACCTTGATCTGCAACTGCTGGACGAACGCCGGCTTCTTGAACGCGGAGTCGTCCGGAAGGATCGCGACGAACACCGGGACGCCGGAGCGCATGCCCTTGATCTGCGACACCAGCGCGTCAGCCTGCGCCGGCGTCAAGGACGGCGACGCGTCCGGCGCGACGTAGACCGGCTTGTCCTTCAACGCCGCGGCGACGGTGTCGACCGTCGTCTCAGCGTGCGCGGGCCGGAGCCCGAACGCGAGAGCGGATAGGAGGAAAACGGCACTCGCAAGCAGGACGGTGAAAACCCTGCTTCCCCGGCGAGCCGTCACAGCATGATCCATATAGCGAGGCTAGCCGAAACCCAAAGCCAGGGCCGCGCAACGACCTCCCGTTACGCGGACCCTAGACGAAGGTATTAGTCGGTATGAGCCAGTGTCGGTCGTTCGGGAGCTCAGTCAGTCCTTGATCTCGCAGAGCACGGTCCCGGCCGTGACGGTGGTGCCGACCTCGGCCGTGATCGAGGTGACCGTCCCCGCCTTGTGCGCGTTGATCGGCTGCTCCATCTTCATGGCCTCCAGCACGATGACGAGGTCCCCGGCCGCCACTTCCTGGCCGTCCTCCACGGCGACCTTGACGATCGTCCCCTGCATCGGGGCGCTCAGCGAGTCGCCGGACGCCGCGGCGCCGCCGCTCTTCGCCGCGCCCCGCTTCGGCGCCGCCTTGCCGCCGCGCCCGGCGCGTCCGCCGCCGGCCGCCGACACCCCCAGCTCCGCCGGCAGCGTCACCTCCAGCCGCTTCCCGCCGACCTCGACCGTGACCTTCGTCCGCTCGGCGCCGTCCGCGCCCTGCCCGGCCTGGCCCGAGTACGGCGGGATCCGGTTGTCGAACTCCGTCTCGATCCACCGGGTGTGCACCTGGAACGGCTGCTCCGGGTCGGCCGGGACGAACGCCGGGTCGGCCATCACCGCGACGTGGAACGGCAGCGCGGTCGGCATGCCGTCGATCTCGAACTCGGCCAGCGCCCGCCGGGCCCGCTCCGCCGCCTGCTGCCGGTCCCGGCCGCTGACGATCAGCTTGGCCAGCAGCGAGTCGAAGTTCTGGCCGATCTCGGCGCCCTGCTCGATACCGGAGTCCAGGCGCACGCCCGGGCCGGACGGCGGCCGCCAGGCGGTGACCACGCCGGGGGCGGGCAGGAAGCCGCGGCCGGGGTCCTCGCCGTTGATGCGGAACTCGAACGAGTGGCCGCGCACCTCCGGGTCGCCGTAGCCGAGCTCCTCGCCGTCGGCGATCCGGAACATCTCGCGGACCAGGTCGATGCCGGTGACCTCCTCGGTCACCGGGTGCTCGACCTGCAGGCGGGTGTTCACCTCCAGGAAGGAGATGGTGCCGTCCTGCCCGACCAGGAACTCGCAGGTCCCGGCGCCGACGTAGCCGGCCTCCTTCAGGATCGCCTTCGAGGCCCGGTACAGCTCGGCCAGCTGGTCCGGCGACAGGAACGGCGCCGGGGCCTCCTCGACCAGCTTCTGGTGCCGGCGCTGCAACGAGCAGTCGCGGCTGGACACCACCACCACGTTCCCGTGCTGGTCGGCCAGGCACTGGGTCTCCACGTGCCGGGGCCGGTCCAGGTAGCGTTCGACGAAGCACTCGCCGCGGCCGAACGCGGTCACCGCCTCGCGCACCGCCGACTCGTACAGCTCGGGGATCTCCTCCAGCGTGCGCGCCACCTTCAGGCCGCGCCCGCCGCCGCCGAACGCCGCCTTGATCGCCACCGGCAGGCCGTTCTCGCGGGCGAACTCGACCACCTCCTGCGCCCCCGACACCGGGTCCGGGGTGCCGGCCACCAGCGGGGCGCCGGCGCGCTGCGCGATGTGCCGGGCCGACACCTTGTCGCCGAGCGCGGTGATGGCGTCCGGGGACGGGCCGATCCAGGTCAGGCCGGCGTCCAGGACGGCCTGGGCGAAGTCCGCGTTCTCGGCCAGGAAGCCGTAGCCGGGGTGCACCGCGTCGGCGCCGGAGTCGGCGGCGGCCTTCAGCAGTTTGTCGATGACCAGGTAGGAGTCGCCGGGCGTGGAGCCGCCCAGGGCGTACGCCTCGTCGGCGACGCGTACGTGCAGCGCGTCCCGGTCCGGGTCGGCGTAGACCGCGACCGAGCCGATGCCGGCGTCCTTGCACGCGCGGGCGATCCGGACGGCGATCTCGCCACGGTTGGCGATCAGTACCTTGCGCACAGCCGCAATCCCTTCCCAGTGGGTGACGATTCGCAGTTTAGGGCCGCGCGCGTGAAGCCACCCCATGATGCGGACGTGGTTCGCGCCACTTGTTCGGCGTCCGGCGTAATACCTTCGCACCTTTCGGACGTCTCTTTTCTCCCTCTCAAGGTGGATGCGTCCTCGGACGGCGAAGGCTAGGCTTACTGTCCAACGCGATACAACGCGACACTGTGACATTGGGGGACTCGATGAGCGGCGAAGGCTCCTGGGACGGCCGCAGCGCCGAGGAGGTCCTGTACGAGGCGCGCAAGGCCTTGTACGTGATGGTCGGCTTCATCGCCGTCATCTGGGCCGCGCAGGTGGTGAACAGCGCCCTGGACTACCGGCTGTCCAACCACTTCGGCATCGTCCCGCGCAGCGTCGGCCACCTCGGCGACATCTTCTCCGCCCCGTTCCTGCACTACAGCTGGCAGCACATCGAGAGCAACAGCGGCCCGCTGTTCGTCTTCGGGTTCCTGGCCGCCTACCGCGGCGTCCGCAAGTTCCTGATGGTCACTCTGGTCATCGTCTGCAGCAGCGGCCTGATGGTGTGGTTCGCGCAGGGCAACTCCAACACCGTCGGCGCCTCCGGCCTGGTCTACGGCTACTTCGCCTACGTCGTGGTCAAGGGCCTGTTCGACCGGCACCTGGTGGACGTGCTCATCGGCTGCGTGATGGCGCTGTCCTACGCCTACCTGCTCACCGCCGCGCTGCCCGGCGTGCCGCACGTGTCCTGGCTCGGCCACCTCGGCGGCGCCGTCGGCGGCGTGCTGGCCGGCTGGCTGCTGCGCGAG
>JABFXP010000529.1 GCA_013361685.1 Catenulispora sp.
GCGGCGGCGATCTCACCCTGGGAGTGGCCGATGACAGCTTCCGGATTCACTCCGGCGGCCTGCCACACCGCGGCCAGCGACACCATGACGGCCCACATCACCGGCTGCGCGACGTCGGCGGTCTCCAGGGCGGCCGACTCGGTGACGACGTCCAGCAGCGACCAGTCGACCAGCGGCGCCAGCGCCTGGGCGCACTCGGCCATCCGAGCGGCGAACACCGGCGAGTCGGCCAGGAGTTCGCGGCCCATGCCGGCCCACTGACTGCCCTGGCCCGGGAACACGAACACCGCGCGGCCGACGCCGCCGGCGATGAGCGAACCGGACGTCACGCCCGGCGCGCTCTGCCCCGTGGCCAGTGCCGCCAGTCCGGACACCAGTCCGCTCCGGTCGGAGGCGGAGACGACGGCCCGGTAGTCGAACGTCGACCGCGATGCGGCCAGCGACCAGGCCACGTCCGCCGGCTCCAGTTCCGGGCGCGCGAGCGCGAACTCCCGGAGCCGTCCGGCCTGACCGGCCAGACCGTCCGTGCTGCGGCCCGAGACCAGCCACACGGTCCGGTCGGCCGGCGCCAGAATCGCAGGGGCCTGGGTTTCGGAGGCCTGACCGGTCTCTGCGGTCCCGGCGGCCTCGGGGGTCTCGGCGGCGCCGCCCTCGGCGTCCGAGTCCCCCTCGACGTCGTCGACGAAGTCCTCGGGGCCGGGCGGCTCCTCGAGGATGACGTGCGCGTTGGTCCCGCTGATCCCGAACGACGACACCCCCGCGCGCCGCGTGCGCTCCCCCGGCTCCCATGGCACCGGCTCCTGCAACAGCTGCACCCGTCCCGCGGACCAGTCGATGTGCGGGGAGGGATCCTCGGCGTGCAGGGTGCGCGGCATGGTCTGGTTCTGGATGGCCAGCACGGTCTTGATCAGCCCGGCGGCGCCGGCGGCGGCCTGGGTGTGGCCGATGTTGGACTTCACAGAGCCCAGATACAGCGGCCGGTCCTCGGGCCGGTCCTGGCCGTAGGTGGCGATCAGCGCCTGGGCCTCGATCGGGTCGCCGAGGGTGGTGGCCGAGCCGTGCGCCTCGACGACGTCGATGTCGGCGGTGGTGAGCTGGGCGTTGGCCAGCGCGGCGCGGATGACCCGTTGCTGCGCCGGGCCGTTGGGCGCGGTGAGGCCGTTGCTGGCGCCGTCCTGGTTGACGGCGCTGCCGCGCACCACGGCCAGGATCGGGTGCCCGTTGCGGCGGGCGTCGGACAGCCGCTCGACGACCAGCAGGCCGGCGCCCTCGGCCCAGCCGGAGCCGTCGGCGGCGGCGGCGAACGACCGGCAGCGGCCGTCGACGGACATGCCCTTCTGCCGGGAGAACTCGACGAACATCGTGGGGGTGACGATCACCGTCACGCCGCCGGCCAGCGCCAGATCGCATTCGCCGGTGCGCAGCGACTGGCAGGCCAGGTGCAGCGCCACGAGCGCCGAGGAGCAGGCGGTGTCGACGGTGACGGTCGGGCCGACCAGGCCCAGGGAGAAGGCGATGCGGCCGGAGAGCACGGAGGTGGCCATGCCGGTCAGCAGGTGGCCCTCCACCTCGGAGGACTCCTCGGCCGGTTTGAGGCCGTAGCCGGAGGCGTAGGCGCCGGCGAACACGCCGGTCTGCGAGCCCTTCAGCGACTGCGGATCGATGCCCGAGCGCTCCAGCGCCTCCCAGGCGACCTCCAGCATCAGCCGCTGCTGCGGGTCCATGGCCAGCGCCTCGCGCGGGCTGATCCCGAAGAAGCCGGCGTCGAACTCAGAGGCCTGACGCAGGAAGCCGCCGTGCCGGGAGTAGGAGGTGCCCATCCGGTCCGGGTCCGGGTCGTACAGGGCGTCCACGTCCCAGCCGCGGTCGTCCGGGAAGCCGCAGATCGCGTCGCCGCCGTCGGCCAGCAGCCGCCACAGCTCCTGCGGGGCGTTCACCCCGCCGGGGAACCGGCAGCCCATGCCGACCACGGCGATCGGCTCGTGCCGGCGCCGCTCCACCTCGCGCAGGGACCGGCGGGCCTGCCGCAGGTTCGCGGTCACGAGCTTGAGATAGTCACGGAACTTGTCTTCGTTCGCCATATTCTTCGCCATCCCGATAAGCCGGCGGCCACGACAACGTCGCCCTCAACAATCACGCACAGCGGTGGGGAGACGCCCGCTGGAAAATGAACATTCCACCAAGGAGCGAGCGGTTCTCACCGCTCGCTCAAGAGAATTCCGTACCCGCGTTCAACCGCCGAGACTGAGCGGTTGAACACTCACTCGGCGACCTTCGTCCGCATGGTCCAGTGGAAGTGGATCTCCTCCGGACCGCTGTCGCCCCCGCAGCCCCGGCGTTCGAAGTGCTCGTATCCGCCCTGGTGGACGACCTTTATCTTGTCCTTCTGCGCACTCACCGACTGGATCCGGTGCATCTCCGGCAGGCTGCTGGGACCGCCCACCAGGATCGCGCGGATCAGCATCTCGTTCGCGGTCTGCTTGGTGGCGTCCTTCACGGTGTCACTCATGGAAGGTCCTCCAATTCACGACTATATTCACTGGCGGCGATGACCTTTGTCCGACTGTAACGGCAACCACAGACGGCAGGTAGCGTCGGCCTGAACACCGGCATTCACCCTCACGCGCGGCTATTCACCGCGCGCGGGAAACCGGTCGGCTCAAGTCCGGCTGAACTCCGATTCCGGAGAGCCACCAGCCCAGCTGTAGAACCCGCTCCTAGCCTTCGCGAAGATCGCCCACCTTGGCCGACAGCGACGGGAGCCCTGAGGTGAACCAGCTGCTCATCGACGAGATCGCCGAGGTCGCCGACATCGCCGGGCGCAGCGGGCCGGGCAGACTCGCGACCCTGGCCGGGCCGCCGGCGGCCCCCGGGGCGCTGAGCGCCCCCGCACTGCCGCTCAAGACCCTGCCGCCGGCCCCGGAGCCCCGGGCCGTCGCCGTCCCGCTGTCCCTGCTGCTCCCCGGCGACTCGCCCCGGCTGGAGGGCCAGGACGCGGCCCACGTCGCGCGGCTGGCCGAGGTGGAGACGGCGCTGCCGCCGATCCTGGTGGACCGCCGGACGATGCGGGTCATCGACGGCACCCACCGGCTGATGGCGGCGGCGGTGAACCACCGCCCGACCATCGACGTGCACTTCTTCGACGGGGATCCGTCGGACGTGTTCCTGCGCGCGGTCGAGGCCAACATCGCGCACGGGTTCCCGCTGTCGCTGAACGACCGGCGGGCGGCGGCTCGCCGCATCATCAGCTCGCACGGGCACTTGTCGGACCGGGGCATAGCGCAGGTGACGGGACTGTCGGCGAAGACGATAGCGATGCTGCGTCATCAGTCGGAAGACGACGCCAATCGCCCGACCGCTCGCATCGGGCGCGACGGGCGGGCCCGGCCGTTGAACGGGACCGAGCGGCGCGCGCGGGTCGCGGAGTTGATGACGGAGCGCCCGCATGCGTCGTTGCGGGAGTTGGCGCGCATTGCCGGGGTGTCGCCGGCGACCGCTAGTGACGTTCGCAAGCGGCTGCTGCGGGGCGAGGCGCCGGCTCGTTCGATGCCGGCCGGGAGCGGCGGGGTGAACGGGAGTGGGAGCGGAGGCGCGAGCGGACGGGACCGGGGCGCGGTGGCGGCGCCTGAGCCTGCGAATCCGGCGCCGGTGGTGGAGAAGCTGGTGCGGGATCCGTCGCTGCGTCATACCGAGAACGGGCGGCAGCTGCTGCGGTTGATACAGAGCACTGCGATGGGGTTCAAGGATCTGCCGGCGCTGGCCGGGACGATGCCTCCGCATTCGAAGTGGCTGGTTCGGCAGCTTGCGGAGCTCTACTCGCGGATGTGGTTGGAGTTCGCGCGGGAGCTGGAGGATGAGGAGTGAGCTGAGTGCGGGTGGGCCGGCCGAGGATGCTCGGCCGGCCCACTTTCGTGTGTGGTGATGTTTGGTTGGTGGTTGGTGATCGCCAGTCGCTGATCACGCCCGCCGGGTGTCCCGGCGGTAGGCCGGGATCGCGACCGCGATCATCACCGCGGTCCACACCGCGACCACGATCCAGCCCTCGGCCGCCCAGCCGCCGCTGCCCTTCGCCACCTTGCCGGACTGGCACAGCCAGTAAGACGGCAGCAGCTTGATCACCTTCAGGGTCGCGCCGCTGTTGAAGAACTCGCCGAACGCACCGCCGAACAGGGCGAAGACCACGACCAGGCCGCCGATCACGGCGGGCATGGACTCGGCCTTGGCGAGGTGGCCGACCGTGATGCCCATGATGATGAACGGGATCAGGCCCAGGAGCAGCAGTCCGGTCATCTCCAGCCACTGCGACGCCGACATCCGGACGCCGAAGGCGGTGCCCGCGATGTAGAGCAGAGCCAAGCAGGGCAAAGCCACCAGGAAGGCCGTGGCCACCTTCGCGCTGAGATACGTCCCGGCACGCAGTGGGGTGACGCGGGTCTGACGGCCCCAGCCACGCTGCCGGTCCAGCGCGATGCGGGTGGTCGGGGAGAACACCGCGAACAGGGCGCCGTAAGCGGCCATGCCGGTCATGAAGTAGAGCTCGAAAGGCATGTTCTCGACCATCGCGTGCTTGCTCTTGTTCCCCGGAGTCACGGCGCAGTAGAGCACCAGTGGCAGCGCGAGGGTCACGATCAGGAAGCCGCGGTTGCGGAAGGTCCGCAAGACTTCGAACTTCAGGTGCGTACCGACGTTCACGAGTTCACCCCCGCCGTCTCGGTCTGGATGACTGCTTCCGGCGTTGCCGAGACGCCGTCCTCGCTGTCATCGGTCAGCTCCAGGAAGGCTTCCTCCAGGCTTCCGCCTCGCACTTCGAGGTCGCGTGCGGCCGCGTAGCCGGACAGCAGGGCGCGCAGTGCGGTGTCGGCGTCCGTGCAGGACAGGATCACCGTGTCGCCGTGGCGCTGCACGCTCGCCACGCCCTCCAGCGTCGCCAAGCGCTCGGTCTCGACGCCCGGCAGCGTGGCGCGGATGGTCCGCGTCCCGGCCAGGGCCTTGATCTCCGTCGCCGGCCCGTCGGCGACGATGCGGCCCCGGGCCAGCAGGACGATGCGGTCGGCGAAGGCGTCGGCCTCCTCCAGATAGTGCGTGGCGAAGACGATGGTCTTGCCCTGCTGGGCGACCTCGCGCATCACGCGCCAGAAGTCGTTGCGCCCGGCGACGTCGACGGCGGCGGTCGGCTCGTCCAGCACCAGCAGATCGGGGTCGCCGACCAGCGCGGCGGCGAACCGCACCAGCTGGCTCTGGCCGCCGGACAGGCGGGTGGCCCACCGGTCGGCGAACTCCGCGACGCCGGTCAGCTCCAGCACCTCCTGCACCGGACGCGGGTTCGGATAGTAGGAAGCGGTCAGCTCGACCACCTCGCGGACGCGGAGGTACTCGGGCTGCTGTCCGCTCTGCAGCATCGCGCCGACCAGGCCGGCCCGGATCGCGTCGGCGGCGCCGCGGCCGAAGATCTCCACGGTGCCCGCGTCCGGGCGGGACAAGCCCAGCATGGCGTCGATCGTCGTGGATTTACCGGCACCGTTCGGTCCGAGCAGCGCCACGGTCTGCCCGGCGCCGATCGTCAGATCGATGCCGCGCACGGCCTTGACCGGGCCGTAGGACTTGGTCAAACCGACGAGCCGGACCCCTGGCGGGGCCTCGTCATGGATGCTCATGGTCACTGATTGTGACGGAGTGGAGTGGTGCGGAGTAGTGAAAAACGGCACGGATGCGACGTGAGTTCTTCATGTGCGGATGCTGATGAGGCAGCTCACGGTGGGCGCCTCGAGCGGGGCTCCAGCAGGGCACCGCACGATGCGGGGCATGAGGACGGACGGGTTGGACGGGTTGGACGGGCGGAGCGGGCGGGGCGGGGTCTGCGCGAGGGGTGGGGTGGGGCTCTGGCCTGCGTTTGGGGGGTGGTGCTCTGATGGGGGCTGATTTGGGTAGTGCTGGTGCGGCTGGGGCTGGGGCTGATTCCGCGGCGGCTGGTGCCGTGGCGAGGTTGGAAGATGCTGATGTCTTTCTCCGCGCCACTGGTACGTGTCTGCCTGGCCGTCTGACGGTCGCCGACGCTCTGGCGTCAGGAGAGTGTGACCCGAAGCTGGTGGCGCGGACCGACGTCGAATCGGTGTGTGTGTCGGGTGGAGAATCCGCGGCCGAAATGGCTGTCGCCGCTGCTCGGCAGGCGTTGCTCCGGGCTGGCTCCGGGGCTGCCGATGTCGATCTGATCTTGCACGCCGATGTGTACCACCAGGGCCAGGACATGTGGCCGGTGGCGTCGTACATCCAGCGCGAGACCGTCCGGAACCGGGCGCCGGCGCTGGAGATAAAGCAGATGTCGAACGGCGGGCTGGCCGGGCTGGACCTGGCGTGTTCGTACCTGCGCGCTGATCGGAGCCGTTCGGATGCGCTGGTGACTGCGGGCGATCGGTTCTGCCTGCCGGGGGTGGATCGGTGGCGTACCGATCCCGGGACTCCTTATGCCGACGGGGCGGCGGCCGTGGTCGTTTCGCGGCGTGGCGGGTTCGCGCGGGTGGCGTCGATCGCTGTCGACTCCGATTCGGAGCTCGAGGAGATGCATCGCGGCGATCCGGAGTTCGGTGCCGCGCCTTTCAGTACTCGGATACCCATCGACTTCGGCGCGGCGAAGCAGGCGTTCACGCAGCGGTACGGGATGTCGTTCTCGATCAGCAGGACGGCGGCTGGGCAGCGCAAAGTCGTCAAGGAGGCTTTGGCCGGGGCCGGGATCGAGTTGGGGGATGCGCGGTGGGTGGTCCTGCCGCACTTCGGGCGGCGTCGGTTGGACTCGATTTACTTCAAGCCGCTTGGGGTGGATCCGGGGCGCACCACGTGGGAGTGGAGTCGCACCGTGGGGCATCTCGGGGCTGCGGATCAGTTCGCGAGTTTGGATCACTTGGCTGCTGCGGGGCGGTTGGCGGCCGGGGATCACTGTTTGTTGATCTCGGTCGGCGCTGGCTACACGTGGGCGGCGGCTGTGATTGAGGTACTTCAAGATCCTGATTATGAAGATATAGGAGCACGGACGTGGCTATAACGACGGTGCCGGATTTTGTCAGAGAGCCAAGGCGGCCGGCTGGGCCAACCGGGCCGGCAGAACTGCCGGGTGTGTCCAGCCGCGCGGCGACCTTGGAGGATTTGCTCGGGCCGCTGGACGACCCGGCCAACCCGGTCGGGCGTGATGCTCTGCTGACGGCGGATGAGCACTGGGAGTTGGTCGGCGAGGGGGAAGACCGGCTGGCCGGGTTCGGGATCGGGGCGGAGTTGGTGCCGACTCGGTTCGGGGGGCGGTTTGAGACGTTGGATGGGTTGGGGCGGATTCTGCGGCCGGTGTTTCGGCGGGATCCTGCGTTGGGGTTTGCTACGAGTCTGCTGAGTTTTATTGCGAGTTCGATGGTGTGGTTGGAGGGGACGGAGGAGCAGTGTCGGCAGTTGGCGGGGATGCTGCTGGCTGATGAGCGGGTGACTTTGGTGCGGCGGGAGGAGTCGCATAGCAATGATTTGACGCGTGAGGAGTTGTCGGTTGCGGCGGAGGTGGATGGGTGGGTGCTTAATGGGTCTAAGAGTGCGATTGCTAATGCTGATCGGGCTCGGGGGTTGGTTGTGATGGCTCGGCAGGAGGATGGGGTTGGGGCTGCGGCTGCGGTTGGGGCTGGGGCAGGTGGGGGGCCGGGCGCGTATTCGGTGCTGTTGGTGGATCGGGAGGCGCTGCCGGACTTCTGCTTGGAGGAGCTGCCGCGGTATCCGACGGTTGGTATGCGCGGTTGCTGGTTTGGGGGGTTGGAGTTCGTCGACTGTCCGCTGCCGCCGGAGGCGCTGGTTGGTGAGGCGGGGAAGGCGGTGCAGATCGGGTTGCGTGGTTCGGGGTTGGTGCGGGGGTTGGTTGTTGCGACGCAGATTGCGTCGGGGGACACGATCTTGCGGACTGCGGTGAGGTTCGTGGCGGAGAACGGCGAGCCTGGGGAACGTGGTCAGGCTTCGGGGCATGAGACGACTGTGCTGGCCGGGGCGCTGCTGGATACGTTGATCGGCGATTGTCTGGCGCTGGCTGCGTGTCGGGCGGTGCATTTGGTGCCGGAGGATTCGCTTGCGGTGGCGGCTGCGGCTGCGTATGTGGTGCCGAAGTTGTTGGCGGAGGCGTCGGATAATTTGACGGTGGTTTTGGGGAATGCGCAGTACATGACGTCTGGGCCGTATGGGATGTTCCAGAAGCATCTGCGTGATCTGCCGGTGACGGGGTTGGGGCATTCGGGGAGTGCGGGGCGGCAGGCGACGTTGGTTACCAACTTGCCGAGGTTTGCGGAGAAGAGTTGGTTTCGGGCGCCGGAGCCGGATAGGGCGTTGTTTCAGTTGGATGGGGGGTTGCCTCCGTTGGCTTTGGAGCGGCTGACGAAGGTTGTTGGGGATGTTGATCCTTTGGCTGCTGCGTTGTTGGGTGGGGCGCGGATGCTGGGGACTTATTTGCCGAGGAGGGGTGGTGATGGTAGTAGCAGTGGTGCTGAGCGGCGGCGGGTGGGGACGTTGCGGGCGATGGTTGATTTGTTTGTCGCTGAGTTGGATAGCTTGCGGCGGGCGTGTGTGGAGTTGGGGGCGCAGGGGCGGCAGGCTTTGATGACGCCGCAGAGTTATGCTTTGGCGGATCGGTATGCGTTGGTTTGTGCGGCTGCTGCGGTGGTGGGGGTTTGGCGGGAGCAGCAGGGGGAGGGGGGAGATCCGTTTTTGGCTGATCCGCGGTGGGCTATTGGGGCGTTGACGCGGTTGGGGAAGCGGTTGGATTTGGCTTTGCCGGTGACGGGTGCGGATTATGAGGAGTGGGTGTTGGGGGAGGTTTTTCGGCGGTATGACGCGAAGCAGAGTTTTGATTTGTATTGTACGCGGCTTGCGTAGGGTGG
>JABFXP010000752.1 GCA_013361685.1 Catenulispora sp.
GCCGCCCGGCTGTCCAGGCACCCCGCCACCACCGTGGCCTCCCGCAGTTCGGCCAGGCCGACGCCGGCGGCCAGCGACCGGTCCCGGGCGTCGACGACCGTCCACGGCGCCAGCTCGCGCAGCGCCGCCGCCGCGGTCGACGCCTTCGGCCGCCCGACGTCCCCGGCCCGGAACAGCACCGCACGGCTCAGGTTCGAGGTCTCGATCGTGTCCGGATCGGTCAGGATCAGCCGGCCCACCCCGGACATCGCCAGGATCCGGGCCACCTCGTTGCCGAGCGCCCCGACCCCCGCCACCACCACGGTCGCCGCCGCCAGCAGTTCCGGACGCCAGCCGTCCAGCAGGCGCTGGCGGCTGAAGGGGTCGCCGTCGTTCAGACCAGGCCCGGGTTCGAACGCCGCCTCGGGCTCGGAGCCCGCCCCATCTTCGAGCCCTGTCTCACCGTCGGCCCGGAATCCGGCCTCGTCCTGGAGCCCGGACCCCGCCCCGGCGCGCGGCTCGGTATCAGCGCGGCCGGTCACCGGCCGTCCTCCGGCGCCTGCCCGGGCCGCAGCGGACTGCGGCAGCTCTCCCACCACTTCCCCATGGACCGCCAGGTCGTGAGGCAGTCCAGACCGCGCGCCGGGTCGTCGTGCAGCGAGTTCCCGCAAGCCTCGGGATCGCGGCCACACGGGCACAGCACCACCCGCTCGCCGATGCGCAGGGTGTGCGCGCAGAGCATGCAGCGGCGGCGGTGCGGGTGGTAGGCCATGCCCAGGCCGAGGCATTTGGCGTTGAGCCGGCTCGGGCTGCCGACGGCTTCGGAGGGAAACAGGGCCTTGAGAACGGCGGTGAACGTGAGCTGCACCTCGCGCTCCCGCGGCGTGGCGCGGACCGCGGCGCTCGGGCAGCCGTCGGCGTGTTCGGCGGTCAGCGTGTCGTTCTCCAGCCCGCCGATCATCACCAGTTCGCCGATCCGGAACGAGTGCCCGCACCGGGGGCACACCTTGCCGGTGACCAGAGAGCGCGCCGTGACCTGGACCGCCCCGGACTCCCGCTCGGGTTCGCGGCCGCGGGCGAAGCCGGCGGTGAACGCGGGCAGGCCCGGCCAGTCCTCCAGGCCGGCCAGCCGGGGATCGGCGCTGGACGTCGGCGGTTCGGTCCCGGCTGTGGCCCCGTTCCCGCCGCGGGCAGCGGGACCCGTACCGGCCCCGGTTCCGGCGACGGGGCGCTCCGGGCCGTCGGCGGCCAGCACGGCCTGCCACGCCGCGTCGCGGAACCGCCCGGCGGGCGAGAAGGCCGGCGCCTGGTCCAGCCACACCAGCAGTTCCCGTTCCTCGGCGGCGCGGCGCACCCGCGAGGCGCCGGGCACCGGGGCCATCGGGGTCGCCGGGGTCCGGCCGGGCCCTGAGGAGGTCACTGCGCGCCGTCCCGGCCGGGCACCAGCCGGAACCCGGACGCGTCGTGGCCGGCGAGCTTCACCTCGGACTGCCCGAAACCGAAGCAGGCAGCCAGATGCTGACCGGCGACCAGCGCGCGGTAGAAGCCGCGGGCGAACTCGACGGCGACCGCCGACGGCAGCTTGCCCTCGTGGTGGATGATCGAGAACCGCCACTCGGAATCCGGCGCGAGATGGCAGGCCCCGAGGATCACCAGCCGGACCGATTCCAGCCGGTCCACGGTGCCGAGAAGCGCCGACAGCTCGACCGGAGCCGTCGCCCCGGCGTCGGTCTGTGCGGAGAAAACCCCGAACGGGTCGCCGTGGCCGGACAGGTGGACGATGTGCGGCTTCGTCTCGAGCAGCGTGTCGATGATGTCGGAGGGACGGATCGCGGCGTGCACGGACAGGTCGAAGACCGGGGCCGGGTTCACGGCTTCTTGCACCGCCTGCAGTTCGGCGCCGAGCAGCGTACGGCCGGAATCCCAGGGTTCTGCCATCAGGAGCAGGACCTTGGTTCCCATCGGAGACGACATGCCGACCCGGAACGAAGCCCGGATCGCGAGCAGCCGGTTGTTGCGGGGATAGAAGGTCAGCGCCGTGAGCAGCAGCGCGTCCAGGCCGGCGGGATACCGTCCCTGGTCGACGTCGCGCCCCACCACCTGCCAGTAGACCGTCGGCGCCTGCGCGCCGAACGGCACGACCTCCGCGGCCCGCACGCCGAACTTCTCCAGAAGCAGACGCGCGCTCACGCCATCCGGGAACAGGTCCCCCAGGACCTCGAAGAATCCGGATAGCACTGCGGCGTCGTAGTCGAACGCGCCCAAGCTCCCCTCCCAGGCCCGGTGTCGCGATGTGTCCGTCAGGACTATGTGACGGACACATCGAAGGGTCACCGATGTGTCCGTCAAGGGCTGTCCGTCAGGGTGTCATCACTACGACGAGATGATCACGGAAATAGGATACCATCTCACGCACAGTGATCATCGGTCGTCGCCAGATCGTCCTACGCAAGATCGACGCACGAGTCGCGGAACCGGCTGGGGGGCCAATGGGGTGGGAGACGGTGGGCATGCACTCGCCGGGACGGCGCGGCAGCGGACCGGTCGAGTTCGACATCTTCTTCGACGACGACGGCCAGGTCGTGGGCTCCTACCGGGAGCGGATCGGCAGGACCCGGATGAACAACGAACGTGTCCTGATGCGGGTGCTGATCAACACCGCCGACCAGACCGCGAAGGCACGGCTGGAGAACGAGTGGGCCGTCGGCGACCGGCTGTGCCTGGCCTGGCCGGAGACCGAGTATCCGGACCAGCTCAGCCGGCTGGTCGGGGGGAACATCCAGGCCGCGATGCCGTTCGTCGTCGTCACCCGGCGCGGTGAGCCGATCTCCGGCGGCACGCTGCGCCACCCGCTGAGCGACGTCCAGACGAGCGCACTGGTGGACGGGGTGTTCCGGGGCCTGTTCAGCCTGCACTCGGCCGGGATCGTCTGCCGGACCATCAGCCCGGACACCGTGCTGTGGGACGGCAACGCCGCCCAGCTCTCCTCGTTCGCCGACGCGGTGGTGGCCACCACGCCGCTGCAACGGCCGGTGTCCCTGGCGCCGGCCCCGTGGCGGGCGCCGGATCCCCGGCCGAACACCGCGGCCACCGCCGACCCGCGCGACGACGTGTTCAGCGCGTGCCTGATGCTGTTCTGGCTGCTCACCGGCTTCCGGCCGGGAACCGGGCTCGGGCCCGACCCGGAGCCCGCGGCCGTCGGGGAAGCCGTGGCCGAGTTGCTGGAGCAGCAGGAGCCGGTGGTGACCCGGCTGCTGCGCGGCGTGTTCGGGGTGCCGCAGGACAAGCGCGTCACGGCCCGGGACCTGGTGACCGGTCTCAAGGTGCTGGGACTGACGGTGCCCGGCGACTTCGTCGACCCGCGCTGGGACCAGACCCGCAGCTCGGCCACCGCCGAGTTCCGGGAGGAATACCAGGCGCTGGTGCTGGCGCAGCGGGAATTCCTGGCGACCGCGCCGGTGCGGCCGGTCCGGCCGCCCTCGCAGCTGCCGCCGCCGGCCGCCGCGGGCAGCCGGCCGGCCGACCCGGAACCGGTGTGGGACGGGCTGGACATCGAACCGTACCCCGCATCCCGGCCGCCGATCCGGCTGTCCCCCATAGCTCTTCTCGGCATCGCGTCGGTCGTGCTGGCCGTCGCCGTCCTCATCGTGGTGATGGTTCTCGTATGACGACACAGCCTCTGTCGCGTGACATCTTCCAGCAACAGGGTGTGCGCTGCCCCATGTGCCTCACGGAGTTCCGGATCGACGACCAGAAACAGGAACTCGTGGGTCCGGACAACCTCCCGACCCAGGCGCACCTGGCCGGGGAGAACGTGGACAAGCGCCACGAGCGGCTGTTCCGCTCGCGGCGGCGGTGCCCGGGCAGTGAGGGCTCGACGGAGCACTTCCTGCCCTACTTCTACGCCGACCCCGATCCGATCGTGCTCGGCGCGGTCGGCGTCCGCGGCACCGGCAAGACCCATCTGCTGGCGGCCATGGTGTCGCAGCTCACCGATCCCCAGATCCAGGACCAGCTGGGGATCGTCGTGAACGCGGTGGACCCCCTCCTGCACGCCGAGTTCCACAACCGGTTCGTGAAACCGTTCATCGTGGACCGCCAGGAACTGAGCCGGACCCCGATCGCCACCTACGTCCTCGCGGTGGACATGTTCGAGATCACCGACACCGACGGGTCCCGGTTCACGCTGGTGCTGTTCGACGTCGACGGCGAGTCCCTGGCCGGTCCGGAATACACGCTGAACTTCCTGGTCGTGGCGAACGCCCTGATGTTCGTGGTGGACCCCGACCAGATCAGAGGACTGACCTTGAACGGAAGCGGCACGCGCGGCGGCGACCGGTCCTTCGAGGTGGTCGTCCAACGCGTCCAGCGCAGCCGGCGCACCCCCGGCAAGCAGTACACCCACCTGCCGACGGCCGTGGTCGTGGCCAAAGCCGACAAGCTCACCGGCCGGGGCCACGGGCTGGCCGACAGATGGATGCGCGGCGCGACGCCGCCGGCCGAGGAACTGGACCCCCGGCTACTGGCCGAGGAGAGCGAGGACGTCTGGGCCTACCTGTCGGTCTTCGGCGCGCAGCGGTGGCTCGACCCGGCCCGCCGGCTGGCCCCGGCCACCCTGCATTTCGCCTCGGCGGCGGGCACCGAGCCGCACTCGCCGGCCGGCGGCGAGTCGGTCTTCCCCGAGTCCGGCTTCCGCCAGATCAGGGTGCTGCGACCGCTGCTGGCCCTGCTCGCCGCGCACGGCGTCGCGATCCGGGGCTGGGAGCAGCAGGCTCCGGAGCCGGGCCGGAGGGCGGCGCGGTGAGCGTGAGCCTGATCGGGCCGGCCGAGCGGCCCGAGCCGGTGGTGCACGTGATGGTGTGGGAGTCCTCCCCCGCGGACCTGCGCGGCGTCGCGGGCTTCGGCCCGGTCGCCTCCTCGCTGCCGCGGCAGGAGCTGATCGCGTGGTCGATGGCGCTGCGCGGGCTGCTGGACGGGGCCCCGGCCGACCCCGGCGGCGGGGCGGTGGACGGGCTGCTGTTCATCCATCTGCGGGTCGGGCCGCGCCTGTACGCGGTGATCGCGCGCACCCGGCCGGGCTACGACGACCTCGGCCGCGGGGGCGGCAGCCGGGCGCAGGTGCTGATCGGCCCGGTGGCCGAGGCGGGGCTGCCGGGGCTGGACTGCCCGACCGCGCTCGGGTTGTCGGCGCTGGACTGGTCCGGGCGGGACTTCCGCGTTCCGTCCCAGGATGCTCCGGGGCAGTTGCAGCCGCTGAAGCTGGACTGGGTGCGAGAGCTCGGCCAGGAGGGGCTGCCGCTGCTGCGGCAGCAGCGGGTCGATCCGGGCCGCACCGCGTTTCTGGTGCTGCGGATCCTCGCGGCGTGCGGGGCCGCGCCGGTGGTGGCTGCCGCGACGCCGGGGACGGTCGCGGAGATCTGCGCGGCGTGGGACATCGTGGGGCCGGCGATCCAGGCGCCGTGGACGTTCTACAGTCGGGCGGCGTCGGCGCGGGGGCTGGATGCGTGGCTGGGGTTCGTGTTGGAGCAGCCGCCGAGCCTGCGGACCACCGAGGACGATCGGGTGTGGCTGGTGCCGTTCGTCGAGGAACTCGCGCGTCGGTATGGGGACTATGGGTCGGAGTCTGTCGTCGCGTTTCGCCCGTCGCGCGTGCTCAAGGTGCATGACGACGCCTTGGCGTGGGCCAAGGCCTTGTCGCTGGCGCCGGGGGTGCTGCGCGATGACGCGGCGCTGCTCGAGGCGATCGCGGGGGGCAAGCTCGGGCGGGCTGAGCTGGAGTATGTGCACCGGCCGCAGGTGCTGGAGCGGCTCACGGCGGTGATCGCCGAGTTGGCGCCGCGGCGGTTGGCGGCGTTGGTGCGGCTGTGGTCGCCGCAGCGGCTGCCGGACAGTCAGGTCGTCAGGGTGCTGCGAGCCAGGATCTTGGACGAGGCGATGACGCAAGTGCGGGGCGGGGTCAGCGACGATGATCTGCTGGAGGCGGTGCGGTTGCAGGCACGGCGTTATCCGGATGAGGTCACGCATGCGCTGCGGACGACGTTCGAGACTGATCTGCGGGTGCTGCTCGGGGGCGGCGGGGGCGGAGGCGGAGGGCGTGGCCCGGGTCGCGGGCGGGGACGGGGACGAGGACGGGGGCAGGACGGGCAGGACGGACCGGGCTGGGTCGCCTGGCAGCGGTTGGCGTGGCGGGCTGAGGAGATCCACTGGCTCGTGCCGACGTCGGGGCGGCAGGCGTTCAGTGCGATGCCGTCGTTCGCGCTGCTTCAGCATGTGCTGGCTGGATCGCAGAAGTCGGCGAAGCTGGCGGCGGAGGCGGCTGCGGCGAGCGGGCGGACCGGGCCCGGGGGCCGGGGGGTGCCGGACGATCTGGCCGGGCAGCGGCCGGACGACTCGGTGCGGACTGCTTGGGACATTTTGAAGAGCCGGCGGCTGGAGCGTGGTGAGCGGGCTTTGATTGCCAGGCTGCTGGGGGCGCCGGGGATCTTGCCGCGGTTGCCGGAGGTGGTTTCGGTGTTGGCGCGTACTCGGCCGGGTGGGGCGGGGAGTGGGGGCGGTGGCTTGGGAGTGGGTGCTGCTGGGTCGCGGACTGTGTCGCCGGCGTTCGCTCGTTACGACGCGTATCGGGAGTTGCTGGCTGCTGAGCCTGTGCGGCCGGTGCTGATCGGGAAGCGGGGGCTGCTGTGGCCGGAGTCCGGGAGTGCGCCGACGACGTATGAGGACACGTTGTTGCTTGCCATACACAGTCAGGATGTGGGGGCTTTTTCGCGGGGGCATCGGAATTGGCTGTTGGGGGCGCTGGCTCAGCGGTTCCATGCGCATGTGCTGAATCGGTAGATGAGGATTGATCGGCATATGAGGATTGATCGATAGATGAGGATTGATCGATAGAGAAGGCTTGATCGGTCGGTAGGCAAGTCATGGGCAT
This sequence comes from Catenulispora sp., assembly GCA_013361685.1. GTDB lineage: Bacteria > Actinomycetota > Actinomycetes > Streptomycetales > Catenulisporaceae > Catenulispora. The sequence continues at coordinate 6,905 of JABFXP010000752.1, forward strand.
CGGCTGACGCCGATGTCATCACGGGGGCCACGAAGACCACGTCAGCATGCCTGGAAATCGGCCGGACGCCGGTGCGGGCGGACGGAAGGAGGCCGCCGGGGATGGCGGAGACCGGAGTGTACGGGCCCACGGTGGGCGATAGCGGGCTGGTACGCCGGCACGCGCTGGTGACTTTGATCCGTGACATCAGCGTGTTTCTGCCGATTCTGTATACGTGGTGGAGCTTGAGCGACGTGCTCCCGCATTACCACTCGGTGGATGTGAACGACTCGCTGCTCGGGGACTGGATCGCTGGGAAGTTTCCCAAGAATGCGGCTCGGAATCCGAAGGAGTTCGCGGAGGTCATCAGTCTTAGTACGACTGCGCTGGTTGTGGTGGGGCTCGTGTTCGGGATCATCATCCTGACCGCGTGGGCGCATCGGATGGCGACAGCTATAGATCGTGCTGCGGGCCGGGGAGCGAACCGGTCGGTGCTGGGTCGCGGCGCGAGCGCTTCGGACCGGGAGTTCGAGCGGCGGCTGTTGGAGGCGGTGGAGCGGTCGGTGGAGCGGGGTGTCGCGAGTGCCGGCTCGATGCTGAACACGAGTGTGGAGAAGGTGCAGGAGTCGGTGGCCGCGACGATGTCGAGTGGGCCGATCGCGCAGTTGCCGACGGCGTTGGAGGAGTGGAGGACGGCGGCGAATGCGCTGACTACGGCTTCGGAGACGTTGGCGATTCCGGCGCAGGCGTTGGCGGAGTTCATGACGGCGCAGACGACGGTGGTGGAGGTGCAGCGGAAGCTGACGGAGGAGCTGCGGGCGTTGATTGTGCAGATGCAGGATGCGACGCGGGCGGCTATGGAGGAGGCGACGTTGCAGCGGGGGATTGCTGGGGACACGGTGGGGCATTTGCGGCAGGCTACGGACATGGTGGGGATGTTTGTGCAGAAGTCGGAGACTTTGGATCGGGCTTTGGTGAATTTGGGGCAGGCTACTGATGCGTTGGCTAGTAGTGCGGCGCGGCAGGGTGGTGGGGAAAGAAGTAATGGGGGTCGGAGTGGAAGAAACAGCGGGGGTGGTAGGGGACGTGGGGGCGGGGGCGTTGGCGGAAACGGGAGCGGGGATGGTGGAGGCGGAGGCGGGGGTGGGGAGAACGGCTTTCGGGCGCGGACACCTAGGCAGCGGGATGGGTATGCGTTTCCGGAGGATGACGAATGAACCGGACGCGGCGGGACACTCATAGTTTGTTGCTGGCTGGGTGGCTGTTCGCTGATTTGCTGGCGATGTTGTTCGTGATCAGTTTGGCGTCGGCGCAGCATGGGGCGGCGGCTAGTGGGGCTAACGCTTCTCCGTCGCCGTCGAATGGGAATTCTGCGAGCGCGAGTCCGGGGCAGGGGCCTGGGGCGAAGCCGTCGACGAGTCCGCCGCCGACGGGGGTGGGGCCGGGGGCGAAGGTGGGGTTGGATCCTACGTGGGCGGTGATTTCGGTGAGCGGGATTGATTTGGATGAGCTGCGGAGGGATGGGGACAACGGGGCGATGGCGAAGAGTATCGTCAATCAGATGACGGCGAGCTTGGCGAAGGTGCCGGGTGGGAACCGGACGGTGGGGCTTATTGCGACGTTTACGCAGACGCCGAGGGATGTTGATCGGGGGGACAGTATGTCGAAGTTGGTGGATGCTGCGTTGATTGCGCATCAGCCGCAGTTTGCGCATGCTGCGCAGTTGCCGTTGTGGCAGGCGGGGGCGGAGGGGACGGTTAATTTGAAGGTTTTCTTTATTAATCAGTGATGGGTTGTTTTGCGGGGTGTGGGGTGTGGGGTGTGGGGTGTGGGGGCGGGTGCGAATGCGAGTCGTCGTGCGTCAGCGCCTATGGGTGAAAGCTAGTGCGGGTTGCGGGCGCGGGTGCGGGGTGCGGGTGTGTGAAGGTCAAAAGCGCTCTACCTTCCTGTGTGGGCCGAGCTGGCCATTCGTAGGGTTGGCTCACCCAGGGAGTCGGGTGAGGCTTTC
>JABFXP010000610.1 GCA_013361685.1 Catenulispora sp.
CCGGCGGCCAGCACCAGTCCCACTCAGGCAGCGCCCTGATACTCCGACAGCAGGTTCGCGCACCGGATCAGCCCGATGTGCGAGTAAGCCTGCGGATGGTTGCCCAGCGAGCGCTCGGCGACCGGGTCGTACTGCTCCGGCAGCAGGCCGGTCGGGCCCGCCGCGTCGACGATCTGCGCGAACAGCTCCTCCGCCTCGTCCCGCCGCCCGGCCAGCAGATAGGCCTCGATCAGCCACGCCGCGCAGATGTGGAAGCCGCCCTCGCCGCCGGGCAGGCCGTCGTCGCGCCGGTACCGGTACACCGTGGACCCGCTGCGCAGCTCGGCCTCTATCGCGGTCACCGTCTGCTGGAAGCGCTCGTCGGCCGGGTCGATCAGTCCGGTCAGGCCCACGAACAGCGAGGCCGCGTCCAGGTCCGTGCCGTCGTAGGCGGTGGTGAAGGCCTGGACCTCGTCGTTCCAGCCGTGGTCGAGGACGTCCATGCGGATCTTGTCGCGCAGGGCCCGCCACTCGGCCGGCACCTCGCGGCCGTACTGCTCGCCGAGCTGGACGCCGCGGTCCATGGTCACCCAGCACATCACCCGGGAGTAGACCCGGTGGCGCGGCACGTGCCGCTCCTCCCAGATCCCGTGGTCGGCCTCGTCCCAGCGCCGCGAGACCGCCTCGACCATCGCCTGCACCATCTGCCAGTCCTGGTCGCGCAGTTCGCCGCGCACGTCGGCCAGCGTCCGGACCAGCTCCACCACCGGGCCGAAGACGTCCAGCTGGACCTGGTGGTTGGCCAGGTTGCCGATGCGGACCGGGCGCGAGCCGGCGTAGCCCGGCAGCGACTCGATCGTGGCCTCGGCGCCGATCACGCTGCCGGACAGGGTGTACAGCGGGTGCAGCCACTCCGGGCCGGCGAGCGTGCCGAGCACGCCGTGCAGCCAGTTGAGGTAGCCCTCCGCCTCCTGGACCGAGCCCAGGTGCACCAGCTCGCGCACCGTCATCGCCGCGTCGCGGATCCAGCAGTAGCGGTAGTCCCAGTTGCGGACCCCGCCGATCTCCTCCGGCAGCGAGGTCGTCGCCGCCGCCAGCACGCCGCCGGTGTCGGTGTTGACCAGCCCGCGCAGCGTCAGCGCCGAACGGAGCACCAGCTCGGGCAGCACGCTGGGCAGCTTCAGGGTCGCCGCCCACTCGCTCCAGTAGCGGCCGGCGCGCGCCCGGCGCTCCGGCTCGGGCGTCTCGTGCTCGTCCAGTTCGGCCGTTCCGCAGCGCAGCTCGAACACGATCGGGTTCCCGGCCGAGGGCCGGATCACCGCGGAGGCCGTCTCGTGCAGCCCGTCGGAGGTGATGGTCCACTGCACGCCCGGCGAGCGCAGCACGAACGGCTCGGAGGTGCCCTGTACTTGCAGGCCCTCGGCCTCGGCCACCAAGCGCACCGGGACGCCGCCGAACTCCGGCCGCGGCGCGAAGGTCACCGTGGCCTCGGTGTCGCCGGTCACCACCCGGACCAGGTCGGTGCGGTGCGGCGGGGTGTCGAGCTCGAGGTAGTCGGTGACCAGCAGCCGCGACCACCGGGTCTCGACCGTCATGGTCCTGGGCAGGTAGCGCTGGCCCAGCGGCAGGCCGTTGTGCCGGGGGCCGATGCTGAAGTGGCCGGCGCCGGCCCCGCCGAGCAGGTCGGCGAAGACCGCGGGCGCGTCCGCCCCGGGGTGGCACATCCAGGTCAGCTTGGCGTCCGGCGTCACCAGGGCGACCGAGCGCTCGTTGGCCAGCAGCGAGTGCCGCTCGATCGGGTGCGAGGACTGGCCGTAGAGCCAGTGGCGCCGCTCCTCCAGCAGGAAGGCGAGGACCACCGGGACGTCCGCGGTCTCGGCGACCCGGTAGGCCGCGACGGTGTCGCCGAGGCCCACCTTCACGCCGACGTCCGGACCGGACAGCCGGGCGAACGCCTTCTCGTCGGTGACGTCGTCGCCCAGGAAGATCGCCGCGGTGGCGCCGACCTGGTGCCGCAGCAGGTCCAGCGCGTGGCCCTTGTCGGTCTCGATCACCGAGAGCTCGATGACCTCCTTGCCGACGGTCGTCGACACGCCCGGCCAGGTGGCCGGCCCGTCGTGCACGCTGGCCAGCACCTTGCGGCCGGCCTCGTGGTCGGCCTGGCGGACGTGCACCGCGATGCTGGCCGGCTTGACCTCCAGGTTCACCCCGGGCACGTCGATGACCAGCCGCTCCAGCTCGGCGCCGAGCCGCCGGTGCAGGGCCCGGGCCTCCGGGGCGAGCTCGTGGACGAAGCCGATGTCGAACTCCGAGCCGTGGCTGCCGACCAGGTTCACCTCGGCGGGCAGCCGGGACAGCGTGGCCAGGTCGCGCAGCGCCCGGCCGGAGATGACCACGGCGGTGGTCTCGTGCAGGGCCGCGAGCGACCGCAGCGCGCCCACCGACTCCGGCAGCGGCCTGGCTTCCTCCGGGTTCAGCGTGATCGGGGCCAGCGTGCCGTCGTAGTCGCAGGCGACCAGGAGCCGCGGAGTCCGGGCGATCTGGACGATCACCCGCCGCAGCTCCGCCGGCAGGGCCTCAGCAGTCAACGCTCCTCCTCAAGGAGTTCGATCATGGGTGTGCGGGGTCCGAGTCTTCCGGCTCCGCACCCGGCGCACCGGTCGAGGACATGGGTCGGGAACCGACTCCGCATGGCGTGGCGTGCATGCGACGACGGCCCCTGTGCGGTATCGAGCGTAGCCGCTTCCAGGAGTGGTCATCGAGCATGCCACCGACCCGATCCGCATCCTCGGCGGCACGCCGCACCGCGGGCGGGGAGTGGGCTGCGCAGACGGCCCGCGGCCTGGGGCCGGACCTGGATGACGCACCTTCGGCGACGGAGGAATCACTGATCCTCGACCGCGGCTCCACCCTCGGCACAGCGGTTCCAAGGCACCACTGTCTCCGCATAAACAACCACTCGCAGATCAGAATTCCTCATAGTCGCCATAATGGCCGTTTGAAGCGAATATCGCGGACCTTCCAGCAATCGCCCAGTGATCAGAAGCGCTAAGGGATCTCCCTGAATCGCGGGGAATCAGAAAGCCGCGTTGCTACGCTCCGTCAAGGTTGCGGAAGGTGAACAGTAGATCACTGATAGTGGCGACGGTCACGATCGCGATCTTCAGCGGAAGCGCGAAAGAAGGGCGTCTCAACGGTGGCGAGCAAGAAGAGAAGGCCTCCCGATCGCGGCAGCGGGGCGCAACAACCCGCTCCCGAAAATCCGCCGGCACCTGAAGCCGAGACGAAGAAGTCTACAAAGAAGCGCATCGCCCTGTGGGTCGGCGGCATGGCATCGGTCGTCGTGACGGCGCTTCTGGCCGCGTTCTCCACCACGATCGGAAACCACCTCGGGGCGAAGGCCGTCTCGCCCGGTGAACCAGCGGGCATGCCGGCCCGCGTGGATTCCGTTGTGATGCCACGCTCCGACACCTTCAGCTATGTCTTCGGCGACACGCTCAACCTCACGGACGCCGAGCTGGGGCAGCTCAACTCGTTGAACCAGACCGATGGCGACTATCAAACGTGGTTCACCAGTCGCCATGCGGTTTCGGGACAGAGCATTGAGATACAGCTTGTTGTTGAGGGCAACCGAGACCACGCGGTTCGAATACTGAACATCCAGCCTGTGTCGTCTTGCACCGCGCCCCTCAGCGGAACACTCTTCATCAACCCTTCGGCCGGCGGCGACAGGAGCACGCACTTGCTCCTCGACTTGGACAGCAGCAGCGTGCTGACGGCCTATACAGGCGGCAAGGACTTCTTCAACGACTACACGATCTCTTTGAATCGTGGCGAGCAGTACACGTTCGGAATATACGCGTCGACCTCGAAGAGCTACTGCCACTTCACGCTTGACATGACGGTTCTGGACGGCGACAAGACCATCCACGAGCAAGTGGACGACAAGGGCACGCCGTTTCAGGTCACCTCGACTGGCGTCACCTTCCACGCGGCCTACGTCACCGGCGTACTGAACCACAGCGGTGCCCGCAACGCCTTCGGCAACTCCACATGGATTCGGGGTGACCCGCTTGCCCTCGATAAGCCATAGGTTGATCACGCGGCGCGGCTTTCGACGGCTGCCGACCGCGATCGCTTCGCTGACGATCGCTTCCCTCGCTGCGACCGCCGTTCTGACAGCCTGCTCCCACGATCACGCGGCGAAGGCCTCATCGCACGCCGACCCAGCGCCGAAGGCCTCATCACAGGCCGACCCGCTGGTTCTGGCATGGATCGAAAACGGCAGAGTGAAGTTTTTCGCCGACGACCGGGTCCAGTCGGCGCCGATGGCCTGGGAGGAGCGCGAATCGACGCCTACACCGATCGCGTGGCTCGGCGACCGGCGACACCTGATAGCCGTCACCTACGTCGCCTCCCAAGGCAGCAGCAAATCCACGGACGATATTCATTCGTTGGACACGGTCACCGGAGCGGACGCCACGCAGCCCTGCGCCGCGTGCGACGTCGCCGTCGGCGGTCAGAGCGACGGCCCCGTGGTCGCCCTGACGCCCACGGGCGAGATCGTCCGCTATGACGCCTCGCTCCACACGCTGGCCACCAGCCAGCTGAACGTCGCCAGCATCCATGGCCGATCCAGCACGCCCGGTGGCGCTCCGGTCGACGTCATCGGAGCCGCGCCCGACGGCTTCTGGGGAACCGTCGCCGACGCCGACCATCTGGTCGTCAATCTGTACTTCGTACCCTGGGACGGAACAGCCCAGCTTGCGGGGACCTTGCCGTGGACCGACGCGGAACCCTACCTCCCCATGACGGCGACCACCGCAGATGGCACGCTGGCCGTACTCCAGCTCGCGGGCGGAAGTACCGGTTGCAAACAAGGCTTGGCCCTGGCGATCGGGGACCCCAAGACCCGCACCACACATCGAGTGGCTCTGGATCCGCTGCGAAGTCAGTTCGGCGCCCTTCCTATCGGCCTGCTCTTCGACACCGAAGGGGCCGTCTACGTGAACGCAGGCTCGAAGGGCGGTAGTCCGGGCGGCTTTCACTGCCCCGGCACCCCTGCCCCGCCCAGTGAACTTCTGCGAGTCAGCGGCTCAAACGTCACCGTCGTGAATCCGGGATCGGTAAGCCTCACCACGTGGTACGGCGCGGGCCTGAAGATCGTCGGCACTCCCGCCGCCCCTGGAACGGACGAGGATCTGCTCGCCCTCGAAGAGATGGTCGGCGACCGTCAGACGCCGCTCGCCGCCCGCGCCGGCAGCATCGTGACTTCGCCGTTGGTGGTGACCGGTCACGCGTCCTCGACGCCTGCGGCGGGCGGCGGCTAGCGGGCGGCGCTTAGCAGGCACCGCGTAGCAGACAGCTGAGCTGACGCCCTGCGTAGAGTGGCCCCCGTGCCGTTCACCCTCGCTCATCCCGCGGCTGTCCTCCCGCTGTTGCACCGCGGCCGCGCGCGGGGCGGGCTGATCGGCTCCGCGCTGGTCTTCGGCGCCATGGCGCCCGATGTCCCGTACTTCGCCGGGGCGTTCGGCGTCGGCGACCTGGCGCACACGTGGCCGGCCGTGCCCACGCTCGATCTGGCGATGACCATCGGGCTGGCCGCCGTATGGCACCTGGTGCTGCGCGCACCGCTGGTGGGTCTGCTGCCGAGCCGCTGGGCCGCGGCTGCGGATCGGCTGACCGCGCCGCGGGAGAGAAGGATCCGGCTTTCCTCGGCGGCGTGGTTCGTGGTGTCCGCCGTCATCGGCACGGTCACCCACGTGGCGTGGGACGGCTTCACCCACCCCGGCCGTTTCGGCGTCCGGCTCTTTCCAGTGCTGCAGAACGCCCGCATCCTCGACGAACCGCCGTATGTCCTGCTCCAGTACGGCTGCTCGGTGTTGGGCGCCGGGGCACTCGGGTTCTGGACGATCCGGGAGATGCGCACAGCCGCACGATCGGGCTCGGGCACGGCGCCCCGGGCAGGCAACCGTCGGCTGGCCTTCGGCCTGATCGCCGTGTCCGCAGCCCTCGGCACCGCCTACCGCGCCGCCGAGTGGGCCCATCCGGGCATGCCCTGGACCTCGCTGGTTCCCGTCCTCGCCTTCGGCGCGGTCGCCGGCGCCGGGATCGCGCTCCTCCTCTACTCGCTCCTCGCCCTGCGCTGGCTCTGAAAGCCGGGCAGCAGGGCTATGAGACAGGGCTTTCGTCGCCGTACTGCTTGGTCTCAGGACGCTCGATCATGATGACGTGCGCCTCCTGCTCGGCCACGGGCCGATGGCGGGTGCCCTTGGGCACGACGAACAACTCGCCGGGGCCGAGCGTGACCGCCGCCTGCCCCTCCAGCTCGATGCGGAAGCTGCCGTCCCAGCAGAGGAAGAGTTCGTCTTCTTCGTGCTCATGCCAGGGGAACTCCCCCGCGAACAACGCGATCCGGACCACCGTGTCGTTCGCCGTGGCCAGGTCACGCTGCTGGTAGGGGCCGGGCAGGGATTGGATGACCTTCTCGATCGAGACCGGACCGGCTTCGGGGGTTGTCGTCATGGACCAAGCCTTGTCGCCTCTTCAAGCGTCGCACAGGGCCAATCTCGCGCTTGTGGCCTGCGTGCGCGCATCGTCCCGACTACTCGCTCTGATCACGCTACGTTGTCAGCTCATGGAGACGCTCGACCCGCTGGATCCCTTCGACCCACGCGCCCCGGCCACGGCCACGCCGGCAGCTCTGCCCGTGACGCCTGCACATCCCGTCCGCGCCTGGCTCCGCCGCTGGTCCTACCGCGCGGTGCTCGCCGTCGCCCCGCTGTGGGCGCTCGTCCGGGTCGCGGGGCTGGAGACGAACGTCCTCGCCCGCACTCCCGCGACGCAGGTCCTCGCATTCACCCCCTACGCCGCGCTGCTCTCGCTCGTCCCGCTCGCCGTGACCGGCATACGCCGGGAGCCGAAAGCCGTCTCGGTCGCGCTCGCCGCCTCCATAACCCTCGGCGCCTGCGTGCTGCCCCGGGCGTTCGGCAGCGCGGTCGGCGCGGCGCGGCCCGGCGGGCCCCGGCTCAGCGTCATGACCACGAACCTCAGTCTCGGAAACGCCGACGCGAGCGCGGTGGTCGCCCTGGTACGCACCAAGCATCCCGACATCGTCCTGCTCCAGGAGTTCACTCCAGAGGCAGAAGCCGCCTTCGACCAGGCCGGCATCGGCAGCCTCCTGCCCTACCGCACCACCCATCCCTCGGCGCTGGCCGCCGGCTCCGCGATCTTCTCCCGCTTTCCGCTCCAGGACCCCGGCTTCCGCAAGAACTGGGGTGGCTTCTACCAGGTCCACGCCACCGTGAGCCTTCCCGGCGCGATGCCCGTTCTCCTGGAGTCGGTCCACACCTGCTCACCGTTCAGCCTCGGCCAACTCCACTGCTGGCGCACCGACGTCGCCCGCGAGCCCTCCGCCACCGACGCCCCGCCCGACACGCTGCGGATCCTCGCCGGCGACTTCAACGCCACCCTCGACCACGCCCCGCTCCGCACCCTGCTCGGGCACGGGTACCGCGACGTGGCCGACACTCTCGGCGAGGGATTGACCGGCACGTGGGGCCCCTACGGCCGGCATCCGTTCATCCCGCCGGTCACCCTGGACCACGTCCTGGCCGCCACCCCCATCGGCGTCGAATCAATCCACGTATACGGGGTCCCGCGGACCGATCACCGTGCCGTGCTGGCGAAACTGGTGCTGCCGCCACCGATCCGATGATGCTCGGCACGCCTCCAGTGGAGCGCGCCGGTCAGCGTTCCGCATCCGGGGTTTCTCCCATGGGCATTCGCGGCATAGCCGTCTCAGACACCTGACACGCGGATTACGATCGTGCTATAGCCGTGGCGGCGACCTTGGGAAGAGGTGTGGGCTGATGTCCGACCAGATCAGGCTGTCCGTGCTGGGCGCGGCCGAGGACGTGAAGGCCCTTGAGGACCTGAGCATCTGGCTGCGGGGCGAACCTGAACTTGTCGGGCGGGTCACTCTTCACCGGCCCGCGCCACGGCAAGGAGAGATGGGGACTCTGACGGACGCCGTCGTCGTGGCGGTCGGGGCGCAGGGGGCTGCGACGGCGCTGGCCGCCTCCCTGCGCGCGTGGCTCGCGCAGCCGCGGCGTGCCGATCTCAAGCTCACGATCGCGACCGGGGAGGAGACCTTCGTCGAGGTCGACGCCAGCAACGTACGGTCGTCCGACCTGGATCTGCTCCTGACCCGAGCGTGCGACGCGGCCGCGGAGCTTCGTGCCGAGGAGCACACGACGTGAGGCTGCCGGACCGGCAGCTCTCGCGCGCGGTCGTGATCGGAATCAGCGAGTACTCCGACGAGAACTTGTCGCAGCTGGAAGCAGTATCCGAGACCGTCAGAGCGCTGCACACCACGCTGACCGACCCGGTTCACGGCATCCTGCCTCCGGAGCACTGCGCTCTGCTCACCAACGAAGGGGACTTGCGGCGGATCGGCAGCGCCCTGCGTACCGCGGCTGCCGACGCGGAGGACTTGCTGCTGGTCTACTACTCCGGGCACGGATTGATCGGCGGTGTGCGCCAGGATCTCTATCTCGCGCTGAGCGACAGCGATTTCGAGGCTCCCGAGTACAACTCCCTGGAATACGACAAGCTCCGGTCCACTGTCTTGGCTAGCTCGGCCCGGACGAAGGTGATCGTCCTGGACTGTTGCTTCGCCGGCCGGGCATTGAGTGCGGCCATGGGAGGGTCCGAGGACACATACACGGGACAGATAGAGATCGGCGGCACCTACGTGTTGACCGCGGCGCCGCGCGACAAGGTGGCGCTCATCTTGGAGGGTGAGAAGCACACGGCGTTCACCGGCCGGCTTCTGCAACTCCTGAACGAGGGCGCACCCGGCGGTGCCGAACTGCTCACGATCGACGAGATCTACCGCCTGCTGTACA
>JABFXP010000930.1 GCA_013361685.1 Catenulispora sp.
GCCGGCGGTCGCTACGAGGCCGAGGGCCGCGGCGGCGGCCAGGGCGGCCGAGGCGCGGCGGGTGCGGGTTAGCACAAGCAGTTCCTCCGTGTCGTAGTGCCCGGCTTCGTCGGCAGTGGTGACGCGCTGAGGCCGGGTGCTTACGTAGGAGGAGACGCGGCTGACGGACCGTTACGTTGTAAAAACTCTGAAATTCGTGCTCTTATTCTCGGATATTGAGACACCGGTGCGATAGGTTCGGGTGAATCCGCAGGTCAGGCTGAGTTCGCGCGAGTTCGGTCCCGGACTCGCAGTCGCGGCCGGCGCCAGGCGTCAACTCCAGCAGTCGGCCGAGCAAGCCGGGCGGGCTTCCGGGACAGCAATGATCGGCGATCCGCCGGGACATTGGATGGAGGCGGCCTTCGATCACTTCCTCGGCGGTTATCCCCTACGAGAGAAAACACATTAAACATGGACTAAATCTCTGAAATGGATGCTCATGAACAACCTCAAAATCGCCCTCGGGTGCGGATGATCGCACCGCGCGCTCTTCTTCGGTGATCCCGAGTCGCCCGAGAACGACCCCCGAAGGCGGAAAAGCGGGCATGGCTGACCGGCCCGGCGGCCCCCATCTGCGAAACTGGCCGCATGAACGCCACCGGCACCGACCAGAACCGGGTCAGCAGGGTCCTGGTCGAGCGCTATCTCGACCGGCTGCGCAGGCGGCGCCGGTGGCGGCGGCTGACCGTGACGGTCACCGTCTTCCTGTCGCTGCTGGCGCTGGCCGGCTACTCGGTGCTGTGGCACACCAAGGTCTTCGACGTGCGGCGCACCACGGTATCCGGTGTCAAGGTCCTGACCAAGCAGCAGGTGCTGGCCGCCGCGGCGATCCCGTCCCATCAGGCGGTGGCGGCCGTGGACACCCAGGCGGCGAAGGACCGTCTGATGAAGCTGCCCAGGGTGAAGAGCGCGTGGGTGGAGCGGAGCCTGCCGCACACCGTGGCGATCACGATCGTGGAGCGGGTGGCCGCCGCGGCGCTGCCCGATCCGGACGGATCGTTCACCGTGGTCGACGCCGACGGAGTGGCCTTCGACACAGCGGCGACCCAGGCGGCCGTCCCGCCGCACGTGCCGGTCATCCACCTGGAGCAGTTCGCCGACCCCCGGCCCAAGGACCGGGCGGCCACCGTCGCCGGGGCGCTGGCCGCGTTGCGGGCACTGCCCGAAGGGCTGCGCGCCCAGGTGCTCACCGTGTCCGCGACCGGGCCTTATGCCATCACCTTGACGCTGACCGGCTCGGGGCCGAAACCGCAGCCGGTGACGGTGGCCTGGGGCGGTCCGGAGCAGCCCGATCTCAAGGCACGGATACTGGTGGCGCTGATCGGCCGGGGGGCGGAGCACTATGACGTGAGCGCGCCGGACGCGCCGGCTTTTTCTCCGGCCGCCGCTAACAGTTCGAGTCCGACAGTCGCAATCCGCTAAGATCAGGCCCGCAATCGGACAACATACGTATTCCCCTAACCGGATCGGGGGCCTTTGGGTCCTGTACAGATCACGCGGGGGTCGTCGGACCACGCTGAGAAGTAAAACCTGCTGACAGTTTCGGCGTGTTCGTTGAACCTCACAGGTCGCGGGACCTAATGTCCTGTAAAGACTTCACAGTCGCACGACCCCGCCGTGTCCCCGGCCGGTGTGGGCGGGACTAAGGTGATCAGCAGATTACCGCACACCACGGAGAGGCCGTCGGACGTGGCAGCACCGCAGAACTACCTGGCCGTCATCAAGGTCGCCGGCATCGGCGGCGGCGGCGTCAACGCCATCAACCGGATGATCGAGGTCGGTCTCAAGGGCGTCGAGTTCATCGCCGTCAACACCGACGCCCAGGCTCTGCTGATGAGCGACGCCGACGTCAAGCTGGACGTCGGCCGCGAGCTCACCCGCGGTCTGGGAGCCGGCGCGAACCCGGAGGTGGGCCGCAAGGCCGCCGAGGATCACGCCGAGGAGATCGAGGAGGTCCTCAAGGGGGCCGACATGGTCTTCGTCACCGCGGGCGAGGGCGGCGGCACCGGCACCGGGGGTGCGCCGGTGGTGGCCCGGATCGCGCGCGAGCTCGGAGCGCTGACCATCGGCGTGGTGACCCGGCCGTTCACCTTCGAGGGCCGCCGCCGGGCCAACCAGGCCGAGGACGGCATCGCGGCGCTGCGCGAGGAGGTGGACACCCTCATCGTCATCCCGAACGACCGCCTGCTGTCGATCTCGGACAAGAACGTCTCGGTGCTGGACGCCTTCAAGGCCGCCGACCAGGTGCTGCTGTCCGGTGTGCAGGGCATCACCGA
>JABFXP010000492.1 GCA_013361685.1 Catenulispora sp.
GCGGGGGCGGCGCTGGCCGTGGTCGCCGTCGGGATCGGCGCGTGGGCGACGCTGTCCGGCGGCCCGCAGGCCGTCGCGCCGGTGATGCCCCCGGCGACCAGCAGCACCTACGGCGGCCCGCCGCCGGTGGCCAGCCCGAAGCCGTCGGGGCCGACCCGGTACTTCTACGACGACGGCAAGACCGAACTGCCCGCGGGCCCGCTGCGGGACGCGGCCGAGGCCTACGCGAAGGCCGGCTACCAGGACGACCTGGCCGGCATGACCGTCGTGACGACCTTCGACCCGGCCATGCAGAAGGCGGCCGAGGCCATGACGTCGCCGAACGACGTCGGCGTGGCGGCGCTCGACCCCAAGACCGGCTATGTCAAGGCCCTGCGAGGCCCGTGGGACCGGCCGGTGCCGGTCGCCGACACCATGAAGCCCATCGTGCTCGCCGCCGCGTTCGAGACCGGGCACTACACGCCGGACAGCGTCGAGCCGGTCAACGCCGACCTGCATCCGATCAAGTGGCACCCGGGCGACAAGGACCCTCTCGTCTACATCGACCCGGAGACGCACACCAAGCGCAACTGGCCGCCGGAGCACAGCAACGGCTTCACGCAGGGCGATCCGCACGACACCTTGAGCCTGGCCACGGCCGACGCCATGAACGCTCCATTCGCCTATCTCGCCCTGTCCCCCGACGTCGGGCTGGCGAAAGTCATCGCGACGGCTGTCGCGCTGGGGATCCCCAGCGGCGCCCCGGAACTGCGCCCCGTGCCGTCCCTGATCCTCGGGACGACCGAGGCGAGCCCGCTGACCATGGCGAGCGTCTACGCGGCCTTCGCCGACGGCGGCGTGCGCCACGACCCGGTGCTGGTGGCGGCGGTGAAGGACCCCGGGGGCGGCACCAAGTGGCAGCCCGACACCACCGGCGAGCAGGTGGTGTCGCAGCACACCGCGAGCGAGATCACCAACGTCCTGACCGGTGTCCTGACCAGCGGGACCGCGGCCGGCCGGCCCGAAGTCCGCGCGCTGGGCCTGCGGGGCATGGCCGCAATGCCGGGCACCTCCGACCTGGACCACGCCGCGTGGTTCGACGGCTACAGCCCGGACCTGGTCACCTCGGTGGCCTTGTCCCACGTCGACGCCAAGGGGGCTCCGCAGACGCTCATCGGGGGGGCCGGCGGCACGCCGGTGTACGGATCCACCGTGATCGCCCCGATGTGGGCGCGGTTCGCCGGGCAGTTCGCCCACTGATTTCGAGTGCTGATACAGCGCCGATACGGCACTGATACAAAGGGAGTGATCCGCCGGGCGGCCTGAGCACCGCCCGGCGGATCACCGCGCCGCGGCCGGCGGCCCGCCTACCGCAGCGCGACCCGCCGGGCCAGACCCAGCGGCAGCCCGCCGGACCCGGCGATCGTGTCGTGGAACTGCTTCAGCGTCCCCTTGCCCGCCCGCAGGTAATCGGCGCGGATCGCCTCGATCTCCAGACAGCCGGTCAGATAGGACGGCGCCTGCGTCGGCCACGCGCAGTACCGGTTCACCTCGCCCTCGGCGGTCTGCGGCGACAGCGTCGCCTTCGACGCCATGAACGCCTCCGCCTCCTTGATGCTCATCTCCCCGGTGTGCAGGGCGGTGTCCACCACGATGCGCGCCGCGCGGAAGATGCGCGCGTCCAGGTGCCCGAGCTCGTGCCGGGGATCGGCGAAATAGCCCTGCTCGCGCATCGCGGTCTCGACGTACAGGCCCCAGCCCTCGACGAAGTACGGCGTGGTGAACGCGCTGCGCACCAGGCGCCCCTGCTCGGCCAGCCACGACAGGTGCCAGTGGTGGCCCGGGTAGCCCTCGTGGACCGCGATGGTCGGCATCGAGACGCGGGAGTTGGTGGCCAGCCGGCCCCGGACGGCCTCGGGGGAGGAGCCGGCCGGCGTGAACGGGACGTTGAACGTGCCGGTCCGGGACGACGTCAGCGCCGGCGGCCGGCTGTAGGAGGCCACGGACAGGATCGGGCGCAGGAACTCCGGGCTCGGATGCACCCGGCACTCCTCACCCGGGGCGAACGACACCAGGTCGGCGTCCGCGGCGAACCGGCGCGCCCGCTCGGTCTCGGCCGTGTACTCGGCGAGCATCGCCTCCTCGGTCGGCGGCACGTCCTGGCACAGCGTCTCCATCGTCGCCCGCCAGTCGGCCGAGCCGCCGGGGATCCGCGCCGCCAGCTCCCGCATCTCCGCATCCAGCGCGTCCCAGGCCGCCCGGCCGCGCCGGTGCAGCTCGGCGGCGCCGTAGCCGAGCAGCTCCACATCCTGGAGCAGCCGTGAGTAGTAGGCCTCGCCGAGCCGCCAGTCGCCTTCACAGCGTTCGGCGAAGTCCGCCAGGAACACCGCCAGCTCGTCGAAGGCGGCCGCGGCGGGCTCGGCCGCCTCGGCCAGTTGCGAGCGTAAGCCCTCGTCCTGGACCAGGGCCGGGAGCGTCTTGGTGAAGAACGTGCGGCCGGTGCGGGCCTGGCCGAGTGCCCGGTCCACGAGCAGCCGCGGCGCGATGCCCGGATCCAGGTTGGCCCGGCACGCCGCCAGCGCGTCCGGCACCAGCTTGAGCTTGGCCAGCGACTCCTCGACGAGCCGGGCCTCGGACCGGGTGCGGTGCTCGAACGGCAGATAGATCGAGTACAGCGCGGCGGCGACGTACTCGGCCGGGTCGCGCTGCCAGGTCCGCCGCTCGGCCTGGATCCCGGTCTTGCGCAGCTGGGCGCGCAGCAGGTCGCGGTCGACGGCGTCCGGGAAGGGGCACTCGGCGTCGGCGAGCTCGTCCAGCGCGGCCAGGTGCGCGGCGGCCCGGGCGGCCCGGCGTTCCAAGCCGTCCGCGGTGAGGTCGCCGAGGCTCATCGTGTGCGCGGGGTCGTCCGAGCCCATCGTGGTCGCCCACACCGGGTTCGCGTCCAGGGACCAGGCGACCGCCTCGGCCACCGCCTCGGCGACCGGGTTCTGGGAGGAGTCTGCAGACGTCATGGGGCGACGTTAGCGGTCCGGACCGGGCCGGGGCGGCCCAGACCGCCCCGCCGGCACCCTCGTCCGACCCTGGTGGACGGTCCAGACCACTGCCGCCGGGCCGCCGGTGCCGACCGGTGCCGGACCCGGGTGTGCGGACTCGCCGCACGCCCGGGTCGGCACCGGATCAGAGTCGGCTCAGGACCGGATCAGCACCGGCTCGTGAAACCGCTCAGAACGACGAGTTCACCACCCAGTGGTCCAGCAGCGTGTGGTCGCCCAGCACCTCGATCTCCTTGGACCGCGGCGTCCGCCGGCCCCATACGAACAGGTACAGCTCGCCGACCGGCCCGCGCACCGCCGCCGCGCCCTTGGCGTGCGTGCGGCTCCACCGGAAGCCCTGCGGCTCCAGGGTGATCAGCCACTCCGCGCTCAGCCCGCCGAGCTCGGCACCGCTGTCGGTGGCGTGCAGGTGCAGCGTCTCGCCGTCGCCGGTCAGAGCCCTGATCCGGGGCGAGAAGCCGGCCGCGGACGGCAGCACGGTCAGGAACTCCTCGACGCCGTCCACGGCCACCGCCGGGTCGAACTCCGGCGTGCGGCCCAGCGCCAGTTCGATGTCCGCGCGGTGCACCGCGGTCTCGTGCAGCATCCGCCGCGCCCAGGCCCCGGCCGTGGGCTCCGGCCCCCAGGACCACACCGGCTTGTCGGCGCCGGCCGCGCGCACCTCGCCCGCCAGGTCCGCCGCACCGGTCCGCAGCCAGTCCGGGTAGCCCTCGTAGGCCGCCGGGAAGCCCAGGTCCAGCGCGCGGGGATCCTCGCGCAGCCCGGAGCGCACCATGGCCGTCGCCCAGCGGTGCGCGGTGCCGATGTGCCGTGCGACCTTGCGCACGGTCCAGCCCGGGCAGGTGGGGACCTCCAGGTCCCAGTCGTCGGTGCGCAGGCCGGCCAGCAGCGCCGCCGCGCGCTCGGCCTCGGCGGTGAGGAGGTCCGTGTGGTCGGTGTGGACGAGGTGCGGGTTGGCCGTCTCGCTCATCATCGGCTTCTGCCTTCCATCGGTGGTCTCGGGCACCGCCGGTGCGCGCGGCTAGCGGGCGCGGGTGAGGGACGGCGGTGTGAGGGGACGAGTCATCGGTGGTGAACGGATATGGAATTGGTCGTGGACGCTGGTGCGCCCAGGAGGAACATTGGCTCACCGCGAGGCGGGCCGCCACCCCCGGACGTGTGATCATCGTCTCGCCGCCATTGTGGTTCCCGACCACCTTCCCCGCCGAGCGCGCCCCCACACCTGCGCGGGGCCACAACCTGCGTGGGGGCGCGCCGTTTCCGTCGGGTGCCCGGGGTGCGTAACAATCAGGCAAAGCCCCGCAGGCCGCGAGACCGTCCGGTCGGACCGGGGCGTGAGCGGGGAGGCCGCCGGCCGCCTCGGCGATCGGAAGGCGCGCGCGTGGGACTGGCATGGGGTTTGGTGGGGGCGTTCGTCAGCGCGCTCGCGTACGGCACGGCGACGGTGTTCCAGGCGGTCGGCGCCGCGCGCACCCAGGACACCGGCGGCGCCGGCGTCGACCCGCGGCTGCTGATCAGGGTGCTGTCGCAGCTGCCGTTCGTGGCCGGGCTCGGCCTGGACGCCATCGGTCTGGTGGCGAATCTGGTGGCGCTGGAGAAGCTGCCGCTGTTCGCGGTGCAGGCGATCGTGAACTGCTCGCTGGCGGTCACCGCGCTGCTGGCGGTGCCGCTGCTGAAGGCCCGGCTCGGCCGCACCGACTGGATCGCGGTCGGCGCCGTGGTGGTGGGCCTGGTGCTGGTCGGGATCTCGGCGGGCAAGGAGGAGCCGGTGCACACCGGCCGCGGCCTGCACTGGGCCGTGCTGGCCGCGGTGCTGGTGCTGATCGCCGCCGCGCTGCTCGTCGTCCTCAAGCTCGGCGGCAACTCGGTGGTGCTCGGCGCGTTCGCCGGCTCGCTGTTCGGGGCCTTCGCCATCTGTGTCCGGATCCTGCCGGACCTGCACCCCTCGGCGCTGGTCGGGGACCCGGCGTTCTACGCGCTGCTGGCCGCCTCGCTGACCGGTTTCCTGTTCTTCACCACCGCGCTGCAACGCGGATCGGTGACGCTGGCCACCGCGATGCTGGTGGTCGGCGAGACCGCGGTGCCGGCGCTGCTGGGGATCACGCTGTTCCACGACCACACGCGGCCGGGCTTCGTGCCGGTCGCGGTGATCGGGTTCCTGTGCGCGGTCGGGGGAGCGCTGTCGCTGTCGCGGTTCGGGGAGGCCGAGGTGCACTCGGCCGATTCGGGTTCAGAGTCTGACGCGGAATCCGGCTCAAAGTCCCGCTCAGAGCCCGGTTCGAAGTCCGGTGCCGGTTTCGGTGGCGGCACCGGCACCGGCGGCGGGGCCGCGGCCGGCGGTGGTGGCGGCAGCACGGCCGGGGGTACCAGCGGCACTGGCAGCACTGGCGGCGCCGCCGGCGGTCACGGCGCGGCGGCCGCGGAGTCGTCGGCGGCCAGCTGACCCCGCACCCGCTCGACCTCGTGCGCGACGGTGCCCTCGAGCGTCTCGACCGCGTGCTTGACCTCGGTGCGGACCTCGTCGACCAGGTCGGCGTCGGCGTCGGCCGGCTCGCCGGCCCGGCCGCGCCGCTTGACCAGGAACAGCACGAGCCCGCCGGCCACGGCCAGGCCCAGCAGCACCCAGCTGACCAGCGACGCGTAGTGCTCGATCTTGTGCCAGGCGTTCCCGGCGGCGTAGCCGAGCAGCGTGAACCCGGACGCCCAGACGATGCCGCCGAGCGCGTTCCAGAACAGGAACTTCTTGTACGGGACCCGCGACACGCCGCACAGGCCGGGCACCAGCGCGCGCAGCGCCGCGGCGAACCGGCCGGTGAACACCGCCTTGCCGCCGAGCCGGTTGATCAGCTCCTTGCCCTGCTGGATGTGCTCGGGCTTGACGAACCGCGCGGGCAGCTTGGTGAGCAGCCGGTCGCCCCACTTCTTGCCGACCTCGTAGCCGACGCTGTCGCCGATGATGGCGCCGGAGATCGCCGCGATCATCGCCACGGCCAGGTTGACCTTGCCGTTGAAGGCCAGGAAGCCGCCGATCACCACGGCGATCTCACCGGGGATCAGGAAGCCCAGGAAGACCGAGGCCTCCAGGGCGGGCAGCAGGAACACCAGCACCAGCGCCGCCGGGCCGGGCAGTTTCTGCAGCGTGTCCGCGATCCAGGTCAGAAGTGCTCCCATGGAACGCCAGCTTAGGCGGTCTGACGATCGGACGGAGCGCCCGAAGGTCGCGGACGGGGATCATACCCGGGTATGACCCCCTACCGGCCGGCGCCGTCAGGCCGCCGACGGCACCCGGGTCCAGGCCCGCACGATGTCCCGCACCGAGATCATCCCGGCCACCTCCTCGGCGTCGAGCACGATGAGGTGCCGGAAGCCGCCGCGGGTCATGGCCTCGGCGGCCTGGTCCAGCGTCCAGCGCGGGGTGGCGAACACCACGTCGTGGGTCAGGTGCGCCTCGACCGGCTCGGTGTCCGGGTCCAGGCCGCCGCCGACGGCGTGCAGGATGTCGCGTTCGGTGATGATCCCGATCCCGAAGGTCTCGGGATTGTGCACCACGGCGCTGCCGACGCCGCGCTGCGTCATCAGCCGCGCCGCCTGGCGCAGCGTGTGCCGGGGCCCGATGAGCAGGATCTCGGTGGACATGGCGTCCAGGACGAGTTGGGAGTGCTGGGCGGGGATGGGGTCGGAGGTGGTGGGGCTGGAGGACACGGTCGCTCCCTGATGTCAGTGCCGGGGGGCCTTCTTTTCACAAGTTCACATGAAGGGAAGGCGTTGGCAAGCGGGAGGCCGGGTGAATCTTCGTCCGAATTGCCGGCGAGCTCGTGGCGGGCGGGACGAGCCCGCCGCCTCAGCCGTCCAGCTGCTGGCCGCCGACGTAGAACAGCAGCTCCTCGTGCAGCAGCCCGTTGGACACCGCCGCCGAACCGCCGAACACCCCGGGCACGCCGTCCACCGACGTGAACATCCCGCCGGCCTCGGTGACGATCACCGCCAGCGCCGCCATGTCCCACAGCGACAGCTCCGGTTCCGCCGCCATGTCCACCGCGCCCTCGGCGACCAGCATGTGCGACCAGAAGTCGCCGTAGGCGCGGGTCCGCCAGCAGGCCCGCGACAGGTCGAGGAACGCCTCCAGCCGTCCGTACTCCTCCCAGGAGACCACCGAGGAGTACGCCAGCGAGGCGTCGGCGACGGTCGCCACGTTCGACACCTGGCACCGCTGTGCCGAGGCCAGGGACCGCCCGGTGAACGCGCCGCCGCCCTTGGCCGCCCACCACCGCCGCCCCAGGGCCGGCGCCGACACCACGCCGGCCACCACCTCCTCGCCCTCGATCAGGCCGATGAGCGTGGCCCACACCGGGACGCCGCGCACGTAGTTCTTGGTGCCGTCGATCGGGTCGATGATCCACTTGCGGCCGGTGGCGCCGGCGGCGGTCTCCCCGTACTCCTCGCCGAGCATCGCGTCGCGCGGCCGGGCCCGTGACAGCGCCGACCGGATCGCCTCCTCGGCCGCCTTGTCGGCGTCGGAGACCGGGGTCATGTCGGGCTTGGACTCCACCCTCAAGTCGCGGGCCTTGAACCGGGCCATGGTGATGGCGTCGGCGGAGTCCGCGAGGACGTGCGCCAGCCGGAGATCATCGTCGAAGGCGGTCATGCGTCACACGATAGGGCGAATCCGCGACCCGCCGCCGCGCTCCTCCCACGATGTTCGCGGGTCGGTCACTAGGCTGGCCGTATCTTCCGACGAACACCCCCAATCCGCCCCACGCCGCCGCGACGTCTGCCCATCCCGTCGCCACGGCGCGTTCGGGCCTGGCTGGGGTTCGGGGCCGGAGACGGCGGCGCCGGCGGCGGTGCCGGCCCGGCCGGCGGCGGCGGCGCGGACCGCCTTCCCCCGGACCTGGTGGAGCCGATCGTCGAGCCGCGCTTCGGGATCGACGGCTGGAGCTACACCGGGACCGTGCTGGAGGAGTGCTTCGAGCCGAGGGTCGAGGCGGAGCTGGCGCAGGCGGTGCACATGATCTGCGGCGGGCTGGCGACGGCGTGGAACTACCGGCGCGCGGTGCAGATCCTGGAGGGCCAGCGCGCTTACGCACAGGCCTACGCGGTGCTGGAGGCTTGGGCCGCTGAACAGCGGGAACCTGACCCCGCGTTGGCGAAGTGGCGGGCCAAGGTGGCCGCGGCGGTGCTCAGGCACGGTGGCGGGCCGCCGTAGCTTCGAACATGAGAGCTTGACAGCCGCGAGCACCATGTCAAGCTAGCTGCATGGGTTCCGCACGGGAAGCATTGCTCGACGCCGCCTACGAGGCCATCGTCGCCGGCGACTGGACCAGCGCGCGCATGGCCGACCTGGCGGCCCGGGCCGGTGTCTCACGCCAGACCCTCTATAACGAGTTCGGCAACCGCGATCAGCTCGCGGCCGCCCTGGCGCTGCGGGAAGCCGAACGGTTCAGGGCGCTGACCGGGCAGGCCGCGCGCGAGGCGCCCGGGGACGCCGGCGACGCCACCGCCGCGGCGGTCACCGCCGCGCTGACCGCGGCCCTGGACAACCCGCTGATCAAGGCCACGCTCACCGACGACACCTCCGGCCTGCTGCCGTACCTGACCACCCGGTCCGCGGCGATCATGGACGTCTTCCGCGCGGACTCCATCGCGATCTTCACCGAGCGCTGGCCGGAACTGGCCGAGCGCCCCGAGGTGCGCGACGAGGTCGGGTGGATCAGCGAGACCGCGTTCCGCCTGGTGATCAGCCACCTGATCGTCGCCACCGAACCGGTCGACACCACCTCCCGGCACATCGCCGAGGTGGTCCGGCGCCTGATGCGGGACCTGACAACGACCTAGA
>JABFXP010000271.1 GCA_013361685.1 Catenulispora sp.
AGGGTCAGCGGGATCATGTAGATGCCCGCCCACAGCGGCGTGTCCTTGTAGTCGTAGCCGTGCAGCGGCAGCCAGATGCCCTGCAGCCAGATGATCAGCATGAACTGCAGGCCGCCGCGCGCGATGGCCCCGAGCAGGTTGGCCAGGTTCCCGGTGGCGAACGCCCGGTTCTTGAACAGCGTCATCGGCAGCATCGGATCGGCGATCTTGGACTCGATGACGCAGAACGCGACCAGCAGCGCCAGCCCGCCGATCAGCCCGGCCAGCACCCACGGATTGGTCCAGCCCTGCGTGTGCCCGCCGTAGGGCTGGATGCCGTAGGTGATGCCGGCCAGCAGCGCGGTGAGCCCCAGCCCCAGCGTGAGGTTGCCCCACCAGTCGATCTTCGATTTGTGCCGCACCCCGGTGTCGTGCAGCGACTTGTACGCCCACACCGTCCCGATCAGCCCGATCGGCACGTTCACCCAGAACACGGTGCGCCAGTTCCACTCCGACAGCGCCCCGCCGAGCACCAGCCCGATGAACGACCCCGCGATCGCCGCCACGATGTTGATCCCCAGCGCCATCCCCCGCTGCGCGGCCGGGAACGCGTCGGTGATGATCGCCGCCGAGTTCGCCATCAGCATCGCCCCGCCGATGGCCTGCAACACCCGCCACCCGATGAGCCACAACGCACCGGCGCCGCCGTGGAACGGATCCAGCGACAGCGCGATCGAGCAGACGGTGAAGACCAGGAACCCGGAGTTGTAGATCTTCACCCGGCCGTACATGTCCCCGAGCCGCCCGAGCGCCACCACGAACACCGCGGTGACCAGCATGTACCCCATCAGCATCCACAGCAGGTAGCTGACGTTGGACGGCTGCAGCGGATCGAGCTTGATCCCGTTGAAGATGGCCGGCAGCGAGATCAACACGATCGAGGAGTTGATGGTCGCGATCAGCATGCCCAACGTGGTGTTGGACAGCGCCACCCACTTGTAGTGCGGATGGTCCGGCCCTCGGCGGGAGCCGGCCTTCCCGGACGTGCTGGAGGCCTGCTTCGCGGACATGCGGATTCCCACCCTCGACGATTTACTTAGTTGACGTAGGCTAAGTATATGGACGCCCGGGAGGGCTGACAAGAGACGTAGGACGATCGACCGATCCGCGGGGCCGGCCGGCTAGGTCGAAGAGATGATGTCGACGCTGGTGACCAGGGGCTTCGGCGAAGCCTCGGGGTGGTCGGTCACGCAGCCGGCTGCCTGTCGGCCCGGCGGCGCTCGTACTCCTCCCAGAAACCGGGAATGACCTGCTCTATCGGTACGGTGCGCCCGGTGTCGCGTCCGTGACCACCGCTGATGCGCTCGCGCAGACCGGGAACCTGGTTGATGACGGCGCGCCGGTACCAGTACTCGAAGGTCCTGGTCGTCGGCTGTCCTTCGAGGTTAGCAGCGCGAAGCGGCCCGACGCCTGGCGCGCCGAGCCGCTCCTCCCCCGGATCCCCCGCTTATCCCCTCCGCATCCCCGTGGTCCCCCGCTGTCCCCCGCTTCCCCCGAACCCCGTGTCCCCGTGCTCGTGCCCCCGAGTCCCAGCGCCCCCGCGCTGCCCGACGCCCGCGGGCGTCAGATCATGATCTCGTCCTCGCTCCGCGCGGTCTTCGGCACCATGAACGCCAGCAGCCAGGTGACGACCAGGATGAGGGCGGCCAGCCAGTAGATGAGCTGGGTGGCCGGGAACGGCGAGCCGCCGCTCTCGACCTTGTTGAAGAACAGGGTGCTGAACAGGGCGGCGGCGACCGCGCTGCCGAGCTGGTTGAAGGAGCTGATCACGCCGTTCGCCGAGCCCAGTTCGTGGTCGTCGACCGCGGCCAGGACCAGGCCGAAGAACGGGGCGAAGACCAGGCCCATGCCGATGCCGCAGACCAGCAGGGCCGGGGCCAGGTTCCAGCTGGTGATGCCGCTGCTCCAGATCTGGTGCCGCTGGCCGTCGGGGGCGGTGAAGGCGGTGAACGTGTGCCCCGCGTAGTGCCGGATGATCAGGGCGCTCAGCGCCATGCCGGCGGCCAGCGTCAGCAGGCCGGCGTGCAGCACGCGGCGCGGCGTCTTCTTCACGAAGGCCTGGCCGGCGCCCATCGCGATGATCGTGCCCAGCGACCACCAGGCGCCGGTGAGGCCGGCGCGCAGCGGCGACCAGCCCAGGGACACCTGGAGCAGCAGCGGGCTGACGGCGAACGCCGCCGCGCAGGCGCCGAAGAACAGGAAGATGGTCATCGTGCCGGTGGTGAAGGCGCGCTTGCGGAACAGGCTGGTCTCCAGGAACGGGTCCAGGTTCCGCTGGTGCCGGGCCCGGGCGTAGAGGCCGAAGACCGCCATCACGACCGCGGAGGAGCCCATCATCAGGAAGGTCCAGGCCGCCCAGTGGTTCTCGCGGCCCTGGATGATCGGGTAGACCAGCAGCCCGACCGCCGCCGAGCACAGGATCAGGCCGATGACGTCCAGCTTCGGCCGGTCGCCGGCGCGGTGGTGGATCGTGGGCAGCACCTTGTTCGCGTAGTACAGCGCGAGCACGCCGACCGGCAGGTTGATCACGAACACCCAGCGCCAGGACGAGTAGGTGATCAGCGCGCCGCCGAGCACCGGGCCCAGCGCCGCCGACAGGCCCATGAACGGCCCGAAGATCGCGAACGCCTTCTGGCTGTTCTCCCGGCCGAACTTCTCCCGGATCATGCCGATCCCCTGCGGGATCATCATCGCCGAGGCGCTGCCCTGCAGCAGCCGCGCGGCGATCAGCTCGCCGGGGTTCTGCGCCAGGGCGCACACCGCGGACATGAGCGTGAAACCGGCCAGGCCGACCATGAACATCCGCCGCCGCCCGACGATGTCGCCGAGCCGGCCGCCGGCGATCAGCAGCACCGAGAACGACAGCACATAACCGGTGCTGATCCACTGGTACTCGGTGTTGGACGCCCCGAGCCCGGTCCGGATCGAGGGCGCGGCGACGTTCATCACCGTGGCGTCGAGCAGGTCCATCATCGACGCGCCGAGCACGGTGAACATGACCGCCCAGGCCCCCGCCGGCACGGTCATGGCCTTGTCGCTCTTGTCGCCCTTACTGCCCTTGCCGGCCTTACCGCCCTTGCCGGGTCTGCCCGCGCTGACCTCATCGGCCTCGGCCCGGGCCTCGACCTCGGGTACAGCATCGGACACCCGGGCCGCCAGACCCTCGGTCCCGCTCAATGCCTCGCTCATCGGATTCCCCTCCGCGCCGGTCGTCAAGGCGGCATGACTCCGCTGCACACGATATATCTCGTGCGCCGTTAGTCAAGCTATATCGCGAAAACCGCGACCCCTGCGACCTCAGATTGACGGTGTCCCCGCACCACGATGCGGTTCTAAGGTCATTTCTATCGGGTGCCACTGACAGGATCGCGCGATTTTCTCCGCCCCCGCCCGACTCCGGGTCGACTCGGCACGAATCGAGAAGCGGCCGGGCCCGGCTCCCGAGCAGGAGCCGGACCCGGCCGCGAAAAGCGCGGGCTCACGCCCCCATCGCGTGCACCCCGCCGTCCACGTGGATGACCTCGCCGGTGGTGCGCGGGAACCAGTCCGACAGCAGCGCCACGATCCCGCGCGCGGTCGGCTCGACGTCGGTCAGGTCCCAGCCCAGCGGCGCGCGCTCGCCCCAGACCCCGTCGAAGGCCTCGAAGCCCGGGATCGACTTGGCGGCCATGGTCTTGAGCGGCCCGGCCGAGATCAGGTTGCTGCGGATCCCGCGCGGGCCCAGGTCCCGGGCCAGGTAGCGGGACGTGGACTCCAGGGCCGCCTTCGCCACGCCCATCCAGTCGTAGCCGGGCCAGGCCACCTGGGCGTCGAAGTCCAGGCCGACGATGGAGCCGCCGGTCTCCGGGAACAACGGCAGCAGCGCCATCGCCACGGACTTCAGCGAGTACGCCGAGACGTGGACCGCGGTGGCCACCGACTCCCAGGGGGTGTTCAGGAAGTTGCCGCCCAGCGCGTCCTGCGGGCCGAACGCGATGCTGTGCACGATGCCGTCGACGCCGTCCACATGCTGCTTGACGCTGTCCGCCAGCCCCGCCAGGTGCTCGGGGTTGGTGACGTCGAGCTCGATCACCGGGGCGTCGCCGTTCGGCAGCTTCTTGGCGATCCGCTGGGTCAGCGAGGGACGCGGGAACGCGGTCAGCACCACCTGCGCGCCCTCTTCCTGCGCGATGCGGGCGGCATGGAAGGCGATGGAGCTGTCGGTCAGCACCCCGGTGACCAGGATGCGCTTGCCTTCGAGGATTCCCATGCTCAGTGCCCCATTCCGAGTCCGCCGTCAACGGGGATGACGGCACCAGTGATGTACGCGGCGTCCTCGGAGGCCAGGAACCGCACGACCCCGGCGATCTCCTCGGTGGAGGCGTACCGGTTCAGCGGCACCTGCTTGAGGATCTCGGCCTTGCGGTCCTCGGAGAGCACCGCGGTCATGTCGGTCTCCACGAACCCCGGCGCCACCACGTTGCAGGTGATGCCGCGCGAGCCGATCTCGCGCGCCACCGAGCGCGCGAAGCCGACCAGGCCGGCCTTGCTGGCCGCGTAGTTCGCCTGCCCGGCCGAGCCGGACAGCCCGACCACCGAGGAGATCAGCACGATGCGGCCGCGCTTGAGCCGCAGCATCCCCTTGCTGGCCCGCTTGGCGACCCGGAAGGAGCCGACCAGGTTGGTGCCGAGCACCGCCTCGAAGTCCTCGTCACTCATCCGCAGCAACAGCGTGTCGCGGGTGATGCCGGCGTTGGCCACCAGCACCTCGACCGGGCCCTGCTGAGCCTCGACCTCGGTGAAGGCGCGCTCCACGTCCTCGGCCGAGGTGACGTCGCACCGCACGCCGAACAGGCCCTCGGGCACCTCGCCGGAGCGATAGGTGATCGCGACCTTGTCGCCCTGTGCTGCGAAGGACTTCGCGATGGCCAGGCCAATTCCCCGGTTTCCCCCCGTCACCAGTACGGATCGGCTCAATTCGACACCTCGCTAGCTTGGATATCCATGGTTGAGACCTGACGCTATCGGGCTACCGGGCGGTAGCCGCAACCACGGTCGGCATAGATCGTCGGGCACCGCTTTTGTAGGGGTTCCACAACCGGCGTAAGAAGGTCCGCTCCGGCTAGGTTGGCGGTATGACCGTAGACGAGTCCTTCCTCGCACTGCCCCTGGCCGAGCTGGCCGAGGCGGCGCTGACCCGGGCCCGGGACCTCGGCGCCGAGCACGCCGACCTCCGGGTCGAGACCGTGCGCTCCCAGTCGATCAACCTGCGCGACGGCCACGTCGACGGCGTCGTGGACGCCTCCGACGCCGGCCTGAGCGTGCGGGTCGTCCACGACGGCACCTGGGGTTTCGCCGCCGGCGTCGTGCTCACCGCGGACAACGCCGCGCGGCTGGCCGAACAGGCCGTCGAGGTGGCCCGGGTGTCCCAGCCGGTGAACGCCGAACCCGTGGTGCTGGCCCCCGAGCCGCTGCACGGCGAGCAGGTGTGGGTCTCCCGCTTCGAGATCAACCCCTTCGACGTCCCCGACACCGAGAAGATCGCGCACTTCCAGGCCTGGTCCGAGCGGCTGCTGCGACACCAGGGCGTGGCCCACGTGGACGCCGACTTCCAGGCCGTGCAGGAGTGCAAGTACTTCGCCGACCTGGCCGGCAACCGGCTGACCCAGCAGCGGATCCGCAGCGAGGGCGGCCTGACCGCGGTCACGGTGGATGAGCAGACCGGGGCCTTCGAGACCATGCGCACCATCGCGCCGCCGGTCGGCCGGGGCTGGGAGTTCTTCACCTCCAACGCCGTGTTCGACTGGGACGCCGAGCTCGACGCCCTGCCCGGCCTGCTGCGCGCCAAGCTGGCCGCGCCGTCGGTGGAACCCGGCGAGTACGACCTCGTCATCGACCCCTCGAACCTGTGGCTGACCATCCACGAGTCCATCGGCCACGCCACCGAGCTGGACCGCGCGCTGGGCTACGAGGCCGCCTACGCCGGCACCTCGTTCGCCACGCTCGACAAACTCGGCACCCTGAAATACGGCTCGGCCGTGATGAACGTCACCGGCGACCGCGTCGTGGAGCACGGGCTGGGCACCGTCGGGTTCGACGACGAGGGCGTGCAGACCCAGCGCTGGGACATCGTCAAGGACGGCACCCTGGTCGGCTACCAGCTCGACCGGCGCATCGCCCAGCTCAAGGGGCTCAACGGCGGCCGCTCGAACGGCTGCGCCTTCGCCGACTCCGCCTCGCACGTCCCGATCCAGCGGATGGCGAACGTCTCGCTGCAGCCCGCCGCGGACGGCCCGTCCACCGCCGAGCTCATCTCCCGGGTCCGGCGCGGCCTGTACATCGTCGGCGACAAGTCCTGGTCGATCGACATGCAGCGCTACAACTTCCAGTTCACCGGCCAGCGCGCCTTCCTGATCGAGGACGGGGAGCTCAAGGGCCAGGTGAAGGACTTCGCCTATCAGGCCACGACCACCGACTTCTGGGGCGCGATGGAGGCCGTCGGCGGCCCGCAGACCTACGTGCTGGGCGGCTCGTTCCAGTGCGGGAAGGGCCAGCCCGGGCAGGTCGCGCCGGTCAGCCACGGCGCTCCGTCCGCCCTGTTCCGCGGCATCCGCATCCTCAACACCGTCCAGGAGGCCGGCCAGTGAGCGCACAGCCCACCCCCCAGCAGCTCGTCGAGAAGGCGCTCGAGCTCTCCCGCGCCGACGGCGCGGTGGTCATCGTGGACGCCGAGACCGACGCCAACCTGCGCTGGGCCAACAACACCCTGACCACCAACGGCGTCTCGACCGGGCAGACGGTCACGGTGATCTCGGTGAAGAACGGCGCCACCGGCGCCGCCAAGGCCGGAGCCGGGGTGGTCGGCCGCTCCGGCGTCGGCCTGGACACCCTGGAGGACCTGGTCCGGGCCAGCGAGCAGGCGGCCGCCGACGCCGGCCCCGCCGACGACGCCAACGAGCTGATCGCCGGCCGGGTCGCCGCCGACTGGGACGCGGCCCCGGAGCAGACCGGCATCTCGGTGTTCGGCACCTTCGCCCCGGCGCTCGGCGAGGCCATCGAGGCCGCGCGCGCCGAGGGCAGCCTGCTGTTCGGCTACGCCGAGCACACGCTGAGCACCCAGTACCTGGGCTCCTCGACCGGGCTGCGGCTGCGGCACGTGCAGCCGACCGGCTCGGTGCAGCTGAACGCCAAGTCCGGCGACCGGTCGCGCTCGGCCTGGGCCGGGGTGCCGACCGCGGACTTCTCCGACGTGGACATCGTGGCCGTCGGCCGGGACCTGGCGCGCCGGCTGGACTGGGCCAAGCGCCGGATCGACCTGCCGGCCGGCCGCTACCCGACGATCCTGCCGCCGACCGCGGTCGCCGACCTGATGATCTACGCGTACTGGTCGTCCTCGCTGCGGGACGCCAAGGACGGCCGGTCGGTGTTCAGCAAGACCGGCGGCGGCGTGAAGTTCGGGGAGAGCGTCTCCGGCGCCTCGCCGGTGAAGGTGACGCTGCGCAGCGACCCGGCCGAGCCGGGGCTGGAGTGCGCGCCGTACGTCGAGGCGTACAACTCCGACGCCTTCCAGTCGGTGTTCGACAACGGGCTGGAGCTCGGCCCGACCGACTGGATCCGGGACGGCGTGCTGACCTCGCTGGCCGCCACCCGGCGGACCGCGGCGGCGGCGGGGGCCCCGCTGACCCCGCCGGTGGACAACCTGATCCTGGAGGGCGCGGCCGGCGGCGCCGGCCCGTCGCTGGCCGACCTGGTCGCCGGCACCGACGACGGCCTGCTGCTGACCTGCCTGTGGTACATCCGCGAGGTGGACCCGCAGACGCTGCTGCTGACCGGGCTGACCCGGGACGGCGTCTACAAGGTGGAGGGCGGCGAGGTGGTCGGCGAGGTGAACAACTTCCGGTTCAACGAGTCCCCGGTGGCGCTGCTGTCGCGGATCGCCGAGGCCGGGGAGACGGTGCGCACCTACTCCCGCGAGTGGGGCGACAACTTCAACCGGACCGCGATGCCGGCGCTGCGGATCCCGGACTTCAACATGTCCTCGGTGAGCCAGGCGTCCTAGAAGATCGATTCCCGGGGGCCGCGAACCGCGGACCTCAGCGCATCGGCGCATCAGCGTTATCAGACCCCGTCGGCAGCCGGCCGGCGGGGTCCTGTTTCGGGCTCGACCGCCCGGCGTAGCCTGGGAGTATGCGCATCGGGCGGGACAAGGAATCCCAGCAGGAAGTCGTCTACGGCATCACGGACGCACCCACTCCGCTGAGCCAGGACATCCGCTCCCGCGAGTCGAAGTACCTGATGGCGATGGGGATAAGGGTCGCGGCGTTCCTGCTGATCGTGCTCCTGCCCATCGACTGGCCCTGGAAGCTCGGCCTGGCGGCGCTGGCGCTGCTGCTGCCGTACATCGCCGTGGTCTACGCCAACGGCGGCCGCGAGCCGGAGCGCGGAGCGGACTCGTGGTACCAGGATCCGGCACGGCGGGCGCTGACGCCGGGGCCGGAGCGTCCGGACCCGGGGGCCGGCGCGCAGACCCCCTCCGAGCCGCTGGTCGGCCGCGTCCTGCTGGACGACGAGGAGCCGGAGCCCGGGCCGCGGTAGAGCGGCCCGCCCCCGGATTCGGACCACGCCGAATCCGGTGCGTTCGTCAGGGTGATGTGGTTCGGTCATGCCATGACTTCTCAGCACGACTCGGCCGTCCGCTTCCGCGAGCTCCACATCCCCGGCACCCCGCTGGCCCTGGCCAACGCCTGGGACGCCGCCAGCGCCCGGGTGGTCGCCGCCACCGGCGCCCCGGCCGTGGCCACCACCAGCGCCGGGGTGGCGTGGGGGCTCGGCGCCGCCGACGGCGACC
>JABFXP010000729.1 GCA_013361685.1 Catenulispora sp.
GCCGTCGCCGTCGTCGTAGACGACCACCGGCCGGTCGCCGCGCACGCCGGCGCGGCGCATCGCGGCGGCGAACCGCTCCGGGTCCGGCAGCGGATGCCGTCCCCGCGCGCCGACCGGCGCCTCGGGGTGCTCGGCCAAGTCCTCGTCCAGGCTGACGTAGCGTGCGCCCGGAATGTGCCCCTTGAGATAGACGCCGTGTCCGTATTCGCTCGGTTCTCCGAGCTTCCAGCGGATGTCGACGAGGATCGGCGCGGTGCCGCACGCGAGGTCGGCGGCGAGTTGGTCCACGCAGATCAGGGGTGAGGTTCGGGGTTGGCGCATGGGCGCCATCCTGGCATCCAGAGCCCCGACTGATCTAGGGCGTGCTTTGGAATTCGGGCGGGGCGCGACGGCTGATCGGCGGCGCCTGGCTGCGCCGGACGACCAGCCACAGCCAACCAGGATGCGGCAGGCCGTCCGTCTTGCCATGCTTGCCGCTGAGCCGTCGCGCACGACCTGCTCACAAGCTGCGGGACACTACCCACCCGAATTCCAAAGCACGCCCTAGAGAAACCGGTTACCGCGCCGCCCCCGGCTGCCGGTCCGCCGCGAACTGCAGCAGCGGGACGTCCTGTTCGGCCGCTGACAGCGACCCGTGCATCCCGAGCAGCCGCGACTCCAGCTTCTCCCGGCGGGTGGCGACCACGGCCCAGTCCTGGAGCAGCGCCGCGACGACGTCGCCGATGCGCGGCGCGGCCTGGTCGGTGACCTCCTCCGGGGGCCCGAACCAGCCCTCGTAGATGGCCTCCTCGCGGGAGCGCACCACGGCCATCCCCTCCAGCGCCTCGCGCCAGATCTGCAGCACGTCGCGCGCCGCGCCGGGCTTGGCGTAGACGTGCCGGGCCCGGCCCTCGCCGCCCAGCAGCCGGACGCCGACCTGGAGTTCGGGGTCCTCGTCGACGTCGATGCGGCGGTCGGCGGGCACGTCGACCATGCCGTGGTCGGCGGTGACGTAGAGCGCGGTGCCCGGCGGCAGCCGCTCGACCAGTTCGCGCACCGTGGTGTCGACGGTGGCCAGCTGCTCGCGCCAGGTCTCGGAGGCGACGCCGCTGACGTGGCCGGCGGCGTCCAGATCGGCGTAGTAGAGGTAGACCAGGGCGCGGGCGTCGCGCTCGGCGGCGTCCCGCAGCGTGTCCAGCGCGCCGGCCACCCGGTTCACCAGCGACTCCGCGCCGGTGAAGGCGCCGCCGCGCAGCACCGCGCGGGTCAGGCCGGAGTCCTGGAAGCGGGCGGCGGTGACCTGGGTGACCTCGATGCCCTCGCGCGCGGCCCGTTCGAAGACCGTCTCCCGGGGCTGCCACTGGAGCGGGTCGACGGCCGCGTCCCAGCGCAGCAGGTTCATCAGGTGCGGGGTGCCGGGGACCAGCACGCGGTAGCCGAGCATGCCGCTGGCGCCGGAGGGCAGGCCGGTGCCCAGCGACCCGATGCTGGCGGCGGTGGTGGAGGGGAAGCCGGCGCTCAGGGCGCGGCCGGCGCGCAGCGCGGCGGCCAGGAACGGCGCGGTGCCGGCGTTGCGCTCGATCAGCCGGGCGCCCATGCCGTCGACCAGGAAGACACAGGCGCGGCGGGCCGGGGCCAGGCCCAGCGGGTCCGGGGCGTCGGCGACGCCGAGCGCGGCCAGCACGGCGGGGAGCAGGTCGGACAGGGCGCCGCGGCCGTACGCGGGCAGGACGAGGTCGGTGTCGCTCACGCGCCGGGGGCGTCCTCAGCGCCCGGACCGGAGGCCGGCCTCGGTGACCACGTCGGTGAGCGCGCGGGCGAAGGCCAGCGTCTCGGCGACCGCGTCGGCGCCGTCGGCCTCGGCCGAGACCCGGATCATCACGTCGTCGGCGGTGGCGGTGCCGGTGTAGCCGTGGTCGGCGTCGCAGTGCGGATCGCCGCAGTTGGCCGGCTCCAGGTCCAGCCGGCTCACCACGCCCCAGCCGATGGTCAGCACCACCTCCCGCGGCGGGGTGCCGGGCTTGTGGCTGGCCGGGTCCTCCACGACCCGGCTGACCACGACCGAGGAGATGCGGTGCAGCGGCACCGTCTCGGTGGAGGTGGTGGCGTAGGCCTTGGCGCCGGCGGCGGACTCCGGCGAGCCCGGCGGCACCGGGGCCATCGGGTCGTCGGAGCCGTACTCATCGGTGTGCCCGGCGATCAGCCGGGTGGGGGTGACGGCCAGCACCGTGACGTGCCGGCGCACCTCGTCGGCGTCGAACGTGGTCTCCTGGTGCACGAGGTGGCCGAGCACCGCCTCGGACCCGACCGCGTCCTGGACCGCCTCGGCGACGAGCGCCGGATAGTAGCCGCTGCGCTCGATCGCGGCGAGCAGCCCGTGGTGGGCGGGGCGGGCGGAGGAGGACGACGACTGCGAGTTGGGCATGGGTCCATCCTGACACCTGCCGGGCCGCGCGTGGGTGTCATGCCGCACAGAAGCGTGACGGAGCGGGGTGTTATGCGGTGATTCGATCGCTCAGGGCGGACACGGCCCGCGTGGCGGGCTTCGCCGCCGATCCGAGCCCTGCTGCTCCGAACTGTCGGCGGGACGCGCAACAATAGGGCGTCACCCGCATCGCAGCGCGAAGAGCAGGAGCCGCACGAGAGATGGCACGCCGCAGCACCACCCCCGAGCCCGACGAGGACTTCGAAGAGCGCATCATCGACGTCGACGTCGCCGACGAGCTCTCGGACTCGTACCGGGAGTACGCGTACTCGGTGATCTATTCGCGCGCGCTCCCCGACGCGCGCGACGGGCTCAAGCCGGTCCACCGCCGGATCCTGTTCCAGATGAACGAGATGGGCCTGCGGCCGGACCGCGGGTTCGTCAAGAGCGCCCGCGTCGTCGGCGACGTGATGGGCAAGCTGCACCCGCACTCGGACACCGCGATCTACGACTCGCTGGTCCGGATGGCGCAGTCCTGGGCGATGCGGATCCCGCTGGTCGACGGGCACGGCAACTTCGGCTCCCTGGGCGGCGACGACCCGCCGGCGGCCATGCGCTACACCGAGGCGCGGCTGTCCCCGGCGGCGATGATAATGACCGACTCGATCGACGAGGACACGGTCGAGTTCGGGCCCAACTACGACGGGCAGGAGCAGGAGCCGCAGGTCCTGCCGGCGGCGTTCCCGAACCTGCTGGTGAACGGCGCGGCCGGGATCGCGGTCGGGATGGCGACCAACATGGCGCCGCACAACCTCGGCGAGGTGGTGGCCGCCGCCCGGCACCTGATCAAGCACCCCGACGCCACCCTCGACGACCTGATGCGCTTCGTGCCGGGGCCGGACCTGCCCACCGGCGGGCAGATCATCGGCGAGCAGGGCATCCGCGACGCCTACGAGAACGGCCGCGGCGTGTTCAAGATGCGCGCCACCGCCAAGATCGAGAAGGTGACCGCGCGCCGCGAGGGCATCGTGGTCACCGAGCTGCCCTTCAACACCGGCCCGGAGAAGGTCATCTCCAAGGTCAAGGAGCTGGTGCAGAGCAAGAAGCTGCAGGGCGTCACGGACCTGAAGGACCTCTCCGACCGGTTCAACGGCCTGAAGCTGGTCATCGAGATCAAGGCCGGCTTCAACCCCGAGGCGGTCCTGGAGCAGCTGTACAAGCTGACGCCGCTGGAGGAGTCCTTCGGCATCAACAACGTGGCCCTGGTCGACGGCCAGCCGCTGACCCTGGGCCTGAAGGAGCTGCTCGAGGTCTACCTCGACCACCGCTTCGAGGTGGTCCGGCGCCGCACCGAGTTCCGCCGCACCAAGCGCCGCGACCGGCTGCACCTGGTCGAGGGGCTGCTGATCGCGCTGGTCGACATCGACCGGGTGATCCGCATCATCCGCGAGTCCGACGACGCCGCGGCGGCCAAGGAGAACCTGATCGCGGCGTTCGCGCTCTCGGACAAGCAGGCCACGTACATCCTGGACACCCCGCTGCGCCGCCTGACCCGCTTCGACTCCATGGAACTGGAGTCCGAGCGCGACAAGCTGACCGGCGAGATCAAGGACCTGACGGCGATCCTGGAGTCCGACACCCTGCTGCGCAAGGTGGTCTCCGACGAGCTGAACGCCATCTCCAAGCAGTTCGCCACGCCGCGGCGCAGCGTCCTGGTCGAGGGCGCGATGCCGGTGTTCGAGGCCCAGCCGCTGGAGATCTCCGACGACCCGGTGCGGGTCCTGCTGTCGGCCACCGGTCTGCTGTCCCGCACCGCCTCCGGCGTCACCACCCTGGGCAGCGGCGGCGAGCGCAGCAAGAACGACGCCATCGCCTCGGTGGTGACCTCGACGATAAGGGGCGAGGTCGGCGCGGTCACCACCGCCGGCCGCCTGATCCGGTTCCCGGTGATCGACCTGCCGGTGCTGCCCGCCGGCGCGTCGAAGGCCGCCCCGAGCCTGTCCGGCGGCGCCCCGGCCTCGGAGTTCGTCCGCCTGGAGGAGGACGAGCGCGTGCTGTGTCTGTGCTCGCTGTCCCCGGACTCCCCCGGCCTGGCCCTGGGCACGGTCCAGGGCGTGGTCAAGCGCGTGGTCCCGGATTATCCGAAGAACCGCGACAGCTTCGAGGTGATCACCCTCAAGGACGGCGACATCCTCGTCGGCGCCACCGAACTGCGCACCGGCGAGGAGGAGCTGGCCTTCATCACCGACGACGCCCAGCTCCTGAAGTACTCGGCCTCCCTGGTCCGCCCCCAGGGCTGCCCGGCCGGCGGCATGGCGGGCATCACGCTGGGCGAGGACGCCTCGGTGATCTTCTTCGGCGCCCTCGACCCCGGCCGCGACGGCCTGGTGGTCTCGATGGCCGGCAGCGACGACGCCCTGGTGGACACCGCCACCACGATGAAGGCCACCCCGTACGACCTGTACCCGACCAAGGGCCGCGCCACCGGCGGCGTCCGCTGCCAGCGCTTCCTGAAGGGCGAACACCGCCTGGTGGCGGCCTGGGCGGTGAACGCCCCGGCCTACGCCAGCTCGGAGAACGGCACCCCGCTGGCCCTGCCCGCGGTGGATCCGCGGCGCGACGGGTCGGGGACGCCGGTCGAGGCGCCGATCGCGTTCGTGACGAGTCCGGCTGAGGGGTGAGGGGACCTGGGTCGGCTGGGTCGGCTGGGTCGGCTGGGTGGCTCGATCGGGTCGGCTGACGGGTCAGGCTGATCTGGTCG
Organism: Catenulispora sp.; assembly: GCA_013361685.1. Taxonomy (GTDB): domain Bacteria; phylum Actinomycetota; class Actinomycetes; order Streptomycetales; family Catenulisporaceae; genus Catenulispora. The sequence goes on from JABFXP010000729.1 coordinate 5,166, forward strand.
GCTGATCTGGTCGGCGGGCTCGGCCGGTCCGGCTCAGCCGTTCTGCTCGGCCCCGCGGCTCGGCTCGGCCGGCCCGACATGGCTCGGCCGGGCTGATCGGCGACCGGCTCGCCTCGTCAGCCCGGCCGGTCCGGTCGGTCTGTCTGTCGCGGATCCTCCCGGGGCCTTGACCGCCTGAGCGGCCAAGGCCCCTTCCCCAAGAGGCGGGAAGCGCCGCCGGCCGCAGCCGGGACACGCGGCGGGCCGTGTCGCCCCGATCCGGTGAGGCAGGACCGGGACACCCCGCCGCGGAGTACGGCGGCGCTCCCCTCATCGGCCGGGCCGCGCGAACGGAAAGGGCGGGGCCCGGCCGGGCCCGGACTCCCCTCGGGGTCCGCCGAGGGTGTCCGGGGTCTGTGTGGTGGCTACGCCGGCACGCCGGCGGCGGCCGACAGCCCGGGCGCCCCCTCGCTGCCGGTGTCCTGGACCACCTTGCCGTCCCCGATGGTGATCACCCGGTCGGCCAGTTCCATCATCAGCGGGTCGTGCGTGGCCACCAGCGCCGTGACGTTCTCCGCGGCGACCACCGCCCGCAGCAGCCGCATCACCGCGCGGCCGGTCTCGGAGTCCAGCTGGCCGGTGGGCTCGTCCGCGATCAGCACCCGCGGGGAGTTCGCCAGCGCCCGGGCCAGCGCCACCCGCTGCTGCTGCCCGCCGGACATCTCCGCCGGCCGCTGCTTCATGTGGTCGCTCAGGCCGACCATGTTCAGCAGCAGCTCGACCCGCTCCTCCCGTTTGCGCACCGGAGTCTTGCGCAGGCGCAGCGGGATGCCGACGTTCTCCGCCGCCGACAGGATCGGGATCAGCGCGAAGGACTGGAACACGAACCCGAACAGGTCCCGCCGCAGGGCCGCGAGCTCCTTCTCGCCCAGGCTGCGTCCCGGTCCGGCCAGCTGCTTGCCGTCCACGCTGATCCGGCCGGCGTCGGGCTTGTCCAGGCCGCCGATCAGGTTCAGCAGCGTCGTCTTGCCGGAGCCGGAGCGGCCGACCACCGCGCACAGCTGCCCCCGCGGGACGGTGAACGACACGTCGTTCACCGCGTGGACGGCGTTGCCGCCGGCGCCGAAGGTCCGGGTCAGCCCCTCGACCTCGATCATGTCCGCCACCGTGGCTACTCCCCTTCCCGGGACTCGGACCCCAGGTCCGGCCACACGCCGATGTGGTCCGGGTCCTTGGTGAGCCGGACCCGGTCCCGCATCCGCAGGTCGTCGATGTACTCCCGGGGCAGCTGCACCCGGCCGGCGCGGTCCAGGACCGCGAACTGCTCGGCCGGCCCGCCGTGCTCGCCGCGGCGCAGCACCTCGGTGCTGGTGCGGCCGTCGCGGATCTCCACGGTGCGCTGCACCTGGTCGGTCACCTCGTGGTCGTGGGTCACCACCACGATGCTGACCCCCAGCTCGGCGTTGGCGGTGCGCAGCGCGTCGAACACCTGCTGGCTGGTGCCGCTGTCCAGCTCCCCGGTGGGCTCGTCGGCGAACACCACCTCCGGGTCGTTGGCCAGCGCCACCGCGATCGACACCCGCTGCTGCTCGCCGCCGGACATCTGGCCGGGCCGCCGGCCGGCGCAGTAGGCGACGCCGAGCATCTCCAGCAGTTCGTCGGCGCGGCGCTTGGCGAAGCGGCGCTTCTTGCCCGCGAAGCCCATCGGCAGCGCCACGTTGTCGGCGGCGTTCAGGTACGGCAGCAGGTTGCGCGCCGTCTGCTGCCAGATGAAGCCGACGGTCTCGCGCCGGTACCGCAGCCGGTCCCGGCCCTTCATGGTGAGCAGGTCGAACCCGCCGACCCGGGCCACCCCCGCGGTGGGGGTGTCCAGTCCGGACAGGATGTTCAGCAGGGTCGACTTGCCGCTGCCCGAGGCCCCCACGATGGCCACCAGCTCGCCGCCGCGGACCAGCAGGTCCAGACCCTGCAGGGCCTGGACCTCGATGCCGTCGGTCTTGTAGATCCGGACCAGGTTGTCACAGACGATCTTGGCGTCCTCGCCGTAGACCTCTTTCGGCTTCCCGGCCGCGAGCTCAAGCTCCTGAAGGGTGCTCATGCGCTCTAGGACGAGAGCTCCCGCTGTGCGCGTTGCGATCGTTACCGAACGGTGACCATCCCGCCGGCCGGGCGCCCACGGTGTCCGGCAGCCAGCCGTGCTCGCCGAGCAGTCCCTTGTGCGGCAGCCCGCTGACCTGGTGCCGCGACGCCCGCTCGGAGCCGCGCGGCCAGCCGCGCAGGATGTGGATGTCCGGCACCTCGCGCTGGCACCAGCCGACCAGCGCGTCCAGCACCGCGTTGCGCTCGCCGCTGATCCGCATCATGCGCGGGAAGGAGACCGGGAACGTCACCGCGTTCTTCAGGTCCCCGGCCAGGCCGTGCGCCAGGTTCGACGAGGTGCTGGTGCGGCTGTGGGTGAGCGGCCACGGCGTGCCCAGCGGCAGTCCCTCGGTCTCGGGCTCGCCGAGCAGCACCAGGTCGACCGTGCGGCCGTCCCGGGCGCCGAAGCTGACCCGGCCGGCCCGCGCCCAGACGTAGAGCCGGTGCAGCGGCAGGTCCCGGACCAGGGCTCCGGAGCCCTTGCGCCAGCGGAGCAGCTGCACCCGCCCGGGGGCGGAGCCGTCCCAGTCCTCGCGGGCCACGGTGCGGACGGCGCAGACCTCGTGGGCGAAGACGGCGGGGAAGCCGTAGCGCCGCGCCTCCGGAGCCGGGCCGCCGGCCGCCGGCGTCGTCGTGGCCGCCTCGCCGGCCGCCCACTCGCCCGGGCGCCCGGTCGTTTCGTCAGGCTGGGATTCGCCCGGCTGCCGCCGGCCGGGCTGCTGAGTTTCGGACATGGTCCACCTGCCTCAGGGCTGCCCCCGTACTTTCCTCTCGCCCCAATCGTGACTCCGCGCCCCGCCGGCGGCCACCCGGCTGACCGCCCCGCCGAGAAGGTAGCTTCATACTCATGCGTGACGATCAACTCCCGGCGCCCCAGCCCCACGCGTGCGCCGTCCTCTCCCGCGAGCTGGGCGAGCCGGTCGCCGGAACGGCCGCCACCCAGAGCGCGTGGCTGCTGCTGGAACAGCCGGGGCCGTGGGGGCGGGTCGCCGCCCGGGAGAGCCGCCTGGACTCCGAGCTCGGCGCCGAGCTGGAGGGCCGCACCGCCGGCACCGGCGTGCGGCTGTGCCTGATCCGCCGCCCGGAGGACGGCCGGCACGAGCACGAGCCGGCCCGCCGCCGCTGGTTCGCCGCCTCCACCCACCCGGCGCACACCTGGCTGGCCACCGGCGAGGTGACGCACCCCACCGAACTGCTGAAGATCGACTTCGCCCGGTTGGACGCCGGCGACCGGCGCGCCGTCGCCGAGCTGGAGCACACCTTCCTGAGCACGCCGATCATGGGGATCTGCACCAACGGCAAGCGCGACGCCTGCTGCGCCACGCTGGGCCGCCGGGTCGTGGTCGCGGCCGAGGCCCTGGACGCCGCGGCCTGCCCCGCGACCGACGGCCCGCCCGCGATCTGGGAGATCACGCACCTCGGCGGCCACAAGTTCTCCCCGACCGGCGTGCTGCTGCCCTCCGGTTACCTCTACGGCCGCCTGGACGCGGCGCTGGCCACGCGGGTGCTCGCCGAGGCGCGGCGGGACCGGGTAACGGCGGCCGGCTGCCGGGGCCGCTCGACGTGGGCGCGGCCCG
>JABFXP010000364.1 GCA_013361685.1 Catenulispora sp.
AAAGAGAAACCGGTGGCGGGTGGTGCCCCCAATCCCGCCACCGGTGGCTTGTGCGATCAGACTCCGACGATCGTCCACGCGTTGTTGGGACTGGAGTTGGGCGACCACATGACGGTCGTGGATCCGGCCGTCGTGCTGCCGGCGCCGTCCAGCGCCGTGCCGGTGCCGCGGTTGACGATGTGGTACCGACCGTTGCCCGCGTCGGTCAGGCTCCACTGCTGGTTGTTGCCGCCGTTCCAGGTCGTCTGCCGGGCCGGCGCGCCGTTGGCGGTGTTGCCCCAGCTGTCGGCGACCATGCCGTTGGTGCGGTTGACGATCCGGTAGTAGCCGCCGCCCAGCGGCACCAGCTGCCACTGCAGGTTGGTGCTGCCGTCGTAGTTCCACTGCTTCAGGTTCGAGCCGGAGGCGACGTTGCCGCCGCTGTCCAGGACCAGCCCGGTGGCGGCGTTGACGATCTTCGCCCAGCTGGTGGGCAGCGGCCCGGAGCCCAGCGCCGGGATCTGCCCGGAGAAGGTCAGCTTGACGGTGTAGGCCAGGGCGGTGAACGGCGCGGTGGAGGAGGGCATGGCGAAGTGCAGGCCGTTGGCGTCCTGGGTGGGGGAGGGCAGGTTGATGTAGCTCCCCGCGGTGTTGTTCAGCAGCTGCGCTGAGGTCAGGGTGCTGATGTTGAACTGGTTGGAGTTCAGCGTGGTGACGGTCATCGTGCCGCCCTGCCACCCCAGCGCCGTGGCGTACAGCACGGTGTTGTCCTTGCTGCGGGTGAACCGGACGTCGGCCGGCACGCCGGCCTTGGGGCCGGAGAACGAGCCGCCGCCCATCGCGGTCGGGCCCTCGCCGTAGGAGGTCCACGACCGGGTCGCGTAGATCGCCTCGCCGAAGCGGCCGAGCCAGTCGCCCATGCCGAGCAGGATGGTCTGCTGGCCCGAGGGGATGGTGCCGTCCGCCATCGGGGCGATGTTCAGCAGCATGTTGCCGCCCTTGGCCACCCGGTCGATGAGCGCGTGCAGCAGCGCCTGCGTGGTGTAGTAGCCGATGCCTACGGTGTAGCACCAGCTGGAGGACGAGATCGAGTCGTCGGTCAGCCAGTACGGCGTCAGCAGGCCGCCGGGGCCGCCGCGCTCGAAGTCGAAGACCTCGCCGGAGGTGTCGAAGCCGTCCTTGTAGGTGGCCACGACGTCCTTGTTCCAGGACACGGCCTTGTTGTAGTAGTACGCCAGGAAGTTCAAGCGCTGGGATTCCTGGACGCCGCTCAGGTCGAAGTCCTGCCAGATGAGGTCCGGCTGATAGCCGTCGATCACTTCGACCAGCTTGTTGTACCAGAGCTGGTTCTCCGCGGTGCTGCCCATCTGCCCGTACAGCTTCTGCAACGTCGCCGTGGACTGCTGGGGCACGTACTGGTAGTAGCCCTGGAAGTGGTACGCGTGGTGCAGCGACGTCATGAACTTCAGGCCCTGCCCGCGGATCGCCTGGGCGTGCAGGCTCACCAGGTCCAGTCCGGGCCCGGTCTTGACCGAGTTCCACTCGTTGACCTGGCTGTTCCACATCGAGTAGCCGTCGTGGTGCTCGGCCACGGGACCGGCGAACCTGGCGCCGGCGTTCTTGAACAGCTGGGCCCAGGCGTTCGGATCCCAGTTCCCGCCGGCCGAGGTGAGTTTGGGGGCGAACTTGGTGTAGTGCCCTGATTTGTCGTTCGCACCGAGCATGAAGTTGTGATACGGCCACACCGACGGGTCGCCGTAGGTGGCGATGTGGTGCTGGTTCTCCGCCGAGCCCGGGTTGTACATGTTGCGCGGGTACCACTCGTTGCCGAAGGCCGGGACCGAGAAGACGCCCCAGTGGTAGTAGATCCCGAACTTGGCGTCCAGGAACCAGTCCGGGGTCGGCGGATGCTGGTCCACCGAGGACCACGCCGCGGTGTAGCTCTGCGGGCCGGCCGTGGCCGCGGCGTCGGGGGCGAAGCGGAGCAGGCCGAACGCGCCGGCGGCGCCCGCCGTGGCGGCGGAGAGCACGGTGCGGCGGCTGATCGGGAAGCGGGAGGAGGAAGACATCTGACGTCCTTTCGGCGATGCTGAGCGCCTGCTGGCCTGGCCAGGGGTGCCGGGGCGGCGACCCTCTACGCCGCCCCGGCACGGATGGAGCAGTGGGTTCAGCTGATCGTCCACTGCTGGTTGCTCTGGCCGTTGCAGGTCCAGAGCTGGACCAGGGCGCCGTTGGCGGTGGACGCTCCGCTCACGTCCAGGCACAGCCCTGATTGCGCACCGGTGATGGTGCCGTTGGAGTTGACGTTCCACTGCTGGTTGCTCTGGCCGTTGCAGGACCAGATGATCACCTTGGTGCCGGCCGTGGTGCCCTTGTTGTTGGCGTCCAGGCACATCGTGGTGCCCGCGTCGGTCACCTGGATCTCGTTGGCGGAGGTGCGGTGGAAGGTCTGGTTGCTCTGGCCGTTGCAGGTGTAGATCTGCAACTGGGTGCCGCCGGTGGTGCTGGAGTTCGGCACGTCCAGGCACTTGCCCGCGCCGACGGCGTGGATCGCGCCGCCGGGGGGCGGCGGCGGGGCCGAGTAGCCGGTGGCGGTGATGGCCGCCTGCACCGCGTTCTCGGTGGCGTCGCTCGGGAAGCCGGTGGTGACGGCGCCCTCGAAGAACTCGCCCTGGCCGCCGTTGCTGTTGTCGCCGCCGGTGCCGAGTTCGACGTCCGGCTGCACCTTCATCGGGGAGTAGCCGTTCGGCAGACCTCCCGAATAGGTCGTGGTCAGGCCGCCGGTTGTCGCGTCCCCGTTCTTCAGGGTGAAGTTGGACGTGCCGTTGTTCTTCTCCCAGGCGCTGACGAACGGGTGGCTCACGCCGGGGTTGTCCGCGTTGTTGGGCCCGCGGTTGGTGCTGTACATGCCGTTCTCGAGGTCGGCCTCGACCCACGGGCCGGGCCCGGTGCAGCCGCCGAACCAGCAGGCGTTGCCCCACTCGATGGCGTTCATGGTGGCGTTGCCGTCGTCGCTGTGGTCGGTCTCGGCGGAGCCGAAGTCGAAGCAGCACTGCGAGTTGTAGTAGTTGGAAGAGGTGACCATGTAGATCCCCTCAGGCTGCGATCCGGTCGGCACGCCGACGGTGCTGTCGATCCGGTAGCCGACCCCGGGCCGGACCTTCACGCCGAAGACCTGGTGGCCGTTGACCGTCACCGGCAGCGCCATGGCGTCGGCGCCGACGTCCGAGCCGTTGGGGCCCGGGCCCTTCCAGAACCCGCCCCAGGAGATGGGCATGTCGTTGTGGTGGCTGGTCTGGTCGTAGATCTTGGTGATCGTGCAGGTGGTGCCGGTGCAGAACGAGACCTGCGCCGGGCCGTTGGCGTAGTCGCCGGCGGACAGCACGCCGATGTCGGTCTTGGAGCTGTCCGAAGCGCGCTGGATCTGGTAGAGCGGGCCGTTGTAGGCCGCGAAGAGCGCGTGCACGGTGCTGTACGCGGCGGCACACGGCGTGCCGCCGGTGGCGTAGACGTCGCAGGCCTGCGCCGTGGCGGCGCGCGCCGGCGACGCCGCCGTCTGCACCCCGGCCACGGCCAGGAAGGCGGCGACCGCCAGCGCCAGCAGGGGCCGCAATGGTCTGCGGACTCCTGCGCGGATGGATCTGAACACGGGGGTTCACCTCCGAGATGGGGCTCTCGAATCGGTTCGATCAAGAGCACGATGAACTGTGCGCGGAACAGATGTCGAACAGGTAGGGGTCAGCTCAGGGTCCACTGCTGGTTGCTGCCGCCGTTGCAGGTCCACAGCTCGACCAGGGCGCCGTTGGCGGTGGAGGCTCCGGTGACATCGAGGCAGAGTCCTGATTGGACGCCGGTGACGGTGCCGTTGGAGTTGAGGTTCCACTGCTGGTTGGTCTGGCCGTTGCAGGAGTAGATGATGACCTTGGTGCCGTTGGTGGTGCCCTTGCCGTTGGCGTCCAGGCACAGGGTGGTGCCGTTGACGGTCAGGGAGAGCGCACCGGAGGCGGTGTGGGTGAACAGCTGGTTGGCTCCGCCGGAGCAGGTGTAGATCTGCATCTGCGTGCCGCCGGTGGTGCTGGAGTTCGGGTCGTCCAGGCACTTGCCGGCGCCCACCGCGTGCAGCTCGCCGCCGGTCGGCGGCGGCTGGGTGCCGCCGGACACGCCGGCGTTGTTGATGACCTGCTGTGCGCCGCTGGGCCAGTTCGTGCCGCTGACCTGAACGTTGCCGGTCAGCACGTTGTTGTGCGGGGAGCCGGTGGCGACCTGGGTCGCGCCGGCGTTGTACCAGTTGGTGGAGAAGGTGTTGTCACTGGTGTTGTTGTTCGAGTTGGCGTTGGTGAACGCCCACACGCCCGCGTCCTGGATGACGTTGTTCGTCAGGGTCTCGTAGCGCGAGCCCTCGTCCAGGTACAGGCCGACGGTGTTGTGGTTGTCGTAGACGTAGTTGTTGTTCAACTGCGCCCCGGGGTCCGCGGACAGGGTGTAGATGCTGCCGCCGTCGTGGAAGATCTTCTTGGTGCCGTGCACCTTGTTGTAGCTGACGACGCTGTTCTTGAGCGTCGTCGGCGTGGTGTAGATCGGCTGGTAGTTGTAGGTGCCGCGGTTGACGTAGTCCTGGCTGCCGCCCGCGTCGTTCATGCCCCAGCCCCAGCCGACGTCGATGCCGTCGTAGCCCAGGTTCGACACCTCGTTGTGCTCGATGTCGGTGTGGGTGGCGTACGTCGACAGCAGGCCGGACATGTCCTTGTAGTCCTCGGCGACGCCGGTCACCAGGTTGTTCGTGATGGTGACGTTCTGCACGGTCATCGCGACGTTGGACGGGTGGTGCGCGTCCGGCTGCACCCCGCCCACGACGACGCCCGATCCGGAGTCGTCGGTGAAGGTGTTGTGGTCGACCGTGACGTCGGAGGCCCCCAGGCCGATCCCGGAGGCGTTGGCGTCCGCGTCGTTGCCGATCCCCAGACCCACCTGGCCCAGGTGCGTGAACGTGTCGCCGGTGAAGCTGATGTGCGAGGCCGCCGAGACCTGGACCGCGGCCGGCACCTGGTTCCAGCTGTTGCGCGTGGCCTCGAACAACTGGCAGCCGGACTGGCAGGAGCTCAGGAAGTCAGAAGGCTGCGTGTACTGCTTGGCCAGGAACGTGCCGGTCTGCTGGTCCGCGTAGCCGATCGAGCTGCTCGGGCCGAGCCAGGTGGTGTGTTCGAAGGCCAGACCCTGGAAGCTGATGTGCGACACGGGGCTGCTGTAGCTGCCGCTCATCTGGATCAGCGAGGTCAGGCGGGGCAGCTCGACGTCGTGGGAGCCGGGGCTCCAGCCCGAGGGCGCCTTGTAGTAGAGCTGTCCGGCTTGCGGGTCCAGGAACCACTGCCCGGTGTTCTTCAGGAAGGAGTACGAGTTCTCCAGGTACAGCTGCCCGCCGGCGAACGGCTTGGCGAGCGTGTCGTAGCCCCAGTTGTTGTTGTTCCAGGCCGGCTGCTGCATCGTGATCGTGGTGCCGCTGATGCTCGACACCGGCGCGAACCGGTCGGTGAACGAGTTCTGGCTCTCCACCTCGATGCGGTTCTGCTGCGGCAGCGTGGACAGGTAGTTCAGCGCCGAGTTCACGATGTTCATGCCGCCGGTGGTGATCTGCACGTCGCTGCGGTTGATGGTGATCGCCGCGCGCGGCGCCAGCGCCCCGTCCACGTACAGCTGCCGGGAATCCGTCCCGGACGGCACCGCCGCCGACCAGATGTTGTTGGCCGAGTCGTGCAGCGTCCAGCCGCTCACCTGCTGCCCGCCGGAGAGCACCGGCTTGGCGCCGGACGCGGCCTGCCAGACGACGTTGTTGCCGTTGGTGCCGGAGTCCGCGGCGGTGAACACCAGCGGCGAGGACAGGCGGTAGGTGCCGTCCGCCACCTGCACGACGATGTCGCCGCTCATGCTGGCGTTCATCGAGCGCACCGACGCCTGCGCCTGCGTGATCGAGCAGGGGGCGGTGGCCGAGCAGGCGGTCCCGGAGCCGGTGGGGGAGACGTACAGGGTGGCGGCGACCGCGGCCTGGGACACGGCCGGCGCGCCGAGGGCGGCGCCGACGGCGGCGGTCAGCGTCGCGGCCGCCGCTAAGGCCGACGGCCTGCGCAGGCCCTCTCGTCGGCGGATTCGGAAAATCATGATCCTTCCTCTCTTGCGTCGAAGGGCGTGCGATAGGAGGGAGTACGAGTGCGCAGCTCCAGCTCGAGCGAGAGCCGGATGAGGGACGACGGCGGCAGGTCGATCCGCAGATACGGCCCGTCGACGCGCCGTACCGCGGTGGTCACCGTCGGCGCCGGGAGCCCGGGGCCGTACCCGCCGAGCCGCGACGGGTCGTCGCACAGGCTGTGGCGGACCTCGCCGATCGTGTGCTCGCCGAACGCCCCGGCCTGCACGATCACCGCGCGGGGGCGTTCGGGGTCCAGGTTGACCAGTTCGACGAGGGTGGCGTGGCGGTCGATGCCCGACACCAGCGCGGCCACCGACGGCGGCAGCCCCGGCCGCCGGGCCTCGGCGTCGTGGTAGCGGACGCGGGCCTGCTGGAGGCCGCCGTCGGAGACCACCTGCGGGCCGCCCCACGTCAGCTGGACCAGAGCCTCGGTGACCACCGGATTGGACCGCTGCCAGTTCAGGCTGTCCGCGCGGCTGTCCGCCTGGCCGTTCGCCGGGCCGGTCTCCCGGTCCCGGTACCGGTCCATGCGGGCCAGCCGGTGCCGGACCTGGGCCTGGGCGGCGGCCAGGACGCGTTCGGGATACCCGGGGTCGTCGCCGCAGAGGAAGGCGAGCCAGGGTTCTTCATGACCCGCTTCCTCCTCGCTGCGGATCGGCCGCATGGTGCACCAGTCGTAGCCGCTGCCGGCCCGCAGCCGTTCCAGGCGCTGCCGATCGGCCGTCGCCGCGGAGTGGTGCCACAGCGCCGTCGGAATCCCCGTCAGCATCGGGTGGACGTCGAACCAGCCGTGGTCCTCGCGCGGGAACGGCCCGTGCGGCACGGGGATGTCCAGGGCCGCGCTCAGTTGCGCGGTGCGGCCCCGCGCGATGATCGCGTCGAGGGTGAGGCGCACCGCGTCCAGATACGATGCGTCCCCGGTGGCGTGCACGGCCGCCAGCGCACCGGCCATAGCGGCGTTGTCGGGCAGGACGCCGCCGTCGGCGGCCGCGCGATCCAGCCAGGTGCCCACGCGTTCGGCGATCCGCTCGCGATAGCGGTCCTGCCCGGACATCAGCAGCGCGTTACACACCAGTCCGGCCGCTGCGAAGTCGGCCGCGGCGTCCTGGACACCGCTACGCGCACGCCTCCCGGCGTCCGTCCGCGCGCTTGCGCAGAGCTCTGCGAAGCCGATCGCGTGCTCGCGCCAGCGTTCGGGCGCGGCCATGCACAGGAAGTGGAACGTCAGCGGGCTCTCGCCCCGCGGGAACCGCCCGGTCGGCCGACCGGCGACCCGTTCCCAGTGCCGCTCGCAGGCGGTCAGCAGGTCCTCGGCACCACCGAGCAGATACAGCTGCGGCCAGTTGGAGAAGACCTTGGAATCAGGCTCGCACCGACGCCACGCCCGGTCCAGCAGATCGAACAACTGACGCTGGGCGACCGCCCACCCCGGCGGGTCCAGGAGCGGGACGGAGGCTGTGACGGCGGGGCAGGGTGCGGCGGTTGCGCTGAAAGTCGGCGTGGTCATGGGACTAAGGGCTCCGCGGGATGAGCGCTTGTGGAAATGTGTCGGACATTGGTCTCTCATCAGAGTCGCAGAGGGCCGCATCGTCAAGAGAATGAGCATGCTTATTTTCTTGATCTTGCTTCATCGCCAGCTCCTGGCGATGTCGCGTTCCACGCTCCCGTGAAAGAGTCATACTCATCGTCCGGGTGTATCTTCTCTGCATGGTGGGCGTAGCAGCACAAAACGAGGGAGGCACCGGTTCCGGCACCGGCTCCTACCGGCCCGGGTACGAACTCGTCGCCGAGCGGATCCTCGAACTCATCGCCGAATCGGGCCTGCGGCCCGGCGACCGGATGCCGACCGAGAACGACCTCGCGGCCCAGCTGGGCACCTCGCGCACGGTGGTCCGGGAGGCGGTCAAGATCCTCTCGGCCCTCGGCCGGGTCAGCGCGCAGAAGGGCCGCGGCCTGTACGTCGCCGACGACGAGGGCCTGCTGAGCGCCTCCCGCTGGGGCGGCTTCTTCCTGCCGACCGACCTCGACCACGTCTACATGCTGTTCGAGTTCCGCCGGGTCCAGGAGGTCGCCGCGAGCCGGCTCGCCGCGGTCCACGCCACGCCCGCCGAACTGCGGGTGCTCGCCACCGCGGCGGAGCTGTGCCGCGAAGGCCACGTGACCGGGCAGGCGCCGCTGTTCGACCGCGGCGACGACGACTTCCACGCCGGGATCGCCGCGGCGTCGCACAACGCCTTCCTGGCCGCGGCGGTCCGCGAGGCACGCCGGCTCCAGCGCCAGTCCAGCATCATCGGCATGCACGGCACGGTCGGCGGCCACGCGGACGAGGCGCTCGCCGAACACGCCGCCATCTACGAGGCGATCCGGGACGGGGACGCCGACGCCGCGGGGCACGCGGCGGCCGTCCACATCGACAACACCATGGAGGACTACCGCCGCGAGATCCAGCGCCGGCTGTTCGGCTGAGCTGTACTGCCGATGACCACCCGGCGGCGTCCTCTCCGGTCTGCTACCCCAGGGTCCACTGCTGGTTGCTGCCGCCGTTGCAGGTCCACAGCTCGACCAGGGCGCCGTTGGCGGTGGAGGATCCGGTGACATCAAGGCAGAGTCCTGATTGGACGCCGGTGATGGTGCCGTTGGAGTTGAGGTTCCACTGCTGGTTGGTCTGGCCGTTGCAGGAGTAGACGATG
>JABFXP010000560.1 GCA_013361685.1 Catenulispora sp.
TCAGATACTTCGTCGCCGTCGCCGAGGAGCGGCACTTCAGCCGTGCCGCCGCGCGCCTGTACATCTCGACGCCGACTCTCAGTCAGCAGATCAAATCGGTCGAGCGGGAGATCGGGGCTCCGCTGCTGGTCCGGGGGCGGGACGGGGTCACGCTGACCGCGGCCGGAGCCGTGCTGCTGGAGGCCGGGCGGAAGCTGCTGCGGGCGGCCGATGACGCGGTCGCCGAGGTGCGCGCCGCCGCGGGCGTCGAGACGCCGACCCTCCGCTTCGGCCTGCTGAACGGTGCGCCGGACTGGCTCGTCGACGCCCTGACGCTCGGGCCCACGGTCTTCACCGGTGGGACGACCAGCGAGCAGGTGGAGCGGCTCCAGCGTGGCGACGTGGATCTGGCGTTGCTGCGCGCTCCGGTGGATCTGCCGCGCGGCGTCGGGCAGGCGAGGGTGGCTGTTGAGGAGTTGGGCGTGATGATGGCGGCGGGGCATCCGCTGGCCGACCGCGAGGTGCTGGACCCCGTTGACGTGAACGGGTTGGAGCTGATCCTCTTCCCTCGGGACAGCGCGCCGGGAACCCACGACGCGGTGCTCGCGACGTTCCGCCGTCACGGCGCCGAGGTCGTCCTCAGCAACAGCGCCATGGGTTACGCGCAGATGCCCTCGGCGCTCCGCTCGAAGCCGACCGCGATCGGGCTGTCCTCGGAGCGCGGCAAGGCGACGCCGGGATTGGTCTGGCGGCCGTTGCGGGGAGCGCCGATATCCGTCACGTACATAGCCGCGTGGCGTTCCGGCTTTCAGCCGCCAGCGGCGGTCGCGGTGCTAGCTGCGGCGTTAGGCCACGCCTAACAGCCGTTCGCTCGCAAGTCGTGGACGGTTCCCCCGCTGCGAACTTTCCATAGAGCCATGAACGAGATCGAACACGCGGTCGTCATCGGCGGAAGCTCGGGCATGGGTCTGGCCCTCGCCGAGCGGCTGATTTCACAGGGCACTGAAACAACTATTGTCGGCCGAAGCGTGGAGCGACTGGCTGCCGCGCGAAAGCACCTGGAGGAGACGGCCACCGGGCCGCTCCACACGCACGCGGCGGACATCGCCGACGAGGACGCCGTCCGCGCGCTCTTCGAGGCCACCGGCCCGATCGACCACGTGGTCCTCACCGCCGCCGACGCCACCGGCGCCTACCAGCCGATCCGCGACTTCGACCTGAAGCCGGCCCACGCTCTGCTCGACACCAAGCTTTTCGGCGCGATCCTGACCGCCAAGCACGCCGCCATCCGCCCCGGCGGATCGCTCACCTTCGTCTCCGGCATCGCCGCCTACCGCCCGCTGCCCGGCGGCTCCGTCGTCGCCGCCGCCAACGGCGCCCTGGCCTCGCTCACCTCCGCGCTCGCGCTGGAGCTGGCACCGGTCCGCGTGAACACGGTCTCGCCGGGCTGGGTCGACACGCCGATCTGGGACAGCATCGCGGGCGACGCCAAACACGACCGCCTCGCGGCGATGGCCGCGCGCCTTCCGGTGGGCCGGGTCGGCACGCCGCGGGACATCGCCGACGCGCTGGTGATGATGATGCGGAACCGGTTCGTGACCGGGACGGTGCTGCATGTGGACGGCGGTCATCGCTTGGTGTGAGTGAGGTCGGCGCCAGTGTCGGCGAACGGTAGCGACGACGGCGACGGCGTCGCTCGCGCGGCACTGGCCCCATCTGTCGGCTAAGAAGGCTTACCGACCGACCGTGCACTTCCCCGCCCCGCACACCACCGGCGCCTCGCCCTTCGACGCACAGTAAGCCTGTCCCCCAACCGTCGTGGCACCCACATCGGCGCTCACCCGCACAAACTCAGTTCCGTTCAGCCGATGGATCGAACTCACGTCCCCACCCGCCACCGTCGCGGGCACATGCACCGTCGCCGTCCCATCAGCTCCGGTCACAGCACTGCCGAGCTGCCCGCCCAACTCCGAACTCTGTCCAGCAGGCCGACCCCAGCCCCAGATCGCAACACCAACGCCCGCGACCGGACGACCGGACGCGGTCACCGTAGCGCTGACATCGAACGCCGCCTGCGCATCCGCCAACTGCGGCGACGCCACCCGCACACTCGTCGCCCGGCACCCGGACCCCGACGAAGAGCACCCGCCCGACGTCAAGACCGACGCCGTCACCACGACAGCAGCCGCCGCCACCGAAACGACCCGTCCGCTCACCGCGTTCACACCCCCTCCGACAGCGGCGGCATCGGACCGCACGCCGCACCGGTCCCACAGCTCAACGGCTGCACCGGAGTCTGGCGAGCGCAGTACTTGACGCCCGCGACCTTCGTCCCCGGCACGACCTGCGCGTAGTAGCCGGTGACCGTCCGCCCCGGAAGTAAGAGCCCGAAGAATCCCCGATCGCGATCGACGCGGGCAACACCCGCGGCATCAGTCTTCTCAGTACCGATCGACTCCGCGAAGTCAGCGGGGACATCGGGCCCGGAATCCTTCACCCAGAAGTTCACCGGCACCCCGGCCACCGGCTTGCCGTCAGCCGTCACCGAAACAGCGATCACCAGACTCCCGTACGGCGCCGCGGCATGGACCGGACCCCCCGTCACCGCCACCGACGTGCAGTCCGCGTGGACGGCGCCGCAGGCCGACGTGCCGCCGCACAGGCCGCCCACGAACAGGGCGGCGAGTGCGGCGGCGGCCGAGCGGCGCCGGACGATCACGGGCACGGAACCTAGCACCCGCCGGCGGAGAAGTCGTCGTCGAACGACATCCCCCCGATCGACGACGTGGCATAGGCGAACATGTCCAGGATCGAGGGATCGACCTGGCCGCTGGGGTCCAGGAACGACACCATCTGGGCGCCGTCGGACCCGTTCAGCTCCACCCCGTCCGGGACCACCTCGGCGATCCCGGGCTTGGTGCTCAGCGTCAGACAGCCGAAGGCCGCGCCCGCCACCTCCAAGTCGAACTTCTCCGTGCTCGTCTTACTGGGCATGTACCGGTGGAAGTACAGCGAGGAGGCATGGCCCAGCTTCAGGTTCGTGCTGAACAAGTCCACCGGGCTGAACGTCCGCTGGACCCGGAACGTGGCGTCCACGTCAGGGTTCAGATCCACGTTGTAGTCCTGGATGTCGACGCTGCCGTAGGTCCCCTGCACACCGAGGAACAGATACCCGAACCAGTCGGGCAACTCGATGCCGAGCGGCAGTCCGCTGTTCTTCTGCCCCGGCTTCAGGGACAGCTTGTCGATGTTGTTCATCGTGACCATCAACCCGAGCGTGCTCGAGTGGACGTTCGCGTGTCCCTCCATCGTCCCGTACAGCAGCGGAACCCCGCCGGGGGAGACATCGAACAGGTGCTTCCCTCCGTCGAACGTGTAGTTCAGATCACCGGTGAAGAACACTGCGACACCCATCATCACCTGTGCCGTCGTGGGATTCGACTGCACCTGCGCGGTCTTGGAACCCGCGTCGTAGGTGATGGTGAAGCTCCGGCCCATTTTGCTGAAGCTCAGATACGCGTCGCTCAAACCGGCGGCCGCTTGCCCGAGCTTCTCGGCCAGCTTCGCTTCGACGTGGAACGTACCGCTCAACGTGTCGTCAGACCCGCCGTAGCTGACCGTCGGCACCTTCTGGCCGTCGCCGCTCTGGAACCCGCCGCCCTTGAACTCCATGCTCTTCGGAATCCCGGTGAAGGCGACCATCCCGGAGGCCGGGTCGTTCTGGAACGTCCCGGTGCCGGTCAGCGACAGCTCGTCGATCGGCACCGAGTCGTCGACCTTGACGTCGCTGTCCTTGCCGAACGTCCCGTCGACGCTGAGCGATCCGGGGATCGGGCTCAGTACCGCCAGGGCGCGGGCGTCGTCGAACAGCGGCACGTTGAAGGCCTCGGCGCGCACCGTCAGCTTGCCGGCCGACGCGACGTTCGAGGACCACCCCAGGTGTGTGGTGGTGCCGGTGTTGAGCGGTCCCAGGGTGAAGTCCAGCGCCGTGGGCAGCTTCTCCAACGTCGCCCACACCTTGGCACCGGTGAGCGGAGCCGGCACGAACGCCGTGTCGGCGACGTACAGGTCCAGCCGATCGACCTTCGGCTGGTAGCCGGAGAACCCGTAGGTGTTCTTCGACGGGTCGACGGTCACCTTCGACGGCAGGCCGGAGACGTTGATGATGCCGACCGCGCCGATCCCCTTCCCGTTGACCGCGAACGGCCCGCCGTCGGCGCACCCGGCTCCGCCGAGACCGCAGGCGGCGTCGGCGACGGAGATGCCGTTGGCGAACTCGTGCACGCCGAGGCCGTCCAGGGCGGCGATCTTGCCGACCCACAGTTGTGCCGTGAGGTCCAGCGATCGGTCGGCGGAGTAGGTGATCACGCCGTTCGCCGAGCCGACCGTGAAGGTGCTGGGGATCGGTCCCAGCCGGCCGGCCGCGGTCAGCTTCACGTCGTCCTTGCCGCCGGCCGCCAGCACGACGTCGCCGTCCAGGGCGACGGTCTGCGAGGCGACGTCGGCGGTGACGGTGAAGTCGTGGTCGCTGTGCGCGTACTGGACGCTGGTCAGGTCGTCGATCCGGGCGCTGGCGTCCAGATCGCCGGTGCTCTGCCGGTAGTGCACGGCCAGGTGCGGGCCGCTGGGTGCGGTCGCCCCGCCGTTGTTGGTGATGGCGGCGGCGGCCTGGTGCAGCGGTCCGGACAGGCCGCGGAACCGGAAGGAGCCGCCGGCGTAGTCGACGTCGAACTTGCCCGGGATACCCAGCACGTTGAGATACGCCGACCAGGTGCGGCCCTGGTACGGCACGTGGGCCAGCAAGTGCACGCCGCTGATCGGCGCGGACATGGTCGCCTCGATGTGCTGCGCGGCCAGGTCCGCGGTCACGTCGGCGGAGGCCGGGACTCCCGTGATCGAGCCGTCGAGGTAGCCGGTGCTCGGGCTGGTGACGGTGACGCCGATGCTGTCCACCGCCGCCGAGTCGTCGAGGTGCACCGACGTCGACTGCCCGAACTGGCCCGTGAGGTGGAAGCTGGCCGGCAGCTTCCCGGCGCTGACCCGCGCGCGCAGTTCGGGGAACTGTGCGTTCGTGGTGGTCGCCTGCCCGTCCAGGGTCAGCGTGCCGAGCGGCGCCGAGGCGGTGTACTTCGCATCGACCGACGAACCGTTGAAGTCCATCGGGCCGACCGTGAAGTCCACCGGCGACGGCAGCCCGGACAGCGTCGCCAGGGCCCTGACATCGGGCAGGCTGTCGATGAGCCCGCTCAGCCGCACGTAGGCCTGCAAGGCCGAGGCCGGCGGCGCATAGCCGGTGACCGCGACCGTCCGTGCCTTGGTGTCGACGACGACCGAGGTGGGCAGGCCGGGCAGGTTCAGGATCGCGCTGAGGCCGAAGCAGTGGCCTGCGAAGACCGTGCAGAACGGGCTGCTGTCGCTCGCGCATCCGGCGCCGCCGGAGCAGGCGGCCGCCATGGCGCTGACCCCTTTGGGGAACAACGGGACCGCTGTGGCGTTGATCGCGGCGACCTTGCCGAGGTGCACCTCGAGCTGGATGCCGATGTGCTTGTCCGCGCTGTAGGTGAGCTTGCCGTCGGAGGAGGTGATGGTCAGCTTCGTCGGCAGGTCCGTGACGCGGCCGGTGGCGGCGATCCGAGTGTCGTCGGCGCCGAGGAGTACGTCGGCGTCGATGAAGACCGGATCGGCTCCGGTGTCCATCTGCAAGGTCGCGGTCTGGTCGGTCGCGGTGTGCGCGTACTCGACCGTGGTGAGGTTGCGGACCGCGACGCCGCCGTCGAGGTCGCCGCTGCTCTGGCGGTAGTGCGCCGCCAGGTGCAGCCCGGTCGGCTCCACCGCGCCGGCGTGGTTCGTGACCGTGAACGCCGCCGAGCCCAGCGGACCGGACAGGCCGCGCATCCGCATCGTGCCGCCCCCGAAGTCGGCGTCGAAGTGCGCCGGGATGCCGGTCAGCTTGCCGTCGCCGGTCCAGTCCCGGCCCTGGATCGGCAGCCGCGCCACCACGTCGATCCCGCCGAAGGGCTGGTCGCTGGTGCCCTCCAGGTGGTGGTTCGGGATGTCGAGGGCGTAGTCGGCCTTGGTGGGCAGGTCGGTCAGCAGCGCGGATATGTAGTGGTCGGCGTCGGCGTGCAGGGTCTCGATGTGGTCCTTGCTCGCGAACACCTCGATGCGCGGCACCGAACTCGAGGCCTGATACGTGACCTCGGGCTTGTCGCCGAGGGTGTAGCTGACGTCGACGCTCTGCGGGAGCTCGTCGACGGCGGCGAACAGCGTGGGCCCGGCCGAGACCTTCGTGTATTCGACCTGCACGCGGTGCACCACGGCGCCGGCCCGGTAGGCGATCTTCCCGCTCGCGGTGTCGGCGTCCACCGACAGCGTGGGCGGCAGGTTGCTCACCGTGGCCCGGGCCTTCTGGTCACCGTCCAGATCGGCCGCGGCCTCGAAGGGCTGGCCGCCCGGATCGAACTGGGCGGACAGCCGCGGATGGCTGTCGTAGTAGGCGTCGACCGATTTCAGCCCGCTGACTTGCGCGCTGATCCCGACGCCGGTGCCGTTGGTGACGAGGGTCGCGTGGTCGCCGAGTATCGGCGCGTAGGCACCGAGGTTGCGGGAGACGTTGAGCGCCGCGGAGCCGATCGCCTGGCTCGCGGTCAGGCTGAGGTGGCTGGCCGGCCGGTCGACGACGAGGTCCACCGCGGTGGGCAGCCGGCGCAGCGAGCCGCGCCCGACCATCCCGCCTTGGCGGTCGTAATAGTCGGCGTCGAGTGCGGCGAGGGCGCTGGAGGCGCTGTAGTGGAAGGCGATGTTGTCGCTGTTCGCTGCCTGGGCCGAGGCCGCCTGGAGGGTCGCGTCGAAGGCGGACGGCAGTTTCGTGGCCACGGCCTGCGTCGCCTTGCTCAGCTGCGATCCGGCGTACTCGAAGTCGGCGAACAGCACGTTGTCGATCGCGGAGGAGGCGGTGTAGCGCACCGTCGCGTCCGGGGTGCCCTGCGGTCTGGTCACCTGGGCCGAGACCTGGGTCGGCAGGGTGTCGATCTTCGCCTGGGTGAAGCTGTCGGACGCGGCCCCGTCGCTGAGCACCTGCGCGTCGAGGTGGCTGCTCGATGTGCTCGTCGCGTCGATGGAAGCGGTCTGCGGCGCGGTGGCGCTTCCGGGGTCGATCACCGCGTGCGCGCTGAACAACAGCGGTACCGGGGAGAATCTGGCGCTGGCGACGGTCGGATCCACCACGTCGCCGGCGGCGTCGTCGGAGACGGTGCCCAACCCGGCGGTGATCGCCATGGCCGCGCCCGCGCCGACCTGGAGCACGTTGGCGTGGATGTCGTACACGCCTTGCAGGAACCGGCCGACGTTGAACGTGTACAGCCCGAGCGCCGCGACGGGCAGGGTGTCGCCGCGCCGGAAGCCGTCGAAGCCGACCGACAGCCGCTTGTGCGTGGGCAGGTCGTAGACGCCCCAGACGTGCGCGTGCAACGCCTTGCCGGTGGTCTCGCTGGTGGGCAGGCGGACTTCGAGCACCGCGACGCCGAGGTCGATCAGGTCGGTCAGCGCCTGGAGCTTCTGCGCGAGCGTGTCGGCCAGATCGGTGAGCAGTTGCTGCAACCGCAGCTTCTCGACGAGCAGCTCCGGATGCAGGATCGCCTGCAGCGGGTCCTGGAGGATCTGCAGGATCCCGTTCAGGCTGTTCTGCGCGTCGGTGATCTGCTTCTGCACGTCGAGCAGCTGCGTCGCGGCGGCGATGACGTCGCCGGGGGCGGCCACCGGCACCATGTCCATCAGCACGTCCGGCGTGTGGTCGCCGGTGACGTCGACGATCGCCGGGACCGCCAGCGGCAGGGTCAGCGAACAGGACGCCGCCTTGGTGTCCGACTCGGAGCAGACCCGGTAGGTGATCCTCGGGATGCCGTCCGGCAGCGCCTGCAACAGGGCCAGCGGGTCCACCGGCAGCGGCGGCGGGAGGTCGCCGCTCGTCAGGGCGTTGATGAGGTCCTGGAGGGTGGCCGGGTGCGCCGGGTCGATGAACTTCGCCGACGGCATCTGCGGTTGCAGCGCGTTCGCGTCCAGGTTCGGCGTCCCGTCCGCGTTCAGCCGGCCCGCGGCGCGCAGGGTCGCGGTGGCGTCGGCGGTCGTGGCGTCGACGAGATCGGACGCCGGATGCGTGGGCAGCACGATCGGTGAGGGCGTGACCCCGGGCTGCGGCACGAACGGCGCCGTCGGCACCGTGACCGCACCCGGCGCGGGCGCGACCGCGGGCAGCGGGTCGATCGCCGCGAGCGCCGGCGACGGTCCGCTGCCGACCGAGACGGTCGAGGTCGGCCCGGGATCGACGGCGCCGGCCGGGGAGATCGGCGGCGGCGGGGTCGCCTTGCCGATGGCGCTCTGGGTGTGGACCCCCGGCGCGAGCGCGGAGGCGGAGACGAGCCGGCTGGTGGCGGACGGGGTCGGCGCGGGAGTCGGCGACGGCGTGGGTGCGGAAGCGGCGGCGGCCGGCGCGGAAACGACCGACACGACCAGCGCGGATATCGCAAGGCCTATAAGTGGAATACGTGCGTGGCGCCCGAGGCGTCCTCTCACGCTGCTCACCCCCGATGCGAGTTGACAGGACGCTGACAACCGTAGTGGGCACCGCAGAGCCCTGGTATCGCTCGTTCGGGTGATGATCGAACACGCGTTGCGGTTGTTACATCACGCGCCGTATCTGCGCTGACTATGCGGAGATCCTGGGCCAGATGCAGGAGCGGTCCTGCGGACGCATCGGGCAAGGCGGCGGAAGCTTGGCGTCAGCCGGTGCCCTGGCCTGGCGAACACGTCGATTCGCCGACCTCGCCCGCGCCGGCCGTCCACCTCCGTAGACTCGTCGCATGGCATCTCCCGAACCGGCCCATTCCGCGATCGAAGCCGACGAAGCAGCCGAAGCCGCCGCTCCCGGCCTGGAGCCGGGTGCGCTGAGTGAGCCGGGCGAGCCGGACG
This sequence comes from Catenulispora sp., assembly GCA_013361685.1. Taxonomy (GTDB): domain Bacteria; phylum Actinomycetota; class Actinomycetes; order Streptomycetales; family Catenulisporaceae; genus Catenulispora. The sequence goes on from JABFXP010000560.1 coordinate 8,947, forward strand.
AGCCGGGTGAGCCGGGAGAGGCCGGGGAGATCCTGCGCCGGGTCTTCGGCTACTCCGCGTTCCGCGGGGCGCAGCGGGAGATCGTCGACCAGGTCGTCGGCGGCGGCGACGCGCTGGTGCTGATGGCCACCGGCGGCGGCAAGTCGCTGTGCTACCAGATCCCGGCGCTGGTGCGGCCGGGGGTCGGGGTGGTCGTCTCGCCGCTGATCGCGCTGATGCAGGACCAGGTGGACGCGCTGAACGCGGTGGGCGTGCGGGCCGGGTTCCTGAACTCGACCCAGGACCCTGACGAGCGCAGCCTCGTCGAGTCGCTGTTCCTGGCCGGGGAGCTGGACCTGCTCTATCTGGCACCGGAACGGCTGCGGTCGGAGTCCGCGCTGCGGCTGCTGGACCGCGGGAAGATCTCGCTGTTCGCCATCGACGAGGCACACTGCGTGGCGCAGTGGGGCCACGACTTCCGGCCGGACTACCTCGCGCTGTCCATGCTGCACGAGCGGTGGCCGGACGTGCCGCGGATCGCGCTGACCGCGACCGCCACCGAGGCCACGCACCGGGAGATCGCCGAGCGGCTGAACCTCGGGCAGGCCAAGCACTTCGTGGCCAGCTTCGACCGGCCGAACATCCAGTACCGCATCGTGCCGAAGGCCGAGCCGAACCGGCAGCTGCTGGAGCTGCTGCGGACCGAGCACCCGGGCGAGGCGGGCATCGTCTACTGCCTCTCGCGCGCCTCCACCGAGAAGACCGCGCAGTTCCTGGTGAACAACGGTATCAACGCCCTGCCGTACCACGCCGGACTGGACAGCCGGACCCGCGCCGCCGCGCAGTCCCGCTTCCTGCGCGAAGACGGCCTGGTCATGGTCGCGACGATCGCCTTCGGCATGGGCATCGACAAGCCGGACGTGCGCTTCGTCGCGCACCTGGACCTGCCCAAGTCGGTCGAGGGCTACTACCAGGAGACCGGCCGCGCCGGCCGGGACGGGCTGCCCTCGACCGCGTGGCTCGCCTACGGCCTGCAAGACGTGGTGCAGCAGCGCAAGATGATCGCCGGCTCCGACGGGGACGACGCCTACCGCCGCCAGCTCACCGCGCACCTGGACGCGATGCTCGCCCTGTGCGAGACCGTGGAGTGCCGCCGCGTGCAGCTGCTGGCGTACTTCGGCCAGAAGGGCGAGCCCTGCGGCAACTGCGACACCTGCCTGAACCCGCCGGAATCGTGGGACGGCACGGTGCCGGCGCAGAAGCTGCTGTCGACCGTCTACCGCCTGAAGTCCGAACGTAGGCAGCGCTTCGGCGCGGGCCAGTGCATCGACATCCTGCTCGGCAAGCAGACTCAGAAGATCACCCAGTTCCGTCACAACGAGCTGAGCGTGTTCGGCATCGGCACCGAGCTGAGCGACGGCGAGTGGCGCGGCGTGGTCCGCCAGCTGCTGGCCCAGGGCCTGCTGATGGTCGAGGGCGACTACAGCACCCTGGCCCTGACCCAGGACAGCGGCGCGGTGCTGCGCGGGGATCGCAAGGTCCTGCTGCGCCGGGAGCCGGAGAAGCCGGCGCGCGCGGCGAAGGCCGCCCGGCAGCAGGCGTCCGCGGCCGCCGTCGCCGACCTCGCCGAGGAGGCGAAGCCGCTGTTCGAGAAGCTGCGGGCCTGGCGCGCCGCCACGGCCAAGGAGCAGGGCGTCCCGGCCTACGTGGTGTTCCACGACGCCACGCTGCGCGCCATCGCGACCCACGTCCCGGCCACGCTGGCGCAGCTCGGCACGATCAGCGGTGTCGGCGAGAACAAGCTCGCCAAGTACGGGCAGGGGATTCTGGACACGCTGGCCGACGCGCCGCGCCCGGCGGGCGGCTCGGCGCCGGCGTCGGGGCAGGCAGCGGCGCCGACCCCGGTGCAGGCCTCGATCGCGGACGAACTCCCCCTCGACACAGCGAAGCCGGCACCCCGGAACCGCGGCGGGAACCAGTTCGGCATGATCCCGGACGACATCCCGGAATCCGAGAACATCCCCGCCCGGCCTGACGACGACATCCCTTACGCCGACGACTACCCGTGGGGAGAGCCGCCGGAGGAGGACTACTACTGAGTCCGCGACCGGACGCTACAGATAGACCCCGTCCACTTCGAACGTCTGCACCGTGTTCGGCGAGAACCACGACCAGAACACCTTCCCGTGCAGGAACGTGTCCGCGTGGTAGGTGTACGCGTCCCCGCCGCCGGTCTGGGCGGTGTTCGTCGCCCAGCGGCCGACCAGGCCGCCGCCGGAGCCGGTGACCGTGCTGAACTTCGACAGGTCGAAGTTGATCCACTGCCCGGTGCCGTAGTTGGTGCAGACGATGACCAGCTTGTGGGCGGCGGCGTCGTAGGCGGCGACCGAGTTGCCGTCGCCGCTGGCGATGATGCGCATGCCGGGGCGGATGTGCCGGGTGTACTGCGCCAGCACGTAGTACTTCGGGTTCACCGCGCCGGTGGTGCCGCCGGCCTCGTCACACTGGATCGTGCCCCAGCCGCCGCCGTCCACCACCTGCCAGTAGACCCAGGCGGTCGGGTGCAGCCAGGTGAAGTCGAGGTTCAGGTTGCTCGCCAAGGACATCCCGGAGGCGTCGCCCTCGCCGTATTCGGAGTTCCAGAGCGTCTTCCCCGAGTCCTTCGCGGCCGTGTAGAGCAGATCACGCCGTCCGCCACCGTACTGGTAGCCGTGCGTATTGATCTTCCCGACGTTCGCCTTGGTCCCGGAGCTGAGGGCGTTCCAGGTCGAGCGGGCGAGATCGTAGGAGGTCTCGTCGGAGGCCGTCACCATGGCGCCCAGGCCGCGCGCATTCAGTTCACCGCGCAGGTAGTTGATGACGGTCTGCTGGGTGGAGACGTCGAAGTGACAGCCCTCCTGGGAGCTGCTGTCGGCGACCCACCAGCCGGACGAGGGCTCGTTGAACGCCTCGACGGAGTGGAACTGGAACCCCCAGTTGTCGTGCGCGTACTTCGCGATCGTCGCCAGGTAGACGGCATGTTGCTGGTAGTTCCACGACTGGAGATTGTCCGAAGTGCCGTCCGCGGACCCGGAGGGGTTGTGGTTGTAGCACATCCACCACATCGGCGAGTTCGAGAACAGTTCGAACAGGTTCGCGCCGCGATCCCGTGCCTTCCACAGCATGTTCCGCTGCGGACTGTCGACGTACCAGTTCCAGCTGGCCGACGCCGGGTCGCTGGAGTACCAGTCCAGCCAGTACCCCTCGACCTGGCGGGTGGCCTGCACCGCCTTGCCCTGCACCATCGTCGCGCCGCCGATGGAGTTCCAGCTGCACGCGCCGGCGTTGTACCGGACGATGTTCAGGCCGAGACCCGGAAGCGTGCCGCCGTTATAAGGCACCTGATTCAGGGTGAAGAAGATGTCGGCCAGATCGTCTCTGTTCCCGAACGCCTTGGCCCACCAGGCCAGCGACGTCCCCCAGCCTTCCCAGGTGCCCCAGGCCGTGCCCGGGTCGACGGTGGTCGTGTAGTCGGCGTGGGCGGTGCCGCCGCCCAGCGCCAGCCCGGCGCCGGCGGTCGCGACGGCACCGGCGGCGAGCAGCGTGCGACGACGCAGAGTATGTTCGGCCACGTATGTCAGTGTAAGGATTCAACCCCGGGGCGGAAGGGGCGGTCGCCCTGCGCTTTCCCCGACCAGGGCATGGATTCCTGACCTGCGGCGAAGCGCCGAACCGGTTACCGCGGCGCCGCCCCCGTCGGCTACCGTAGCCCCTGCCGGGCGGTGCGTCGCGCCGGAGGCGGTCCAACGGAGGGGATCACACTTTGTCGTCGAGTTTTCCGACAGTGGCGATGGCTGCCGTCGCCGTGGCGTCCGCCACTCGCGCGTTCTCGAGCTACCAGGCCGGCCGACGGGGCGGCCGCGGTTTCCGGCGGCGGCGCTCGAATCCGCTTCAGCCGGTGCCGATCGACCGCGCTTTCGGAGATCCGGAGCTGGCCACACTGCGCAAGGCCGTACAGGCCGGTTCCTGGTCCGGCGTGGAACTGGCGCTGCGGCCGGTCCGGGCGCGCGGCGACTTCGAACGGCTGTCGTTCCTCATGGCCGGCGTGGAGGACGTGGGCGGGCCCTTCCTGCTGGAGCTGCCCGACCGGCTGCCGCAGGACCCGCTGGCGCTGACCCTGGCCGGCGTCCGGCACACCGCGTGGGCGTGGGAGGCCCGCACCGGGCACCGGGCCTCGCAGGTTTCGCAGGAGCAGTTCCGCCGCTTCCACGACCGGCTGAAAGAGGCCGAGGAGTACCTCTTCACCGCCGTGGAGCTCGATCCGGACAGCGCAGCACCCTGGTACAGCTTGTGCATCATCAGCCGCGGGCTGGAGCACGGCGCCGACGTCACCCGCCGCCGGTTCGAGGCCGGGATCCGGCGCTCCCCCGGGCACGTCGGGCTGCACAAGCAGATGCTGCAACAGCTGTGCGCGAAGTGGGGCGGCTCGCATGAGCGGATGCACTCCTTCGCCGACGAGGCGCTGGCCGCCGCACCCCCGGGCAGCGGGCTCGGCGAACTCGTTCCGCTGGCGCATCTGGAACACTGGCTGGACCTGGATCAGGGACCTGACGAGGTCTACATCCGGAGCGGGTCGGTGCGGCAGCGGTTGCGCGCGGCGGCCGACGCCTCGGTCTTCCACCCGGCGTTCGCTCCGACGACCTCGCCGTATCCGGCGCTGAACACGTTCGCGATGGCGTTCTGGCTGGCCGGCGACAAGGAGCCGGCGGCCCGGCTGTTCGAGCGGATCGGGGGCCATGCCACCAGGGCCCCGTGGCAGTACCGGGGCGACCCGGGGCAGGTGTTCGCGGTGGCCCGGCAAGACTGCGTCAAGAAGCGGAAGAAGTAGGGGACCCGACAGTGAGCACCGATTCCGGCCACACCTTCCAAGTCGACCTGCGCGGGCTGGTCGACCTGCTCTCCCACCACCTCTACTCCTCCCCCAAGGTGTATCTGCGGGAGCTGATGCAGAACGCGGTCGACGCCATCACCGCGCGGCGCCTGCTCGATCCGGCGGCCCCGGCTCGCATCACCATCCGCACCGGTGTCAGCGGCGGCATCCAGATCCAGGACTCCGGCGTCGGGCTGACCGAGGCCGACGTGCACACCTTCCTGGCCACCATCGGCCGGTCCTCCAAGCGCGCCGAGGACGGCGGGCTGGACCTGTCGGCGGCCCGCCAGGACTTCATCGGCCAGTTCGGCATCGGCCTGCTGGCCTGCTTCGTGGTCGCCGACGAGATCACGGTGGTCTCGCGCAGCGCGCGCGACGCCGCGGCCCCGGCGGTCCAGTGGCAGGGCCGCAGCGACGGCACCTACCTGATCAAGACCCTGCCGGCCGGCTCGGTGGCGCAGCCCGGCACCACGGTCACCCTGGTGCCGCGCGGCGACGGCAGCGAGTGGCTGGAGCCGGGCCGGGTGCTGCGGCTGGCCCGGCACTTCGGCTCGCTGCTGCGCTACGACGTGGAGGTCGTGGACAAGTTCGGCGACGTCGCCAAGGTCAACGACACCCCGCCGGTGTGGGACCGGCCCCACGGCTCGCCGCTGGCCCGGCGCGAGGCGCTGGCCGGCTACGCCAAATCCGTGTTCGACTTCGCCCCGCTGGACACCATCGACCTGGACATCCCGCTGGTCGGGCTGAAGGGCGTGGCGTTCGTGCTGCCCACGCCGGTGCACCCGACCAAGCGCTCCGGGCACCGCGTGCACCTGAAGGGCATGCTGCTGTCGGACCAGGCACAGGAGTTGGTGCCGGACTGGGCCTTCTTCGTGTCCTGCGTCGTGGACACCACCGGGCTGCGGCCCACGGCCTCGCGCGAGGCGCTGTACGAGGACGAGACGCTGGCCGCGGTGCGCGAGGCGATCGGCGAGCGGATCCGGCAGTGGCTGGTCGGCCTGGCCGCCTCGGACCTGGCGCTGCTGCGCCGCTTCATCGACGTGCACCACCTGGCGGTGAAGGCGCTGGCCCGGTACGACGACCGGCTGCTGGCGCTGCTGCTGCCCTGGCTGCCGTTCGAGACCACCGACGGCAACGTCAGCCTGGACGAGTTCGCCCGCGCGCACCCGGTGGTGCTGGTGACCCAGACCGTCGAGGAGTTCCGGCAGGTGGCGCCGATCGCCGCCTCGGCCGGGCTCGGCGTGGTCAACGGCGGCTACGTCTACGACCGGGAACTGGTGCAGCGGCTGCCGGAGATCCGGCCCGGCGTCACGGTCGCGGACCTGGACCCCGAGACGGTCAGCGCGCACCTGGACAGCGTGGACCCGGCCGCGGAACTGGCCGCGGCGGCGTTCCTGGCCCGGGCCCGCGCGGTCTGCGACAAGTTCGACACCGACGTGGCGCTGCGCTCCTTCCAGCCGGTCGGCGTGCCGGCCATGCTGGTCGACAACCGCGAGGCCCGGCACGAGCGGCGCCGGGCCGAGCTGTCCGCCGACGCCGACGAGCTGTGGGCCGGGATCCTGGGCTCGCTGGGCTCCAGCGCGCCGCGCGCCCAGCTGATCGTCAACCACCTCAATCCCCTGATCCGCAAGATCGCGGACATCGGGGACGCCGCGCTGTCCGAGACCGCGATCGAGGCGCTCTACGGACAGGCGCTGCTGCTGTCCCGGCGGCCGCTGCGGCCGGCCGACCACGCGCTGCTGAACCGGTCGTTCATCGGCCTGCTGGAGTTCGCCGCGCACGCTGCGGGCGGGACCGGCACCGGGCCCGCCGGTCCGGCCGGCAGCCGCGACGTAGGATCACAGGGTACTGATTCATGGGGGACGGATTCCCGGGGGGATGTGTGAGCGGGTTCAACACCCGGGAGGAGTTCTTCGGGGCGCTGCGCGAGAACCGCGACCGGGCGGCCGGCCGGGCCCGGGCGGCGATCGCCGAGGAGATCGCCGAGGCGGCCGAGGCCTTCGGCGACGACGAGGTCACGGCCACCGCGCTGGTGGAGCTCATGGGCGCCTACCACGGCAGCGGCGAGAGCGTGAAGTACCCGGTGGCGTTCGCCCGGCTGCTGCGGCTGTGGGACACCAGCCCGAAGGCCTTCGACGACTGGGAGACACACCGGGTCTTCTGGTACTTCAAGTGGGTCGGCTCCGGCCTGCTGGACACGCCCGAGGTCCCGCTGGACTCGATCCGCGGCTGGATCGGCGAGATGCGCAAGCGCTACCAGGCCGCGGGCCACGGGCTGCAGCCGGTGTACGGGCAGCTGTACGCCCTGGCCGACCACGTCGGGCAGGGCGAGGAGTCGGCCTACGAGCTGTGGGCCACCCGCGGCCGGGTCCGGATGAGCGACTGCGAGGCCTGCGAAGCCCGGTCCCGGGCCGGCTACTACTTCGACCGCGGCCAGGACGAGCGCGGCCTGCTGGAGCTGGAAGCGACGCTGGACGGCCGCAGCAACTGCGACGAGGAACCGCAGTCCAGCCAGGCCCGGGCGCTGCTGCCGCTGGTCCGGCAGGGCCGGCTGGACCAGGCGCGCGGGGCGCACCTGGCGTCGTACCGGGCGGTGCGGGGCAAGGAGGCGAACCTGCACGCGGTGGGCCGCCACCTGGAGTTCTGCGCGCTGACCGGCAACGAGGCCCGCGGCCTGGAGCTGCTGGCGCAGAACCGGACGCTGTTCGGCTTCACCTCCTCGCCGCTGGGCCGGCTGGCCTTCCTCACCGGCGCCGAGGTGCTGCTGCGCCGGCTGGCCGAGGTCGGGCACGGCGGCACGCCCTGCGGCGGGCCGCTGGGACGGGAGTGGACGGTCCAGGAGCTGCTGGCGTCGGTCGCCGCCGAGGCCGACGAGCTGGCGGCGCGGTTCGACGCGCGCAACGGCACCGCGGCGGTGTCGGAGCGGCGGGCCCGGCGGCTGCGGCAGCGACCGCTCGTGGCGGAGCTGAACCTCGGGGTGCGGTCGGCGGCGTTGGAGAATGTCGAGACGGGGCCCGGGGCGGCGGAGTCGGTGCCGGTCGGCGGATCCGCTGTGTCCGCCGGAGCCATGGCCGCAGCGGCATCACAGAATGCCGTGATCGTGCCGCCCGAGGACTTCGCCGAGCTGGTGGCCGAGGTGCGGCGACTGGACCGGAACACGCATCCGTCGGCGCGGACTCTGTGGAACGCGCTGTTGGAGCGCGCGGACGGGGCCGACGCGGACAAGGTGGACGACGTGCTGCGCGGCGAGATCGCGAACGAGCACGGCTCGCGGGCGCACGGGAAGCGGGACTGGGACGAGGTCGAGCGGTGCTTCACGGAGGCGGCGGAGCACTACAAGCGGGCCGGCCGCGCGGATCGGGTGATCGCGACCGAGGCCCGCATACTGTGGAGCCGGGCCATCCGCGACCAGGACGCGGACCCCTCGGCGTCGGCGGCGGATGTGTGGCCGCACCTGGACGCGCTGCTGGAGCGAATCAGTGCTCTGCTGGCCGCGGGTGACTTCGCGGACGCCGACGCCCTGCGCGAAGCCCGGATCCAGAGTCTGGTGGTACGGCAGAGCCGGGCGTTCGCGGCCCGGAACGCCGCGCTGCGGGCCGCCGAGGCGCAGGACCGCGAACGCTGGCTCGCGGTGTTCCGGCGGGAGTCCGCCGATCTGATCGCCGACGCGCAGGCCTTCGGCGCCCCGCACCGGGAGGCCCTGGCCCAGGAGTCGCTGGCGGAGTACGACGCCACCCGCGACGACCCGGCCGCCGCCGAGGCCGCCGCCCGGCGGGCGATCGCGATCTTCCGTGAACTGGACTGGCCGTGGCGGATGAACCGGCCACAGATGCTGCTCGGCTTGTCGCTGGCGGGCCAGGACCGGTACAGCGAGGCGGTGCAGGTGCTGCAGACGGGGATCGCCGAGGCACACCCGACGGTCGAACCCGACGAGTTGACGCACCTGTACCGGCTGCTCGGCGAGGCGGCGCTGCAAGGCGGCGAACTGGCGACGGCGGTGCGGACGTTCGCGGAGGCCGCGGTGCGGCTGGACCGGGAGGGTGACGCTTTCGGTGCTGCGGAGACGCGGTGGCGGATGAGCAACGCGCTGTCGATGCAGGGGCAGGTCGCTGATGCGGTGGCGGTGTTGGAGACGCTGGTTGATGTGCCGTTGGGGGATGAGGAGGACCAGGCGGAGGAGGTGGAAGCCGCCGGCGCGACCAGTGGTACCGGCGATGACGCCGATACCGCCGATACCGCCGAGGACTCCGACGCCGACGCACGCGCGGCCGAGGACTCCGACGCCGCCGCACACGCCGCCGAGGACTCCGACGCCGAAGCGCTCACCACCGGACCGACCGAGCCCATCACCCGGCGCCACAGCCACCGCAAGCGCCCCACGCGCGCCGACATGCTCATGGTGCAGATCCGCGCGGATCTGGCGCGGGGTCTGCTGGCGTTGGACGAGCCGCGCGCGGCGGCGGTGGAGTTCCTGCATGTCGCCGACGCCGTCGACGGGTGGCCGGACGCGAGCCGGCTGACCGCCGCGGCGGCCGAGGCCGCCAGCGCCCTGGCCCTGGCCCGGAACTGGGACGGCGCGCGGGCGGCGTTGGAGCGCGCGATCGCGGCCAACGCGGTGGCGCCCCGGGTTCCGGACCTGACCGAGGCGCTGCGGGACATGGCCGGTGAGGCGATGAACACGCAGGGGGCCGAGGGTCTGGAGGAAGCACTCGGCTATCTGGCGCGGGCCGACCAGCTGCGCGCAGAGTTCCTTGAGGTGGCGCGCACGCAGTTCGTGAGCGTCGAGGTCGATGAAGCGCAGACCTGCTACACGCGCGGCTGGGTCCTGAACACCGCAGGACGTCCGGACGAGGCGATCGCCGAGTTGGAACGCGCTGTGGCCCTGTATGACCGTCCGGGCTTCTCGGAGATCCCGCCGCGCTACGAGGCGATCCGGTTGGCCGCGATCATCGAGCACCGGGTGCTGAACCAGACCGATGCCGCCAAGGCCCGGTTGGACCGGGGAATCGCGGGGGCGGAGGCTTCCGGGCACGGCGAAGGCCTGGCGATGCTGCAGAAGCTGCGCAGTGCTCTGAAATAGCAGTGCTTTGAAATAGCAGTGCTTTGAAATAAGCGGAGAAGGGAGCCGCCGGCACGGCGGCTCCCTTCTCCGTCGGGTGCCGGTCACCCCTCCTTCTTCAGCGCCGACAGCGTGGCCCGCGCCGGTATCCACGTCGCCAGCCCGGCCAGCACCGCGCCGGCCCCGACCACCACCGCCACCATCCCGAGCGGCGCCGACACCCCGGCACTGGCCCGCGTGATCCCGCTGGCGTAGGTCGTCAGCACCGCGCCGGCCACGCCCAGCCCGAGCACCGTCGCGATCAGCACGGCGGTCGCGGTCTCGAAGCCGAGCATCCGCTGCACCTGCCGCCGCGTCGCCCCGGTGAGCCGCAGCGCCGCGAACTCGCGGCCCCGGTCGCTGATGCTCATGGCGAGGGTGTTGATCACAGCGATCGCCGTGAAGGCGATGATCAGGCCGAGCGAGACGTAGCCGATCTTGGCGCCCGCGTCGTCGTTCGAGGACTGCGCGCTCACCCGGTCGCGGATCCCGACTCCCGGCTCCGCCTTCAGCGCGGCGGCCAGCACGGACTGGGACACGCCCGGGGCTTTCACCAGCAGTTCGTCGTCGAGCGGCACGTCCATGTGCGGCGCCACCAGATCGCGGGCCACCACCAGATCGCCGAAGCCGAGTTGCCGGGAGTAGACGGCGACGATCGTGACGTGCGCCGGGGTGCCGTCGGCGAGTGTCATCGTGACCTGCGATCCGACGTGGTAGCCCTGTCCGTAGGCGGCGGCTGCCGTGTCGGGCCCGGTCAGGGCCGCGATGTCGCCGGAGGTGACGCCGAGGTCGAGCGTGTCGCTCAGCCCTTGCGGCGTCACGCCGAGCACGTTCCGCTTGGTCAGGCCGGTGCGGACCGTGGTGTGCAGGACCCGCGTCACGGTCTTCACGCCGGGGACCGCTTTGACGGATTCGGCGGCGTCGGTGGGGACGTGCGGACCGACGACGTAGTCGGCGACGTTGCCGGCCGAGCGCTGCGCAGTTCCGGCGTGCGAAACAGTGGTCTGCGAGAAAAGGATCATGCACGCCATCGCTGTCAGCAGCGTCAGCGGGGTGATGACCGACGCCAGCCGGTACGCGGCGGCCCGCAGGTTGTGCGCGGCCAGGAACCCGCCGACCCGCGAGATCCGCAGCGGCACGCTCAGCACCGCGGTCGCGAACCGGGCCACCAGTGGTCCGAGCAGCGCCAGGGCGGTGCACCACAGCAGCACGGCGTTGAAGCCCACCGGCGTCGAGGCCGCGTCGGTGTGCAGCACGGTCAGCACCGCGGTCAGCACGACCGCGCCGGCCAGCGCCAACACCCCGAACAGGGCCCTGACGACGGATATCCGAGGCGGCTTCAGCTCCGCCTCCCCCAGCGCCTCCACCGGGCGGATGCGGGTCACGCGGCGGGCCGAGACGCGCGCCGCGAGCCAGCCGGCCAGCACGGTCATGAGCAGGGCGGCGAAGACTGGGAACACCGACAGCACGACGGGAACGTTGGACGGGATCACGTGCAAGGACACGAATTCACCGTGGAGCCACGAGCCGAGGGGGAGCCCGGCGGCGGCGCCGGTGACGCCGGCCGCCAGGCCGACGGTCAGGGCCTCGCCGCCGATCATCTTGCGCACCTGCTTGCCGGTCGCGGCCACGGCGCGCAGTACGGCGATCTCGCGCTGGCGCTGCTGGATCGACAGCGCGAAGGTGCCGACGACGACCAAGATCGCGACGATCAGCGAGGTACCGGCGAGGACGGCGCCCATGCTGATCAGGCGTACTTTGGCGTTGGCGGAGTCGGGGAACTCGGCGGGGCCGCGGGAGTCGCCGGTGTGGACGGTGGGGGTAGGAGTGGTGGTGGGGGACGTGTTGAGGGCCGCGGCGGGGTCGCCGCCGGTGGCGCCGGAGGTAATTAGGGCTTTGATGTCCTTCGCAGTGGCGGCCGGGTCCCCGGTGGGGAAGACGCCGATCGCGGAGACCAGGTTGTCGTGGCCGGCGAGGTGCCGGGCCTGCGCCGGGGCGAAGTAGATCGCGGCCTGGCTGGCGAAGCCCTGGGCCGTGACGCCGACGACGTGCACGGTCGTCGTGCCTTGCGCGGTGCGCAGCGGAGTGGAGGCTCCGACGCCTAGGTGGGTCTTCGCGGCGGTGTCGGCGTCGAGGACCACCTCGTCGGGGGCGGACGGCGCGCGGCCCGTGGCGAGCGTCAGGCCGGACAGCGGCGCGGAATCCCAGCCGTGGCCGAAGGAGTCGTCGGCGGGGCCGTTGGGCAGGGAGGCGGCGAACAGCACCTCGGTGCTGACCGCCTTGACCGATGGCAGGGTTCTGATGCGCTCGGCGAGCGAGGCGGCGACCCACACGTGGTCGGCGACCGGCTTGGCCTTGTTCTTGACCTTGCCGTTGCCCTTCACCTCGACGGAGTGCACGTCCTGGTCGCCGGTGACGACGATCGGCGCGGCGGCGAAGCGTTCCGGCTTCACCGTGCCCAGGATGCCGGTGGCCAGCAGCGTGCCGCAGCCGCAGACGAGGGCGGCGGCGCAGAACAGGGCGACGAAGGCGCCGACGAAGCCGCCCTTGCGGTGGCGCAGGGTGGCCCAGGCCAGGGGCAGCATCATTTCGCCCACGCTCCCAGGCGGATCATGCGGTCGGCGACGGAGGCGGCGGTGGGGGCGGCCATGGTGTCGACGACGCGGCCGTCGGCCAGGAACAGGACGGCGTCGGCGTAGGAGGCCGCGACCGGGTCGTGGGTGACCATCACGATGGTCTGGCCGAGGGCGTCCACGGTCTCGCGCAGCAGGCCCAGCACCTCCCGCGCGGTCATGGTGTCCAGCGCGCCGGTGGGCTCGTCCGCGAAGATCACCTCGGGGTCGGCGATCAGCGCCCGGGCGATGGCGACGCGCTGCTGCTGGCCGCCGGACAGCTGCCCGGGCCGGTGGCCGGTGCGCTCGGTGAGGCCGACCCGCGTGACGATGCCGGCCAGCCGGGCGGCGTCGGCGCGCTTGCCGGCCAGCCGCAGCGGCAGGGTGATGTTCTGCGCCACGGTCAGCGACGACACCAGGTTGAAGGCCTGGAACACGAAGCCGGCCCGGGCCCGGCGCAGCTCGGTCAGCTTGGTCTCGGTGAGGCCGGCCAGGTCGGTGCCGCCGAGTCGCACGGTGCCGGAGCTGGGGCGGTCCAGGCCGGCGGCGCAGTGCAGGAAGGTGCTCTTGCCGGAGCCGGAGGGGCCCATGATGGCGGTGAAGCCGCCCCGCGGGAGGGTGATCGACACTTCGCGGAGGGCGGCGACGGCGCTGCGGCCTTTGCCGTAGACCTTGCTGACGCGGTCGAGGCTGATTGCTTCGGTGGCGGGGGTGGCGGGGGTGGCTGGGATCGTGCGGTCGGTGGGGGTGGTGCGCGGCTTGCTGCCGGCCCTGTTGCCCGCTTCGTGGGTCGCCTCGTTCATGTCTCCAGCCTGCCGACCTGCGGCGCAGCTCCCCAGAGACGCGGTCATCGCTCACCCGTGACGTCGTCACGGGTATCGTCATGACGTGATCCGACTGTTGCTGGCCGAGGACCAACTCGTGGTGCGCGGCGCCCTGGCGGCGCTGCTGGCGCTGGAGCCGGACCTCGAGGTCGTGGCCCAGACCGCGACCGGCGACGACGTGCTTTCGCAGGCGCTGGTCTTCACCCCGGACGTGGCCCTGCTGGACATCGACATGCCGGGCCGCATCGACGGCCTGGAGGCGGCGGCGCAGCTGAAGCGGAAGCTGCCCTCGTGCCGGACGCTGATGCTCACCTCCAACGGCCGCCCCGCGCTGCTCCGCCGGGCGCTGGAGGCGAAGGTCGACGGCTTCCTGCTGAAGACCGCACCGCCGGAGGAACTGACAGCCGCGATCCGCGAAGTGGCGGCCGGCGGCCGGGTCCTGGACCCGAAGCTGGCGGTGACGGCCTGGGACCTGGCGGACAACCCGCTGACGCCCCGCGAGAACGACGTGCTGCGCGAGCTGGCCGCAGGCGCCGAACCACCGGAGATCGCCGCCACGCTGCACCTGTCGACGGGGACGGTCCGCAACGTGCTGACGGCGGTCGTGACGAAGTTGAATGCCCGGAACCGGACGGATGCGGCGCGGATCGCCCGCGAGGCGGGGTGGGTGTAGGGCGTCAGCGCCTTGACTCGCGAAAGCCGCCCCACCCACCGCAGGGGGCTCACCACCACTAATAGGTGCGCGCGCCCTCGACCTCCGCTCAGCATCAGCGCCGCGCCGTCGGCCGGTCAAGCAATCCGCGCGAAAGTTGCTGCGTCTGAGTGATCGCCGCTCGCGACCGGCAGCTCCGCGCGGACCAGCCACCATCCGTCGTCGGGACCTGCTGTGAAGGTGCCGCCGTGCTCGGACAGGCGCAGAGTCAGGCCGCCGATGCCGGAGCCGGAGGAGGAGACCGGCGCACCGGGCGCGGACGACGCCAGCGGAGTGACCCCGTCGTTCTCGACCTCCAGCCGCAGCACCGCGCCTCGTGTCGTCGCCGCTATCCGCGCATGTCGCGCGGTGCTGTGGCGCAGCACGTTCGTCACCGCCTCGCGCAGGACCACGCCGAGGACCGCGCCGGCTTCGGGGGGTATGGGGAGGTCGTCGCCTTCGATTTCGACTGTCACGTCCGCTGAGGCCAGTACGGCTGCGGCCGATGTCAGCTCGTCGCGGAAGGAGAGGTCGCGGGGGCCGCCGGTCAGGGTTCGGAGTTCGTTCTCGCCCTGGGCCGCGAGGCGTGCGACGTCGTGGATCTCCGTGAGGCAGCGTTCGGGGTCGGTGTCGGCCAGGCGGCGTGCCAGCTCGGCCTTGAGCAGGATCGCTGCCAGGCCGTGGCCCAGGAGGTCGTGGAGGTCGCGCGCTGCTCGCAGGCGTTCGGTCACGATTGCCGCGCGGGTCAGGCCCTCGCTTGCTTCCTGGAGCTCACGCACCAGTCGCGCGAGGCGGAGGAATCCGTACACGATCAGGCAGGTCACCATGGCGTTCAGTACCGCGGACACCGCGCTGGTGCCGTCCCAGGCGGCTAGGGCGCCGCCGATGGCGAGCGCTGCCGCCACCGCCGGTATCGCGGCTCGCCACGGCAGTGCGATGGCGAGGGAGCCGGTGAGGAGCCCGAGGGAGGCGATCCAGTTCTGGCCGAACCAGTGCATCGGCAGGAAGGTCAGCACGGCGAAGAGGATGATCGCCGGGACGCCGCCTCGTTTCGCGTCGCGGACCGAGTACACGGCCTGCAACGTGCACAGCACCGCCAGCACTGCCAGGGCGGGGGCGATCAGAACGGCGGGGACGTATAGCAAGGTACGAACACAGAAGGAGGCCAGGAGGAGGTAGTAGAGGAACATCGCCCGGCGTAGTTCCGGCGCGTCTGTCGGATCCAGCGCCACTGGCGTCGCCGGGACTGAGGCTTCGACGGCGAACCATCCGTCTGCTTCCAGGCTTGTGGTGAGGCGGCCGCCGCTTTCGCGGATCCGGTCCGCGAGGGGGTCGAGGATGTCGGCCCCTAGAGCGGCGGTGGGCACGCCGTCGCTGAGGACGCGGAGGGTCACCTGGCCGGTGGGACCGGCGGAGTCGCTGGTGGTGATGTGGCAGCGGCGGGCGTCGCCGATGCGTACTACCGCTGTCACTACCTCGCGGAGGACTGTCGCGAGTACGGTTCCGGCCGCGCCGAGGGGTTCGGTGTGGGTTGTCGTCACGGTGGCCTCGATGCCGGCGGAGTGCAGGAGGGCACGGGCGCTGGCTGCTTCGGGCGCGAGTGACAGGCTTCGCAGGTCGGCGGCGGTGGCGCGGGTTGCGGCGAGGGTTGCGCGGGCGTCGGTGAGCAAGCGGGTCAGTACTGACGGGTCTTGTCGGGCGTGGGCGGCGAGGGTTCGGATTCGCCCCAGGCCTGAGGCGAGCTCGGTGTTCAGTCCTTCGGCGATGCGGAGGCGTTCGCCGGTTACGGCTGCGGCGGCGAGTGTCAGGCGGGTGCTGTGGACGCGCGCTGCGAGGGCGGCGAGGGTGGTGACGGCGTAGATCATCATGGCGCCGAGGATGATCATTGTGACGGTGTCTGTGGTGTCGCGGATGCTGGCTGTTCGGGCTGCCTGGATCCATGCGGCTGTTCCTAGGACTGGTGGGAGTAGGGGCCACCAGCCTCGGAGGAGTACTGCGCCGACCGGGACGGCGAGGAGGCCGACTGAGCTGCCGGCTGCGGTGATGGCTGTGAAGGCGCAGGCGAGTTGTGTGGAGATGCGGAGGGGGGATGCGCGGCGGAGTTCGAGGATCAGGATGGTCGAGGAGGCCGCGAGGATTGTGAGGGCGGCGGGTGGGTCGGAGGGGAGGCGGCCTAGGGCTTTGAAGAAGTGGACGGAGACTAGGGCTGCGGCGACGGCGAAGACGAGGGTGCGGGCTAGGCGGGGGGCTGGGTCGGTGGAGCTGGGGGTGGGGGCGTGGGCGGGGGTGGGTGCATGGGCGGGGGTGGGGGTGGGGGTGGGGGCGAGGGCAGGCGTGGGCGGCGTGGTGGGGGTGGTCGTCTTTGCGCTGCCTTGCACGTCGACATAGTAGAACTCCCCGTGCAGGTAGGGAGGTCGGCTGCGGGGTGGGGTTGTTTTTGAGACGAAGCGCGTTTGGCGAAATAGTTCGAGGTGCGCGGCAGTTCCCGGCTATGGTCTGGACCAATTTTGGGAGGGGAAGTTGTCCGCGAATCTGGAGACGGTTGATGCTGGCGCAGTAGTGGGTGCCGTTGGTGGGGGTGGGAGTGGCGGCGGCGGAGGTGGGGTGCTGGGCCGGATAGGCGGTGCGCTCCGGGCGCGTGACTTCAGGTGGTGGTTCGCGGGGCAGGTGACGTCGGCGTCCGGGGTGATGGCGCAGGGTGTGGCGTTGTCGTGGTGGGTGCTTCAGCAGACTGGCGATGCGGTGTGGCTCAGTGTCATGACGTTCGCGACGTGGGGTCCGACGTTGGTGGGCGGGGCTTGGGCCGGGGCGTTGGTGGATCGCTCGGATCGGCGGAAGTTGTTGGTGGTCACGCAGGCTGCGTTGCTGGGGATCGCGACGGTGCTGGCGGTGTTGGCGGCGACGGGGCAGTTGGCGATTTGGAACGTTGTGGTGGCTTCGGTGCTGGCTGGGGCGGTGGTTGCAGTGGATGCGCCGGCGCGGCAGGTGTATGTCGTTGATTTGGTGGGCGAGGAGGGGGTGGCCAGTGCGGTGGGGTTGTGGGAGGTGGCGCTCAATGCTTCGCGGGTGATTGGGCCGGGGATCGGGGGTGCGTTGCTGGCGACGTCGGGGGTTACGGCGTGTTTTGTTGTTAATGCGCTGACTTACGTGCCGCCGTTGGTCGTGCTCACGAAGATGAAGGATCGGGCGTGTGCGGTGCGGGCCCATAAGGACAAGGGGGGTGCGGGTACGGCGAGGGAGGGGCTTCGTTATGCGTTTCGGTCGCCGATTATGCGGGCGCTGCTGCCGATGTCGGCGGCTTCGGGGTTGATTTTTGGTATGTCGATTGCTTTGCCGCCGCTTGTTGAGCGGGGGTTGCATCAGGGTGGTGGAGCTTATGGGGCGATGATGGCGGCGTTCGGGATTGGGGGGTTGCCGGGGGCTTTGTTGGCTGCTGCGCAGCCGGTGCCGACTGGGCGGCGGGTTCGGGTGTTGGGGTTGGTTACTGCGGGGGCGGTGGGGGCTATTGCGATTGCGCCTGATTTGGTGGTGGCGTTGGGGGCTATGGTGCTGCTTGGGGTGGCTTCGATTTGGTTTATTGCTTCGGCGAATACGCTTGCGCAGTTGCGGTGTGCGCCGGAGATGCGGGGGCGGGTTATGGCGTTGTGGGGGATGGCTATGACGGGGGTTGCGCCGGTGGCGGGGTTTGGGGTGGCGGGGGTTGTGGAGGTTGTGGGGCCGCGGGAGGGGTTTGCGGTGTCGGGGGTTTTGTTGGCGGGGGCGGTTTTTGGGGGGTGGGGGGCTTTGCGGGAGTAGGGGGTGGGGGGTGGGGGCTTTGCGGGAGAAGGGGGTGGGGGGTAGAGGTGGCGGCGGGTGGGGGTGGGGCTTGGTGCGGGGATGGCGACTTCGTCGCAGTTCGCGGGCGTGAAAGTCAAGAGCGCCTCCGGCGGGCCTCCGCTCTGGGGAGGGGGCGCGCGCCTCGGGCTGGCGGGCGGCGGTTCGAGGCGCGGTCGCTTTGGGATGGCGAGGGTTGGGTAGGTGGGGCGTCGTGTTGGCGGGTGCGGTCTGGGTTGTGGTCGCCTTTGTCCTGGTCTCCCCGTCGCATCGTCGCCTCACGGAATCACGCCGGCCAGGCGGTATCAAGTCGACCCTTTGGGTGGGTGGTGCGTATGCGAGACTTGACA
>JABFXP010000859.1 GCA_013361685.1 Catenulispora sp.
TCTGCGCGCGCCGGTCTGCGCGCGCCGGTGGGACTTGTACGACGCCGAGCAGTCAGCGCTTAGAGCAATTCGGCCAGGTCCTCGAACAGCCGGTCGCCGGCCGAGGCGGCGGCGGGGGAAAGCGCGTCCAAGGTGAGGAAGCCGTGGATCTGGGCCGCCTCGCAGCGGTGCCGCACCGGTACCCCCGCGTCGGCCAGCTTGGCCGCGTAAGCGTCGCCTTCGTCGCGGAGCGGATCGTGCTCGGCGGTGACGACGATCGCCGGCGGGAGCCCGCTCAGATCGGCATACAAGGGGCTGACGGCGGGATCGGCGCGGCGCGCGACATCGGGCACCCACTGCTCGACGCCCCAGGCGACGGCGTCGGGGTCCAGGCCCCAGCCGGTGCCCTTGGAACGGACGCTGGGCTGCGACAGGGTCAAGTCAGTGTTCGGGTACGCCAGGATCTGCAGGGCCGGCAGGGAGCCGCCTTCGTCGCGCAGGCGCAGACACGCCAGGGTGGCGAGGCAGCCGCCGGCGCTGTCGCCCATGACGGCTGTCGGGGCGGGAAGGCGGTACGGGGAGCCGTCGCCGTCGAGCCCTGCTTCCCCGTGCACCCAGGCCAGGACGCCCACCGCGTCGTCCACGGCGGCCGGCCACGGATGCTCCGGCGCGCGCCGGTAGTCGACGGCCACCACCGCGACCCCGGCGGCGCGGACCAGACGGCGGCACGCGCGGTCGTGCGAGTCCAGGTCGCCGATGACGAACATGCCGCCGTGCAGGAAGACCACGGTGCCGCGAGCCTCGCCCACCGGCTGGTACACGCGCACCGGGACGCGGCCGGGGCCGACGACCTCATCCGCCACCGCGCCGATCTCCGGTCCCGGCAGCGCGGTCCGTACACGGGCCTGCTGCCCCCGCCGCACCTCGTCGGCGCCGAGGTCGCGAACGGAGGGCCCGGGGTCGCGGCGCACGGCGGCGATGTACTCGCCGAGCTCCGCATCGGCGAGGCTGTCGGCGGCGTTGATCGCGGTCGGCTCGAAGGTCATCCGCGGCTCCTGACGTGATGAGGCACTGGATATATCGCTGCTGATCTTATGGGGGCGATCGCCGTGGTCCGATGCGGGCGGCGGCCGCGGCCCAGGCGGCGGGGTCGCCGGACGGCTGGTAGCCCGCCAGCGGCTGGGTGCGCACGAGCAGCGAGCGCATTGCGGCCCGGTCGCCGCCGGCGCCCAGCGCCCGCGCCTGGACCAGGACGTTGCCCAGCGCGGCGGCCTCGGCGGGGCCGGCGACGACGGGCAGGCCGCAGGCGTCGGCGGTCAGCTGGCACAGCAGGGTGTTGCGAGCGCCGCCGCCGACGATGTGGACGATGTCGATCGGGTGATCGGCGAGCTGCTGCGCCTGCCGGATCGCGGTGCGGTGGGCCAGCGCGAGGGAGTCGAGGATGCAGCGGGTGAACTCGGCGGGTGTGGCGGGGACCGGCTGGCCGGTGGCCCGGCAGGCTTCGGCGATGCGGGCGGTCATGTGTCCCGGGGCCAGGAACGCCGGGTCGGCGGCGTCGACGACCGAGCGCAGGGCCGGGAGTTCGGCGGCGGCTCGGAGGAGTGCGGGCAGGTGGATGCGGCTGCCGGCCAGCCGTTCCGGCTCCAGGACCGGTGCGCCGCCGGCCTGGGAGCGGCTGGACGGAGACGGGCTCGCCGGCTCGCCGCCCTCAGGCGGGACCACGGACCCGCCGTCGCTGCCCTCCCACTCTGACTGGCCCGCGAGCTCGCCGCCCTCAGCCGCGACCGCCGACCCGCCGCCACTCTCCCACTCCCGGACGCACTCCTGGAGCAGCCACAGGCCCATGATGTTCCGCAGGAACCTGACCGTCCCGTCGATCCCGGCCTCGTTGGTGAAGTTCGCCAGGCGCGCGGCCTCCGTCAGCACCGGTGCGTCGAGTTCCAGCCCGGCCAGCGACCAGGTTCCCGTGCAGATGTAGGCGAAGCGCTCGCCGGGGGCGGCGGGCACGGCCGCGACCGCGGACGCCGTGTCGTGCGAGGCGACCGTGGTCAGCGGCACCGGGCCGGTCAGGCCGGTCTGCTCCAGCACCGCCGGCAGCAGGTCGCCGAGGTGCTGTCCGGGACGGCGCAGCGGTCCGAACAGCCCCAGGTCGATGTCCAGGCGTGCGGCCAGGTCGCGTGACCAGTCCCGGGTCAGCGGGTCGAGCAGCTGCGTCGTGGAGGCGTTGGTCAGCTCGGTGCCGATCTCGCCGGTCAGCCAGTAGCCGATCAGGTCCGGGATGAGCAGCAGCGTGCGGGCGGCGGCCAGGTGTGCGCTGCCGCGTGCGGCGATGAGCTGGTACAGGGTGTTGAACGGCGCGTGCTGGATCCCGGTCGCGGCGTACAGCTCCGCCGGGGAGACCATCGGCCACACCTTCTCCGCGATGCCTTCGGTCCGGAGATCGCGATAGCTGACCGGGTTCCCCAGTAGCGCGCCGTCGGCGTCCAGCAGACCGTAGTCCACGGCCCAGCTGTCGACGCCGACCGATTCGGCCTGCCCGGCGGCGCGCAGCCCGTCGAGTACGCCCTGATACAGCGCCAGGATGTCCCAGTGCAGCGTGCCGCCGACCGCCACCGGCCGGTTGCCGAACCGATGGGCCCCGGTGAGCGTCAGCGCGTCGCGGCCGACGCGGCCGACCATGACCCGGCCGGAGGATGCTCCGAGATCGACCGCCGCGACAGTCCTCGTGCCCGCGCTCATCGCAGGAACGCGGCGGCGACGCCGGCATCCACCGGGAGGTGCAGGCCGGTGGTGTGCGTCAGGTCCCCGCCGACGAGCGCGAACACCGCGTTGGCGACGTGTTCGGGCAGCACCTCGCGCTTGAGGATGGTGCGCTGGGCGTAGAACTCGCCGAGCTTCTCCTCCGGGATTCCGTACGTCGCCGCGCGTTGCGCACCCCAGCCGCCGGCGAAGATGCCCGAGCCGCGCACCACGCCGTCGGGGTTGACGCCGTTGACTCGGATCCCGTGCTCGCCGAGCTCGGCGGCCAGCAGCCGCACCTGATGGGCCTGGTCGGCCTTGGTCGCGGAGTAGGCGATGTTGTTGGGGCCGGCGAACACAGAGTTCTTCGACACGATGTAGACGATGTCGCCGCCGAGCTTCTGCGCGGTCATGACGCGCGCCGCCTCGCGGGACACCAGGAACGAGCCGCGCGCCATGATGTCGTGCTGGAGGTCCCAGTCCCGGGCCGTGGTCTCGAGCAGCGGTTTGGAGATCGAGATCCCGGCGTTGTTCACGACCAGGTCCACGCCGCCGAACGCGAGCACCGCCGCGTCGAACGCCGCCGCGATCTGCTCCTCGGCCGTGACGTCGACCGTGACCGCGACCGCCTTGTCCGCGCCGCCGAGCTCGGCGGCGACGGCCTCGGCGTTCGCCGCGTCCACGTCCGCCACCACGACGCACGCGCCCTCGGCGACGAGCCGCCGCGCGATCGCCTTCCCGATCCCCGACCCCGCGCCGGTGACCAGCGCGACGCGGGTCGCCAGCGGCTTGGGCGCGGGCATCCGGGCGAGCTTGGCCTCCTCCAGCGCCCAGTACTCGATCCGGAACTTCTCCGACTCCTCGATCGGCGCGTAGGTCGAGACCGCCTCGGCGCCGCGCATCACGTTGATCGCGTTGACGTAGAACTCCCCCGCGACCCGAGCGGTCTGCTTGTCACGGCCGAAGGAGAACATGCCGACGCCGGGGATCAGCACGATCGCCGGGTCCGCGCCGCGCATCGGCGGCGAGTCGGGGGTCGCGTGGCGCTCGTAGTAGGCGCGGTAGTCCTCGCGGTAGGCGGCGTGCAGTTCGGCGAGCCGGGCGACGACGTCCTCGAGCGGCGCCGTGGCCGGGAGGTCGACGACCAGCGGACGGACCTTCGT
Source organism: Catenulispora sp. (assembly GCA_013361685.1). GTDB lineage: Bacteria > Actinomycetota > Actinomycetes > Streptomycetales > Catenulisporaceae > Catenulispora. The sequence continues at coordinate 3,882 of JABFXP010000859.1, forward strand.
CCGCAGGAAGTGGTCGGGGCACGAGGTGCCGAGCGCGGCCAGGCGCGGGTGCTCGGCCCGGGCGAGGAAGTCGAGCACCACGGCGGCGTCGGTGAAGTGCCCCACCTGCGGCCGGTCCGCCGATGCCAGGGCCCTTACATGCGGGGCGAGCGCGGCTGCCCGCCTCCGGCGCTCGGCCTCGGGCAGCGCTTCGAAGCCGGGCCGGACCGGGCCGAACGGCTCCGGGCGTCCGTGGTCGGTGAGGAACCGCTCGGCGGTGCGGATGATCCGCAGCGAGTTCGCCTCGCATTCTTCGCTGCTGGCGCCCCAGGCTGTGATGCCGTGCCCGCCGAGGACACAGCCGACGGCTCGCGGGTTCGCCTCCTTGATCGCGGCGATGTCCAGGCCGAGCTGGAATCCGGGACGCCGCCAGGGCACCCACACCACGGCGTCGCCGAAGCACTCGGCCGTCAGCTTCTCGCCGTCGGCGGCGCAGGCGAGCGCGATGCCGGAGTCCGGGTGCAGGTGGTCGACGTGGGCGGCGTCGACGAGCCCGTGCATGGCGGTGTCGATCGACGGTGCCGCGCCGCCCTTGCCGTGGGCGCAGTAGTCGAACGCCGCGACCATCTCGTCCTCGCGCTCGACGCCGGGGTAGACGTCGGCCAGGGCGCGCAGCCGGTCCAGCCGCAGCACGGCGAGGCCCGACGCGGTGAGCGTGCCCAGGTCTCCGCCGGAGCCCTTCACCCACAGCAGCTCGACCTCGCCGCCGGTCACCGGGTCGGTGGCCAAGCCCTTCGCGGAGGTGTTGCCGCCGGCGTAGTTGGTGTTGCGGGGATCCGCGCCCAGCCGGTGGGAGCGTTCCAGCAGGGCAGCGGCCTCAGCGTTCATGTCCATGTCCGCACCGGATCCGGTCACGCGCCCCAGCCCGCCTGGGCGCCGCCGACGCGGTCGGCGACGATCCGCTCGGCCCACCCGGAGGCCCGGTACGCGGCCAGCGGATCGGGGTTCAGGCCCATCTCCGTGCGCACTTCGGCCAGCAGCGGCCGGACGTCGGTGTTGTAGGCGTCCATCAGCACCGCGTTCGCGCCGAGCACGTCCCCGGACTGCTGCGCGGCCTTCAGCGCGTCCAGATCGACCAGCAGCGCCTTGGCGGTGGCCTCCTGCACGTTCATCACCGAGCGGATGATCGCCGGGATCTTCGCCTCGATGTTGTGGCACTGGTCGAGCATGAACGCGACCTTGTTGGCCGGGTCGAAGCCGCCGTTCTTGGCGACCTCGTGCAGGATCCGGAACAGCTGGAACGGGTCGGCCGAGCCGACCATCAGGTCGTCGTCGGCGTAGAAGCGGGAGTTGAAGTCGAACGCGCCGAGCTTCTTCTCCCGCAGCAGGAACGCGACGATGAACTCGATGTTGGTGCCCGGGGCGTGGTGGCCGGTGTCGACCACGACCTGCGCCTTCTCCCCCAGCTTCAGGCAGTGCGCGTAGGAGGTGCCCCAGTCCGGCACGTCGGTGCTGTAGAACGCGGGCTCGAACAGCTTGTACTCCAGCACCATCCGCTGACCGTCCCCGAGCCGGCCGTAGACCTCGGACAGCGCCTCGAACAGCCGGTCCTGGCGGGCCACGATGTCGTCCTGGCCCGGGTAGTTGGTGCCGTCGGCGAACCACAGCTTCAGGCTGTCCGAGCCGGTCGCGTCCATGATGTCGACACACGCCAGCAGGTGGTCCACGGCCTTGCGCCGGATCTTCGCATCCGGATGCCCGACCGAGCCGAGCTTGTAGTCGTCGTCCTGGAACGTGTTGGAGTTGATCATCCCGATCCGGACGCCGACGTCGGCGGCGTGCGCGGCCAGGGCGCCGTAGTCCTGGACCTCGTCCCACGGGATGTGCAGGGAGACCAGCGGCGCGACCCCGGTCGCGGCGTGCACCCGCGCGGCGTCGGCGAGTTTCTCGAACGGGTCGCGCGGCACCCCGGCCTGGGCGAACACCTTGAAGCGGGTCCCGGAATTCCCATAACCCCAGGACGGGGTCTCGATCACCTGCGCGGCCAGCGCCGCCTTCACAACGGCCGAATCAACGGTCATGGCTCCACCTCGAAGGCTCAGCGCGGGCTCAGGCGCTCTGCACCTGAGGGTTGAATCGATTCACCAGCTTGAGCGAGACCGACGCTAATCGGCGGGCTATAGCTGCGTCAAGGGCCTGTTTTCACCCTGAATCGAATCAGAGATGGTGGAGGTCCGGCGAGAGCAGGCACAGGGGGGAGCCCCACCCCCATGACCGGTGCTGTCGAACACCGATAGCATCAGCCGGGTATTCATTCACCCGTTTGAGCTAATCACCGATGAGGTGGGGCAAGGTGGCGGAGGATTCTATGTCGGATGACGGCACGCGGCTTCGAGTTCTGGAAGCTGTGGCGACGCTGGTCAGCGACGGGATCGCCACCTTGGATCCGCAGGGCGTCGTGGTCGGCTGGAACGCCGCCGCCACGGAGCTGACCGGCTATGAGGCCGACGAGGTGATCGGCCGCTCGGTGTCGCTGCTCTACACCGAGGAGGACACGGCCCGCGATCTGCTCGCGACCGAACTCGACGGGTCCCGCGGCTCCGGGCGGTTCGAGACCGAGGGCGTGCGGGTGCGCAAGGACGGCAGCCGGTTCCGGGCGGCCGTGGTGGTGGCCCCGCTGACCGGGGCCGACGGGGAACTGACCGGGTTCGTCAAGGTGCTGCGGGACGTCACCTCGCGCCGGGCGGACGAGGCGATGTTCAACGCGCTGCTGGAGTCGGCCCCGGACGCGATGGTGATCGTGGATCCGGACGGCCGGATCACGCTGGTGAACCGGCAGGCCGAGATCATGTTCGGCTACCACCGCGAGGAGCTGGTGGGCCAGACGATCGAGGTGCTGGTGCCGCAGCGGCTGCGCGGCCGGCACGTGCACCACCGGGACGGGTTCTTCGCCGCCGCCCAGGTGCGGCCGATGGGCGTGGACCTGGACCTGTTCGGCGTCCGCAAGGACGGCAGCGAACTGCCGGTGGAGATCAGCCTGAGCCCGCTGGACACCGACCGGGGCCGGCAGGTGTGCGCGGCGATCCGGGACGTCACCGAGCGCCGCGAGCAGGCCGAGCGGCTCAGGCGGCAGCGGGACGAGATCATGGAGCTGTCCACGCCGGTGATCCAGGTCTGGGACCGGGTGCTGGCGCTGCCGATCATCGGCACCCTGGACTCCGGCCGGGCGGCCCGGCTGACCGAGGCGCTGCTGGAGAAGATCGGCGAGTTGCAGGCCGAAGTGGTCATCCTGGACATCAGCGGGGTCCCGACCGTGGACACGCTGGTGGCCCAGCATCTGCTGAAGACCGTGCAGGCGGCCACGTTGATGGGCGCCAGCAGCATCCTGTCCGGGGTGCGGCCGGAGACCGCGCAGGCGATCGTGCACCTGGGCATCGACCTGGGCCGGCTGCGCAGCCGCAACACCCTGCGCGAGGCGCTCCAGCTGGCGCTGCAGATCGTGCGCGACCGCTCCTCGGCGATGTCCGAGGCCGCCGCCGACGTGGCGGGAGCGGCCTGGTGAGCGAGACGCTGCCGATCCTGAAGATCGGCGACACGCTGCTGGTGGCCCTGCAGGGCGACCTGGACGACGCCGCGGTGGTCCGGATCGAGGAACAGCTCACCCAGGAGGTGGCGCGGGTCCACGCCGCCGGGGTCCTGATCGATGTCAGCGGCCTGACGGTGGTCGACTCCTTCATCGCCCGGGTGCTGGCCCGGGTGGTGGCGATGATCCGGCTGCTCGGCGCGCAGACCGTGGTCGTGGGCATCTCCCCGGCGGTGGCGATCACGCTGGTGGAGCTCGGCGTGCCGATGGGCCACCTGGACACGGCGCTGAACGCCGAGCAGGGCCTGGCCCTGCTGCGGCGGCTGCGGGCCGCGGCCGACCACGGTTCGGACCGATGACCGCCGGACTGGCCCACCCGGCGGTGCGGACGGTCGAGATCGCCACCGAGGCCGACCTGATCCGGGTCCGCCAGGCGCTGCGGGCCGCCTCGGAGCAGGCGGGGCTGGGCCTGGTGGACTCCACCAAGCTGATCACCGCCGGCAGTGAACTGACCCGGAACATCCTCACCTACGCCACCGGCGGCCGGGGCACGCTGAGCGTGGAGCAGGTGCGCGCGCTGGGCCGCAACGGGGTCCGCGGCACCTTCACCGACTCCGGGCCCGGCATCCCCGACGTGGACGCGGCGCTGACCGACGGCTTCTCCACCGGCGGCAGCCTGGGCCTGGGGCTGCCGGGCTCCCGGCGGCTGGTCGACGAGCTCACGGTCGCCACCTCGCCGTCGGGCACGACCGTGACGGTCGTCAAGTGGGGCCGGTGACCCGGCTCCTCGACACGCCCGCCGCGCACCGGCGGTTCCGCGTCGAGACCGAAGAAGACGTCGGGGTCCTGCGCCGCGCGGTGCGGGCCCAGGCCGCGGGACTGCCCGAGCTGGCCGACGGCGACGCGGACCTGGTCGCGGTCGAGCTGGCGACCAACATCCTGCGCCACGCCGGCGGCGGCTACGTGCTGACCCGCATCGGCGCCGGCGGCGTGGAACTGCTCGCCGTCGACCGGGGCCCGGGGCTGTCGGCGAGGGCGCGCGAGGCGCTGGCCGCGCCGCTGCCGTCGGCGAGGCAGATCGCGCAGATCGTGCCGCCGGCGAGACCCGGCCACGGCCCGGGAACGGGATCGGGGATGGGACCGGGACCGGCGCTCGGCGTCGGCCTGGGACCCGGCCTCGGCGTGGGACTGGCGGCGGTCCGTCGCCGGGCGAAGGTGTTCGACTATCACAGCGACGAGCGCGGAACGGTGTTCCTGGCCCGGCTCGGCGCCGTGGCGGATCAGGGGTCGTGGTCCTGGGGCGGGATCAACGTCCCGCTGGGCGGCGAGGGACCCAGCGGGGACGCGTTCGCGGTCGCCGCCGGCCGGCGGCTGTGCGCGGTGCTGGTCGACGGGATCGGGC
>JABFXP010000010.1 GCA_013361685.1 Catenulispora sp.
CGTACGACGCTGCGCCGTCCTCCCGATTAGCGCTACCGTTCACCGCGTAACCGAGTTGTTGTTGCTAGGAGAGCCTCGATGCCCGCCACGAAGACCGAGCGGTTGGTGAACCTGGTCATCTGCCTGCTCGCGTCCAAGCAGTACGTGACCAAGGAGCGCCTGCGCGCGACCCTGGAGCCGTACCGCGAGTGTCCCACCGACGATGCTTTCGAGCGGATGTTCGAACGGGACAAGGACGAGCTGCGGGAGATGGGCATCCCGCTGGAGACCGGCACCAACAGCGCCCTGTTCGAGGACGAGATCGGCTACCGCATCCCCAAGGACTCCTACAACCTGCCGGAGATCCGGTTGGAGCGGGACGAGGCCGCGGTGCTCGGCGTCGCCGCCCGGTTCTGGCAGCAGGCGGTCCTGGCCTCCGACGCCTCCTCGGCGTTGCTGAAGCTGAAAAGCGCCGGCGTCGAGGTCGGCGACGTCAGCCAGTCCGGGATCGAGCCGCGGGTGCGGACCGAGACCGTCGCGTTCGAGCCGCTGCTGCAGGCCATCTGCGACCGGCGGCCGGTGGCCTTCCACTACCGCAAGTCCGGCGAGGTCGACCCGGCCGAGCGCCGGGTCGAGCCGTGGGCCATCGACTCCTGGCGCGGGCACTGGTACCTGGCCGGCTACGACCGGGGCCGGGGCGCCGACCGGATGTTCCGGCTGGACCGGATCGTCGGCGAGGTGGTGCTGCTGCCCGGGCACCTGCTGGAGCCGGTGCCGGACGACATGGACGTGCACGCCAAGGTCGCCGACTTCGCCTGGCGGCAGAACCGCAACGTCGGCACCGCCACGCTGCGGCTGCGCGCCGACACCGGGTTCCTGCTGCGCCGCCGCGCCACCGAGTGCGAACCGGAGCTGCGCGACGGCGAGCCCACCGGCTGGGACGTGCTGACCGTGCCGCGCAACACCGGCATGGCCGGCTGGCTCGCCGAGTTCGGCCCCGACGTGCAGGTGCTGGAACCGCCGGAGCTGCGGGCGGCGGTGGTCGCCCGGCTGCGCGCCGCCGTGGCCGGCAACGGCCTGGCAGCCAGCGACGAGATGACCCACCACGGCGCGTCGGACGGCGGGCCGCAGTCGGCGACGGTAACGGCAACGGTGCCGGGCAGCCGGACGGCGGACATCGGCCCCGGCGCCGGCCAGACGACGGGAGCCACCCGATGAGCGGCGCCGCGGCCCAGGTCCGCCGACTGCTGAACCTGGTCCCCTACCTGCTGGAGCACGACGGCGCCAAGCTCACCGAGGTGGCCTCGGAGTTCAACGTCTCCGAGAAGCAGCTGCGCAAGGACCTGGAGACGCTGTGGATGTGCGGTCTGCCCGGCGGCCTGCCGGACGACCTGATGGAGGCGCACATCGGCGAGGGCGGCACCATCCACCTGGAGAACGCCGAGGCCATCGTGCGGCCGCTGCGGTTCTCGGTGCGCGAGGCGGTGGCGCTGCTGGTGGCGCTGCGGGCGCTGGCCCAGCTGCCCGGCGTGGCCGACCGCGACGCCCTGCTGCGCGCCATCGCCAAGCTGGAGGAGGCGGCCGGCGAGCGCGGCGCGCAGGCCTCGCAGCGGGTGACCGTGGCCTTCGAGGCGCGCGCCACCGTGCTGGACCGGATCCGCCAGGCCCTGGACGCCGGCCGCCGGCTGCGGCTGGAGTACTTCGTGCCGTCCCGGGACCAGGTGACCGGCCGGGACGTGGACCCGATGCGCGTGATCCTCTCCGACGGGCACGCCTACCTGGAGGGCTGGTGCCGCCGCAGCGAGGCGGTCCGCACCTTCCGCCTGTCCCGGATAGTGGCGATCGAGGTGCTGGACGTCGCCGCCGAGGTGCCCGAGGCCGCCGAGCCGCACGACCTGGACGAGGGCGTGCTGCGCCCGGCCGCCGACGACCCGCTGGTCACCCTGGAGGTCACCCGCCACGCCCGCTGGGTCGCCGAGAACTACCCCAACGAGGGCGTGGAGGAGCTGCCCGAGGGCGGCCTGCGCATCGCGCTGCGGGCCCCGGACCAGGGCCGCATCCTGCGCCTGGTGCTGCGCCTGGGCGCCGACGGCCGGATCGTCGACCCGCCGGCCCTGGCCGACCAGGTGCGCAAGACCGCCGCCGAGGCGCTGGCGCTGTACGGGGACGGCGGGGGCGGCGCGTGAGCTCCGCGGCGGAACCGCCGGTGCGGGGCGGCGCGGACGGCGAAGGGGCTGCGGCTGCCGAGCCGGTCGCGTGGCCCGGGTCCCGGCTGGCTCCGGGGCCGTTCACGAAGCGGCCCGAGCCGGCGGCGGTCGTCGAG
>JABFXP010000882.1 GCA_013361685.1 Catenulispora sp.
GCACTGCGAAGGGTGCCAGGAAACCCGACGCGGTCAGTGCGGTGCGGCCGTTGCGGCGCCGGAGCCGGCCGGCCGCGGCGGCGCGGTGCGGAACGGTCGGCGCCGATCGCGGCGGCGGCGCGGTCCGGGCGCTGCTGGGACTGCTCATGAAGACCTCGCTCGGTGGTTCGTCGTCAGGGGGCGGGTTCCCGTGGCCGCTGGTGACGGCCGGGCCACGGGAACCCTTCAGGGCGGCTGGAACCCCTCAGTTCAGCCGCCGGTCACCGACAGTCCGAGCTGCTTGATCGCGGCGACTGTCGAGGCCTGCACCTTGGTGACGGCGTCCGGGATGGGCCCCTGGCCCATGGCGGTGGTGAAGTCCGTCTCGACCTGCTGGTAGGTCGGCCCGTTGGTCCACGTGGTGGGGACCTGCGCGGCGGAGGCCTTGTACAGGTCGCCGACCTTCTGGCCGCCGAAGTAGGGGTCGCCGGCGGCGAGCGCGGGGTCGTCCTGCCCGGAGGTGGCCGCCGGGTACAGCCCGCCGACGGTGATGCCGGTACTCACGGCCTGCGGGTCGGTGGACAGGAACGCGGCGAACTGCTCGGCCTCCCGGGGGGTCTTGCACCCGGTCATCACCGAGGTGGCCGAGCCGCCGTTGCTGGCGCTCTTGCCGTCGCCGGCGCTCCAGGTCGGCATCGGGGCCACGGCCCACTTGCCGGCCTGGTCCTTCAGGTCCGACTTCAGGCCGCCGGCGGCCCAGGCCGCGTTGACGAAGGTCAGCACCTTGCCGGCCTCGGCGGCCTTGTCGAACGCCGGGTCCCAGGCGTTGCCGGTGGTCGTCACCAGCGCCTTGTCCTTCATGTTCTGCCAGTAGGCGGCGACCTTGCGGGTGCCCGGGTTGTCGATGCTGACGGTCCAGCTGTCGCCGGTGGCCGAGTACCAGGACTGGCCGGTCTGCAGGCTGTAGGCCGCCATGTCGTTGCCGTCGCCGGGCGCGGTGCCGAACTTCACGCTCGGATCGGCCGCGGCCACCTTCTCGGCGTCGCTCTGGTACTCGTCCCAGGTGGCCGGCGGCTTGGTGATGCCGTACTTGGCGAACAGGTCCGTCCGGTAGAACAGGACCATCGGGCCGACGTCCACCGGGACGCCGTAGATCTTGCCGCCGACGCTGGCGGCCGATACCGCGGACGGCACGTACTTGGCCATGTCGGGGGTCGCGTACTGGGTGATGTCCATGACCGCGTTCTTCACGAGCATCGAGGGGATGGTGCCGTATTCGATCTGCGCCAGGCACGGGCCCTTGCCGGCGGTGATCGCGTCGGTGATCTGGGTGTAGCCGCCCTTGCCGCCCGACGGGACCTTCTTGAAGGTGACCTTGACGTTCGGGTGTGCGGCGTTCCACTGGTCGACGATCTTGTCGTAGCCGGGCGCCCAGCCCCAGAACTCCATGCTGACCGGCCCGGCCTGGGACGGTTCGGCGGCGGGGCCGGAGGCGGAGGTGCTCTTGGAACTGCTGCACGCGCCGGCGCCGACCGCCAGGAGCGCGGCGGTGGCGAGCGTGAGCAGTCTGCGGTTGCGTATTGTGGTGCTGTCCATGTGAGCGGAACCCTTCGTGACGGAACGGGACTTGCTGGACTGCCGATGCCGGTGGGCGGGCGGGCAAGGCCCGCCTATCGGCTGCTGGTGCTGAGCTCCACGCTGAAAGCGGTCGGAACCGCGGCCAGAACGTGTCCTGCCGACGGGCCCGGGCCGCAGGCCGCACTGCCCAGACCGTGGTGCGCGTGGTCCAGGTGCAGATGGAGCCGGCCGTCGCGGACCAGGTCGGGGGCGTGGGTGGCGGCGGTCAGGGCCGCGGTGCTCCAGGGGCGCACGGTCAGGTCGATGACCGGGTCGCCGGCGATGAGCAGGGTGCCGTCCGGGGTGGTGATCCGGGCGTGGCGGACGTGGTGGCGGTTGCCGTTCTCCTGCGGGCGGATGTAAGGGGTCTGCATCGCGGTCACGGTGGACCGGTGCCGGCCCACCCGGGCCGCGTCCCGGGCGTCCCGGTAGGCCTCGCCGGGACCGAGCCCGAACCATTCGACCTCGGCGTCGGCGCCGGCCAGCGACATCGCGACGCCCAGGCGCGGCAGCGGCACCGCCCACGCGCCGTCCGGGGTCACGGTGGTCCGCAGGCGCAGCCGGTGGTGCCCGGCGTCCGGTCCATCGCCGGCGGTCCAGCGATAGACCACGTCGAGGCCGCAGGAGGAGCCCGCGGCGGCGAGCCGCGCGGTGACCGTGAGTCCTGAGGCGTCCGGCTCGACGCCGCGGATCTCGTGGCGCATCCGGTGCAGTCCGGCGGCGCGCCAAGCGGTGATCTGCGGCTCGCCCGAGGCGTTGAGCAGGTCGTTGTCGATCGGGGCCCGCCAGACGTCCAGCCTCGGCCCGTCCAGCTCCAGGTCGCCGAAGCGGGTCAGCACGCCGCTGTCGGCGTCGAAGCGCGCGGGTCCGACCACGATGTCGCGGCCGCGGATGAGCGCCGGGACCGGCGGGGGAGCGGCCGCAGCGGCGGCCGGGGCCACCGATCGCTGGCCCCAGGCGATCTCGTGGCCTGCTCCGGCCCAGGTCTCGTCGGCGGCGAGCACCGCGGTCACGGTCAGCCACACCTCCTGGCCCGAGCCGTCCTTGCCGGCCGCTTCGACCGCGTCGGACAGGTCGGCCGGCCATTCGACCGCTGTCCTCTCGCCGGGCGCGGTGGCCGGCACGGCCAGCGGACCGGAGCCGACCGCGTCGCCGCCGTCCTCGAGGCTCCAGCGGAAGTCCAGGTAGGAGCTGTCGCGGACCTGGTGCAGATTGCGCACGGTGATCCGCCGGGCCGCCGGGTCGATGCCGATCCGGATCGGCTCGATGACCTTCTTGAACTCGGCCAGGCCCGGTGACGGAGTGCGGTCGGGGAACAGGAGCCCGTCGGCGACGAAGTTGCCGTCGTGGACCTCCTCGCCGAAGTCGCCGCCGTAGGCGTAGTAGACCTGGGCGTCCCCGTGATCGGAGAACCTGGCGATCCCGTGGTCGATCCACTCCCAGACGAACCCGCCGGCCAGGCGCGGGTGCGCCTCGATGATCTGCTGGTACTCGGCCAGACCGCCGGGACCGGTGCCCATGGCGTGTCCGTACTCGCACAGCACGGCCGGCAGGGCCCGGCGGTGGGCGTCGTCGGCCGGATCGGCGGTCGGCGGTTCCTGCCGGCGTCCCACGGCGGCCAACTCGTCCAGGCCGATGTACATCCGCGAGTACAGGTCGACGTAGGCGCAGCTGGAATGATCGCCCTCGTAGTGGATCAGGCGGCTGTCGTCGCGGTCCCGGATCCACGCGGCCGTGGCGGCCAGGTTCGCCCCGGTGCCGGACTCGTTCCCCAGCGACCAGACGATGACCGACGGGTGGTTCTTGTCCCGCTCCACCAGCCGCGCGATCCGGTCCAGGTAGGCGCCGCGCCAGGCGGGGTCGTCGCTGGGGTTGCGCCGCCACCCGCCGGGCTCGAAGCCGTGCGTCTCCAGATCGCTTTCACAGAACACCCACAGCCCGTACTCGTCGCACAGATCGAGGAAGCGGCTGTCCGGCGGATAATGGCTGGTGCGCACCGCGTTGATGTTGTGCTGCTTCATCAGCAGCACGTCGGCCACCATGAGGTCCTCGGTCAACGTCCGCCCGGTCACGGGGTGCCACTCATGCCGGTTGACACCCCGCAGGGCCACGGGCCGGCCGTTGGCGGTCAGCACCCCGTCCACGACGGCCACGGTCCGGAAACCGATGCGCAGCGGTATCCGTTCCCCGGCCTCGGAGACGAGCTCTCCGGAGTACAGACGCGGATTCTCGGCCGACCAGGGCTCGACGTCGTCGATCACATGCGCTCCGGCCGGGTCGGCGGCGGAGATGCCGAGTTCGGGCACGGACAACGACACCCGGGTCGCGGCGCTGACGTCGACGGTCAGCGTGCCCCGGCCGGTGGCGTGGTCGTAACCGGCGTGGACGAAGAAGTCCTCCACGCCGCGGACGGCCACGGTCACCGACCGGAAGATCCCGGACAGCCACCACATGTCCTGGTCTTCCAGGTAGCTGCCGGAGGACCACTGGTGCACGCGGACCGCCAGCAGGTTGCGGCCGGGCCGCAGGACGTCGCCGACGGCGAACTCGGTCGTCAGCCGGCTGCCCTTGCCGTCGCCGAGCCGGATCCCGTTGAGCCACACCGCGAACGCCGAATCGACGCCCTCGAACCGCAGCACCGCCTCCGCCGCCGGGAACCCCTGCGGGACCTCGAACTCGCGACGGTACTCCCCGGTGGGATTGCGCCGGGGCACCCTCGGCGGGTCGACCGGAAAGGGATACAGGATGTTGGTGTAGGCCGGGGCCCCGTACCGCGGCTCGCCGGGCAGGCCCGCCAGCTGCCAGCAGGACGGCACCGCGAGCAGGTCCCACCCGGTGTCGTCGAGATCCGGCGCGCCCAGATCGGCGGTGAGGTCGTCCAGCCCGGAAGCCAGCCGGAACCGCCAGTCGCCGTCGAGCCCGATCGAGGGCAGGTCCGAGGCGAACGCGGCGCGCGGCCGCAGCCGTCCGGTGCCCGGCGACCGGTCTTCGACGTAGCCGTGGGGGTCAAGGTCCTTCATCACGGTGCTTTCTGTAGGCGGTGCGGTGCGGTCGTGGGCGGCGGAGCAGCGGGACTGAGCTGCCGCTTCCCGCCGGACGACGTGGCAGGTTCAGCGGGCCGGCGCTAGCCGGCGGTCCGGGGCGGGGCGCTGCTGCCCCGGACGATCAGGGTCGAGCGCAGCAGCGACAGGGCGTTGGTCGGCGGCCGGCCGGACTCGACGGCCCGCAGCAGCAGTTCGACGGCGTTCTGCGCCATTTCGCGCTTGGGGAACGCGACCGTGGTCAGCGCCGGTTCGATCCGGCCGACCTGGGCGATGTCGTCGAAGCCGACGACGCTGACGTCGTCGGGGACCCGCCGCCCGGACCGGGTCACGGCCTCCACGGCCCCGACGGCCAGGATGTCGTGCGTGGCGAAGATCGCCGTCAGCCCCGGGTCGGCCTCCAGCGCCGCACAGGCCGCGGCGTAACCGCCGGCGGCGTCGTCGCTGGTGCGGGCGAACACCTTGCCGTCGTCGATGGTCAGCCCGTCGGCGGCGAACGCCCGGCGCAGTCCGGCGACGCGCAGCCCGTGCGGGGGCAGGTCGGCGATCACCGCGACGTTCCGGTGCCCGAGGTCCCGCAGGTGCCGCCCGGCCAGGAAGCCCGCGTGCTCATAGTCGATGGTCACCACCGGAAGTGTGGCCGGCGGTTCTCCCTCCCAGGCGAACAACGCCACCGGGAAGTCGGCCCGGGCGAGCATCGGCAGCTGCTCGTTCACGCCCTTGTCTCCGGCGACCAGCAGCGCGTCCACCGACCGGGCGGCGAGATTCTCCAAGTGGGCCCGGGTGTAGTCGGGGTCGTCGCGCGTCGTGGCCAGCAACAGGTTGTAGCCGTGCCGGACCAGGACGTTCTCCACCTCCTCGACCACCTCCGAATAGAACGGGTTGGCCACCGACGGCACGAACAACCCCACCGTCGAGGTGCTGCCGGTCCGCAGCGAGCGCGCCACCAGGTTCGGCTTGTACCCGAGCTCGGCGATAGCCGCGTTCACCTTTGCCAGCGTCTCCGGGCGCACCTTCTTGCCCGACACCACATTGGAGACGGTCTGTTTGGTGACTCCCGCCCGAGCGGCCACCTCCGCCATCGTCACCACGAGCGCTCCTTGAAACGTTTATCGATCCACGAAAGTGGCGTCAGCGTAGGGCGGCGATTCGACCGGGGGCAAGGCTTCACGGGGATGTCGTGATCCATCCGTTACGGTTCGCCGCGCCGACCGGTCGTAGTGGCGCGCATCGTTGCTGTTCGGCGTCCCGCAGTGCGAACTGATCGTTGACGGTTTCGGAAACACGGCACTAACATCCGGCCACGCAGATCGCATGGATCGATCAATGAGATGGAGTCGTCATGGCGCATCCCGCGAAACATCCCCCGACGTCACACCGCCCCGGTACGAGCAGAGGAGTTCCGCGGGTGAAACGCCTCCTCGCCGCCGCCGCCGGCGCAGCCATCGCGATGGCGGGCCTGAGCTTCGCCTCGGCGCACGCGGCGACCGCGGTCGCAGTCCACACATACGCACCCAGCGGAGTCGGCGGCGGGGTGACGACTTCTCCGGACGTGGCCTCCACCAAGTACCAAGTGCAAGTCGCAGGCGTGTCCGTGGGCGCTGTGCAGTACACCCAGAACGGCCACAACTTCGACGTCGCACGCTTCGCCTCCAGCTCGCGGACGCCGACGATCACCGTCACGCTGCCCAGCACGACGATCAGCACGGTCAACGTCTATCCGGCGCGCTACTACCCCCGCGGCGCCGTCTCCGTCAGCACCGACCAGCACACGCTGACCTTCACGATGTCAGCCGGTGCGGGGCTGAACGAGGCGATCGTGATGGTCAACGGCGACTCGACCAACGCCGCCGGACAGCCCTACCTGGCGATCATCAACGACCCGCTGGAGGACATGTCGCAGGCCCCTGACACCACGGACGCGCCGGACGGTTCCGGCGTCAACACGCAGACCGGCGTCCTGAACTTCCAGCAGTTCGCCGCCGACTACCTCGCGGCGCACCCGAACAACACGGCGCAGACGGCTCCGGTCGCAACCACCAGCTCCATGGCCGGGCAGACCATCGACGGCACCGCCATACCCGCCGGGCAGAAGACTTCGGCCGGCAGTCTGGTGAGCCCGAGCAGCGTCAACGTCCGGTACCCGAACGAGCGCGCCATGGCCGCCAACGACGACACCTTCGCCCTGCAAGCCGCCCTCAAGACCATCGAGAACAACCCCTCGCAGCTCCACACGCTCTACTTCCCGAACGGCACCTATCTCTGGTCCGGCCTGCTGATCAACGGCATCGACGGCAGCAAACTGGCCGGCGGCAAGCTGAAGATCTACACCGCCGAAGGCGCCTTGCTGGTCAACCGCGTCCAGGCCTACATGGAGGCCTTCGAGCCGGAGATCGCCATCGTCAACTCGAGCAACATCGAGATCGACGGCCGCGGCATGTTCGATGGCAACGGCGTGGCGAACTACAACGCCCGCTCCAGCGGCGACCTGCACGACGCCCACGACAGCCAGCACCAGGGCGGCGTCATGGTCATGCACTCCTCGAACATCGCCTTCAACGACACCTACGAGCGCAACTCCAAGCAGTGGAACTGGGAGACCCACACCGCCAACAACATCACCTACACCAACATCAAGGCCCTCACCCCGTACGCCCAGCCGTGGATCGACGGGACCGACTTCGCCAGCGGCCAGAACATCACCGCCGACCACGTCTTCACCCTCGGCAACGACGACGCGTTCGCCTCAGGCCACTACAACAACAGCAACGGCTTCGAACCGACGGCCCCCGGCGTGTGGAACGACTTCCAACTCGGCACCTCCACCCCGAACATCCAGGGCTACGTCAACGTGGTCGGCGCCTACGACGCCGTCGTCAAACAGCTCGGCTTCGACAACAACCACTGGGACAGCGAGAACTCGAAGAACATCGCGGTCAGCAACACGCTGAACTGGAGCGTCAACGCCGGCAACGCCGTCCGGCTCGGATGGCAGACGAACGGCTACCAGCTCAGCGACTACACGTTCACCAACTTCAACTCGGTCTCGGCCAAGGTCGGCGGGATCAACGTGATGAACAGCCCCAATACCTACGCGCGCTACCAGAGCATCGTGATGAAGAACAGCTCCATCGACACCTCCCGCTTCCCGACGGGCACGGCGATCTGGATCGGCGGCGGCGACGGGAGCACCCAGACCGTCACCGCGGACCAGCAGGCGAACAACGGGTTCGCCCCCAACCCCGACGGATCCGGCAACACCTACACCTACACCAAGAGCCCCATCCCCACCTTCGACCTCGACGGCGTGTGGTTCTCGAAACCGACCACGAGGAACGCGCTGACGGGCATCACGAACGCGACGCTGAACAACCTCCACGACGACGGCCAACTCGTCGAGTACACCGGCCAGTTCCCGCTGACCACCGTGACCGGCATCGGCACGCTGAACACCACGTACACGGACCCGACCGGCCAGACCCAGAAGCTCAAGCCCGGCGCCGCCAGCACCGGCGACACATGGGTCGGCGCATGGGCCGGCGATCAGACCACGAACAACTCCTCGGACCTGACCCTCATCACCCGCAACACCGGCGACGGCCTCATGGGCGAGCAGTACACCACGGGCTCCGGAGACGGAAAACTCAGCTACCTCCAGTTCCCCCTCAGCGGTCTGACCCACGCCCCGAGCAAGGCGACACTCCAGCTCACCTACGTCGGCCACCGCTACTCCACAGTCCCGTCCACCGACACCGACCAACTGCTCGTGCAACCCGTCAGCGACACCGTCTGCACCAACGGCAACACCTCCTGCCCGATCGCCACCATGACCTGGATCGACCGACCGAGCTTCACCGCCACGAACTCCTCCACCGCGAAATCCGCGACCTTCACCCTCGGATCGACCGTCATCCCCGAGGGCAGCGGAACCCACCAGAACAACGCCGTCGACGGCCGCGCGATCACCATCGACGTCACCACCTTCGTCCAGAACGCCTACGCGGCCGGCCAGAGCACGATCCTGCTCGCCGTCTGCGATGCCGGCGGCACCAACCACGAGCTGCGCTTCGTCAGCTCTGAAGGCGCCGCGACCCCCGGCGGCCTCACCAACGCGAACGCCGACATGATGCCGGCACTGACGCTGACGCCGTAGAGCGTCACCGATACGGGTCCGTTTGGCAGCCGGGTCAGGGACGC
>JABFXP010000375.1 GCA_013361685.1 Catenulispora sp.
TCGCGCTCGAGGCCCGATCTATCCGTACGTCGGTCGCTGCGGCCAACCGGTCGGCGAATCCTCCCAGTCCTCCTGCCGGCCGTAGACGGCCAGGTCGAGGATGTTGGGCACGAACATCAGGCGGTCCACGCCGCGGGAGCCGGTCGAGTAGGTCAAGTAGACCTTGTCGCCGTCGCGGAGGAACAGCATCAGGCGGAAGCCGCCGCCGAGGTTGATGTCCTCGGTCCAGGTGGTGCCGTGGGAGGAGACGAATGGCAGGGTCCAGCCGCGCTCTTTTTTGTAGGACT
The DNA here is from genome assembly GCA_013361685.1 of Catenulispora sp. Taxonomy (GTDB): domain Bacteria; phylum Actinomycetota; class Actinomycetes; order Streptomycetales; family Catenulisporaceae; genus Catenulispora. The sequence goes on from JABFXP010000375.1 coordinate 288, forward strand.
CGATTTGCTGCAGGGGCATGTCGGAGCAGGTGGCCCAGGCGACGCCTCGGTCGGCCAGGATCGGGAGGGCGATGTCCTGGGGGATGTTGTCGGTGAAGGCCGTGCAGCCGGGGCAGAAGTGGTCCGGGCCTCTGTCCATGAACTGGTACATCGCCAGTTGGTTCTTGCCGTTGAAGAGGTCCAGGAGGGTTTTGGGTCCGTCTGGGCTGGCGAAGGTGTATTTGTTCTCGATCTCCACCATGGGTAGGCGACGGCGGCGGGCGGCGAGGGCGTCGAGGGTGCGGGTTGCTTCTTTTTCGGCTGTGAGGAGTTCGTCGCGGGCGGTTTGCCACTCTTCGGCTGAGACGATCGGTGGTTTCTCCATGGCGTTCAGTGTGGCAGTGGCGGCCGACAGCTTTGGGGGGTGATTCAGCTGTTCAGGTGGCGGGTCAGGGGTGTGGAGGCCAGGGAGTTGTGCACTACGAAGGCGATGCTGCCGGGGAGGTAGCGGTCCTCTGACCACTCCAGGGGTATGCCTGCTGGGTCTGTCGAGCGGCGGCGCTCGCGCAGGAGGGGGTCTCCGACTGCGCAGTGGAGGTGTTCGGCGTCTTCGGGGTCGGCGCGGATCAGGTCGATGGTGTGCTCGGCGTCGGCTACGGAGATGCCTGCGCGTTCGAGGTGCTCGGTGACGGAGACGGTGTCGGGGGGCAGTGGTTCCACTATCGCGCCGACTGGTTCGGGGTAGGTGGTGCGTTCCAGCATTGCCGGGCGGTTGGAGAGGTGGCGGAGTCGCAGGACTCTTAGGACCGGGGTGGTGGGGGTGATGCGGAGGTGGTGCTGTTCGTCGGGGTTGCTGGGGTGCCAGGCCTGGCGGATGACGGTGCCCTGGGGGGTTTCGCCGATGGAGCGGGCCCAGCGGGCGAAGCTTTGCATTTCGGCGAAGTCCTGGACCGGTGCGTCGTGGAGGACTACGCGGCGGGTGCCGCGGCGGGAGGTGACCAGGCCGTCGTGGCGGAGGAGCATCAGGGCTTGCCGGATGGTGCCGCGGGAGACTTCGTAGTGCGCCGCTAGGGCTTCTTCGCTGGGGAGGCGGCCTCCTGGGCCGTATGCGTGGTCTGCTATGGCGGTTCGCAGCTCCTCCGCGATTCTCCGGTATCTCGGTTCCCCCGCTTTTGTCATGGCCGACATTGTGCGCCCCGAGAGTTGGCCATACAACTGTTGGCCATACAACTTCGGTTTGTTCACCTGGTTCAGAACTTCCGTCCACCTGGCATCCGCATAGTCCTTGCCGCGGGAGACAGTGCGGCCGATTCCCGGCCGCCCCCGATCGGGAGGAAACCGTGAACCGACGTTTGACGGGCATCGCCGCCACCGCGGCCGTTCTCGCCCTGGGTGCGGCTGCGTGCTCGTCGAGCAAGAGCTCGGACGTTGGCAGCAAGTCCGGTGGTGCGGCTGGTAAGAGTGCCGCGAGTGCGACCAGTGCCGCCGATCTGGGTGGGATGGATGCGCTGGTCGCCGCTGCGAAGAAGGAGGGCGCGCTCAACGTCATCGCGTTGCCGAAGACGTGGGCGAACTATGGCGCCATCATGGATGCCTTCACTGCCAAGTACGGCATCAAGGTCAACGATGCCAATCCGGATGGTTCCTCGCAGGATGAGCTGAACGCCATCAAGCAGCAGAAGGGCAAGGGCAGCGCGCCGGATGTCGTGGACGTGGGGCAGGCCGCTGCCACGTCGGGGGCTGCCGACGGGCTGTTCGCGCCCTATCAGGTCGCTACGTGGTCGCAGATCGCGGATGCCCAGAAGGACGCCAAGGGCCTTTGGTACAACGACTACGGAGGCTACATCGCCATCGGCTATGACGCCGACAAGGTGAAGACGCCGCCGACTACTTTGAAGTCGCTGGACGACCCGGCCTACAAGTCGCAGGTCGCGCTGAACGGTGACCCGACTAAGGCGAACGCCGCTTTGTCCGGGGTCATCGCTGCTTCGCTGGCGAACGGGGGGAGCCTGGACAATGTGCAGCCGGGTATCGACTTCTTCGGCAAGCTGAAGGCGGATGGTGTTTTTGTGCCGGTTGCGGCCACTCAGGCCACCATTCAGAACGGCACTACGCCGATCACCATCGACTGGGACTACTTGCAGGCTTCGGCTGCCAAGGACCTCAAGGCCAAGGGTGTGAACTGGAAGGTCGTGGTTCCGGCCGACGGGTTGTTCGGCGGGTTCTACAACCAGGCGGTCAGTGCCAGTGCGCCGCATCCGGCTGCTGCCCGGCTGTGGGAGGAGTTCCTGTACTCCGCCGACGGTCAGAACCTGTGGCTGAAGGGTCAGGCCCGGCCGGCCGAGCTGCCGGCGTTGCAGACGGCCGGCACCGCTGATGCCGCCGCGCTGGCTGCGCTGCCTGCTTTCACCGGTACGCCGCAGTTCGCGACTCAGGACCAGATGTCCGCCGCCTCCAAGCTCGCCGTCGCCGGCTGGGCGAAGGCGACCGGCTGACGTGACCGCCGTCAGGGTGGACGCCCCGGCTGGCGCGGATACCACCGCGCCGGCTGCGGCGTTCCGTTTCCGGCCCGGCCGGCGGTCCCGCAGTAGGCCGCTGGACCTGCTGGGGCTGCTGCCGTTTGCCGTTTACGTCGGTGTGTTCCTCGGTGCTCCGGCGTATGCGGTGCTCACCGCCGCGTTCCAAGACGATCAGGGTCATGTCACGCTGTCGAACGTCACGAGTGCGTTGCAGGACCCTTATCGGCAGGCGTTCACCACCAGCATCGAGCTGTCGGTGATCAGTGCCGTGCTCGGTGCGGTGCTGGGCCTGGGGCTGGCGATCGCGGTGTCCGGTGCGCGGCGGGACGGTCTGGTGCACCGGGCGGTCACCACCGCCTCTGGTGTGCTCGCCTACTTCGGCGGTCTGCCGTTGGCTTTCGTGTTTTTGGCGACGTTGGGGCCGCAGGGGCTGGTCACCAAGTGGCTGGACAGCGCCGGCTACAACCTGACGCAGCACGGGTTTGTTTTGTGGAACATGGTCGGTCTGGTGCTCGTCTATTTGTACTTCCAGATTCCGTTGATGCTGCTGGTGATCTTTCCGGCGCTTGATGGGCTGCGGCCGCAGTGGGAAGAGGCCGCGCGCAGTTTGGGCGCGTCCCGCTTTCAGTACTGGCTGCGGGTCGGAGGGCCGCTGTTGCTGCCGCCGTTCTTGGGCGCTGTGTTGTTGCTGTTCGCCAATGCTTTTGCTGCGTATGCGACGGCCTATGCCTTGAGCACCGGGACCGTGCCGCTGGTGCCGATCCAGATCGGGTCGGTGATGTCCGGCAATGTGCTGGCCGGGCAGCAGAACATCGGGAACGGGTTGGGGCTGTGGATGATCGTGATCGTCAGTGTGGTGGTGGTCGCGTACACGTTGTTGCAGCGGCGGACGGCGAGGTGGCTGCGATGACGAGTCGGCTGCCCGTGGGGCGCGCTGTCGTGCTGGTCATGTTCGCGGCCTACTTTTTGGTTCCGCTCTACGCGGCGGTGGACTTCACTCTGGGTGGCAGTCGCCGCAACATGGGTCATACGCTGTCGATCTGGACCGGTCTGATCCACCAGGACGGCTTCACCGAGAACTTGATGACGTCGCTGAAGATCGCGGCGGTGACGGTGGTGCTGTTGCTGGTGCTGATGGTTCCGACGATGGCGTGGCTGCACCTGCGGTTGCCGCGGATGCGCCGGCTGGTGGAGGGGATCTGCCTGCTGCCGATGGCGATTCCGGCGGTGGTGATCGCGAACGGCATCCTGGGGGCCTTCAAGTCGTGGCCGGAGGCGATCACCGGGTCGTGGTGGATTTTGGTCTTCGAGTACGTGGTGCTGGCGCTGCCGTTCACCTACCGGTCGCTGGACGCTGGTTTGTCGGCGATTCCGCTGGCCACGATGGTCGAGGCGGCGCGCAGTCTGGGGGCGAGCTGGCCGGTGGCGTTGTGGCGGGTGGTGGTGCCGAACATCCGGACCGCGATCGCCTCGGCGGGCATCCTCGGCGCGGCGCTGGCCCTCGGCGAGTTCACGATCGCGCATCTGCTGCTGCTCGACACCTTTCCGGTCTGGACCGATCAGGCCGGTCAGCAGGACGGCGAGGTCGCCATCACCGCCGCGATGCTGATTCTGTTCCTGTCCTGGCTGCTGCTGATGCTGGTATCGCATCTGGGCCGGGGCCGGAAAGCCAAGAAGCCTGAAACGTCAGGGAAGAAACAGAAAGTGGGGACCGGCCGGTGAGCGCCCCGTCCGTCGAACTCGTCGACCTGAGCCGTTCCTTCGGCGGTGTGGCCGCCCTGGACGGGCTGGACCTGACCGTCGCGCCCGGCACGCTGACCTGTCTGCTGGGGCCCTCGGGCTGTGGCAAGACCACGGCGTTGCGGATCATCGCAGGGCTCGAGCACAGCGATCGCGGTGAAGTCCGGGTCGGTGGGCAGGATGTGGCGCGGGTGCCGGCGAACAAGCGGGACATGGGCATGGTCTTCCAGTCCTACAGCCTGTTCCCGAACCTGAACGCTCTCGACAATGTCGCGTTCGGGCTGCGGATGCGCGGCTGGAACGGTGCCCGGCGCCGCACTCGTGCCGGTGAGCTGCTGGAGCTGGTGGGCCTGTCCGCGCACGCGGAGAAGTACACGCACCAGATGTCCGGCGGGCAGCAGCAGCGGGTGGCTTTGGCCCGCGCTCTGGCGGTCGAGCCGCGGGTGCTGCTGCTGGACGAGCCGTTGTCGGCGCTTGATGCGGTCGTGCGTGTGCAGTTGCGCGAGGAGATCAGGGCTCTGCAGACCCGCCTGGGCATCACGACGGTGTTCGTCACCCACGACCAGGAGGAGGCGCTGAGCATCTCCGACCAGGTGGCGGTGATGCGCGCGGGCCGGCTGGAGCAGTGCGCGGCCCCGGCCGAGGTGTACGCGGATCCGGCGACGTCGTTCGTCGCGGAGTTCATCGGCACCATGAACCGGCTGCCGGGGACGCTGTCCGCGGACGGCGCCACGGTGGAGGTCGTGGGCCGGCGGCTGAAGGTGCGGGACGGGGGATCACGGCCCGGAGGGGAGGTCGCGGTGCTCATCCGCCCGGAGGCGGTCCGTTTCGAAGTCTCGGAGACCGGTGCCGCCACCGTGCGCCAGGCCGGTTTCCGCGGCCCGATCACCCGGGTCACGGCGGTGCTGGAGGACGGCACCGAGGTGCTCTCGGACGTGCCGAGCGCCGGAGCGGCCGAGCTGGTGCCGGGCCGCCGGGCCGATGTGGTGCTGGAGGAGGCGCCGGTGCTGGTGGCGGACCGCTGAGGTCAGTCGCGGGGCCGGGGTGTGATCGCCTTGGCCTCGTAGGCGCGCAGCACCAGCGACGTCGTCACCGGGCCGAACCGTCCGACGCCGTCGACGACCGCCTCCAGCCGGCGGGCGTCGGCGGCGCGGACGTCGATCAGGAAGCAGTCCTCGCCGGTCAGTCGCAGGACGCTGACGATCTCCGGGACGCCGGCGAAGTGCTCCAGGCAGGCCGGCACGCGCGCGTGGGTGGTGCGCAGGCGGATCACGGCGTGGATGTTCAAGCCGAGCTGCTCGGGGTCGACGACCGCGCGGTAGCCGGTGATGACTCCGGTCTGCTCCAGGCGCTTGATGCGGGCCGACACCGCCGGCTGCGAGAGGTTGACGCGGCGGCCGATCTCGGTGGTGCCCAGGCGGCCTTCGGTTTGCAGGAGCGCGAGGATCGCGCGGTCGGTCGCGTCCAATGAATCCGAGGTGTGGCCGGGCATCGACATTCCATTCATCGGCGGGCAATCCTGGAGGCTGATGGTGCCACGCATACTGGGGCCATGCGCTACGTGATCATTCCCGGTGTGGGCGGCTCGGGTCCCACACACTGGCAGACGCTGTGGGAGGACGCGTGGGGTGATCGAGCCCTGCGCCTGGACCCGGTGTCCTGGGACGAGCCCGAGCTCGACGACTGGTGCGCGGCGCTGGACCGCGCGGTGGGGGCCGGCGGCACGGACGTCGTCCTGATCGCGCACAGCCTCGGCTGCCTGGCCGCGGCCGCCTGGTTGACTCGGGCGGGGCGGCCGCAGATCCGTGGCGCGTTCCTGGTGGCACCCCCGGACGTTCAAGCAGCGAGTTTCCCCGCTGGGCAGGCCAAGAGTTTCATCGCCGTGGACCCGCTCCCGCTGTCGGTACCGGCCCTGATCGTCAGCAGCGACGACGATCCGTACTGCGATCCCGGCGCCGCACGGCGTCTGGCCGCCGCTTGGCAGGCCGGGCACATCAGCTTCGACCAGGCCGGCCACCTCAACGCAGACAGCGGGCTGGGCATGTGGCCTTCCGGCCAATCCCTACTCGCCGCCTTCCTCGCCGGAACCGGGCCCGACGATTCCTAGGATCCGCAAGAACTCCGCCGCCGACGGCGTCCTGCCCTCGGGACGCCAGATCACGCACTCCACCCGCAGCGGCGCGTCCACCACCTCCACGACGGTCACGCCGGCGAGCCGCGGAGCCCACGCCGCGGGCACCATCGCGACGGCCAGCCCCGGGGCGACCAGCCGCGCGATGTAGTCGGCGGTGGTGACCTCGAACGGGACCTCGCGGGTCAGCCCGGCGGCGGTGAACGCCTCGTCGCTCTGCAACCGGCCGGCCGTCCCGGCGGGCAGGTCGACGAACGGCTCAGTGGCCAGCCGCCGCAGGTCCACGGACTCCGCACCGGCCACCGGGTGGTCCGGCGCGACCACCGCGACCAGCCGCTCCCGGGCGAGTTCGTGCACTGTCACGCCACGCGGGCGGGCGCTGACCGGCAATCCGAGGAAGGCCAGATCGAGCGCGCCCTCGCGCACCTGCTCGGCCAAGTCGTCGCTGGCCCCGACCCGCAGCCCGATCCGGACCCGCGGATACCGCTCGCGGAAGTCCCGCAACGCCGCCGGGATGTCGACCGCGGTGACCGTCGGGATGAGCCCGACCGCCAGCCGTCCCCGCACCTCCCCCACCGCCGCCGCCACCTCCGCGGCGGCCCGCTCGGCGGCGTCGAGACACTGCCGCGCCGCCGGGAGGAACGCCGCGCCGGCCGGCGTCAGCCGCACCCGGCGACTGGTCCGCTCGAACAGCCGCGCCCCCAACTCCCGCTCCAGCCGCGCGATCTGGTGGCTCAGCGCGGACTGCACGACGAGGCAGCGTTCGGCGGCACGGGTGAAGCTGTTCGTCTCGGCGACGGCTATGACGTAGCGCAGTTGCTGAAGCTCCATCCATCCATCGTGAATCACGATCGATCACGTGACAAACATGTGTTGGACTCATGGATCAGCGCGCGGTGCCATGGAGAAGTGAATGAGAACCCGCGATCAACCCTGAGATCCTGGCTCGGCGTGGCCGCCATCACCGCCAGCCTCTTCACCTTCGTCACCACCGAAATGCTGCCGGTCGGCCTGCTCACCCCGATGAGCTCCAGCCTGCACGTGGCACTCGGCGTCGCCGGCCTGATGGTCACGTTCTACGGCGTCTCCGCAGGCATCGGCGTGCCGTTCATCGTCGCCTGGACCCGGCACGTCGACCGCCGCCTGCTGCTCTCGGCGCTGCTGGCCGTTCTGGCCCTGGGGAACCTGATCACCGCCGCCGCCCCGGACTTCGCCGTGGTGATGGTCACCCGCTTGGTCATGGGCTTCGCCAACGGCGCGTTCTGGGCCATCGGCATAAGCATGACGATGCGCCTGGTGCCGGCCAAACATGCGAACCGCGCGGCGTCGATCGCACTGTCCGGCATCTCGATCGCCACCGTCGTCGGCATCCCGCTGGGCACCTTTTTGGCCGGTGTCAGCAGCTGGCGGACCACGTTCGTCATCTGGAGCGGCTTGAGCGCCCTGGTCTTCGTGGCCGTCGCCATCACGCTTCCCTCGCTGCCCTCGGACAGCGCCGTCCCGGTCCGCGAAGTCCTCGGCCTGCCGAAGAAGAACGCAGGGCTGCGCCTCGCGATGGTCACCGTGGTGATGTACGTGCTGGGGCACTTCGCCGCCTACACCTTCGTCCGGCCCTTCATGGAGAAGACCTCATCCGCGTCGGCCGCCTTCATCACCGGGCTGTTCATCGTCTACGGGATCGGCGGCGCGGCGGGCAACTTCCTCGCCGGTTACACGGTGAACAAGAGCTTGAAGGGCAGCTATCTGGCCGCGCGGATCGGCCTGGTCCTGTCGCTGCTGTTGCTGCTGGCCGTCGGACGGTCGCACGTGGGCGCGTTCGCGACGTTCGCCGTCTGGGGCGTGTGCTTGGGCGCCGCGAACCTGTGCCAGATCAACCTGGTCCTGGGCACCGCGCCGGAGCAGTTCGAGGCCGCGATGGCTATCAACACTCTGGGATACAACGCGTCGATCGCCCTCGGGTCGCTGCTCGGCGGGGTGTTCGCCGACGCGACCGGGGTCGAGGGCGCGGTATGGGTCGGTGCGGTGCTGACCGGGGTGTCGGTGGTGGTGACGGTCGCCACGCGACGGTCGGCATCGGCTGCTGGTACCGGAGCCGGAGCCGATTCCGATCAGACGCTGGCGGTGGTCGGTTGAGGAGGGCGGACGGCCGTCGGGCGGTCGGGCTGTGGCGGTCG
>JABFXP010000604.1 GCA_013361685.1 Catenulispora sp.
GGCGGCTGTGCTGCACGCCTCGGCGGCTCGCCGCTCGGCGGCTGCGCTGAGTAGTCGTCCGGCTGCGCGGCTCGGCACCGAGATCATCGCGCCGGCGGGATCGTTTGACGGTCCCCCCACGTTGGTTGGTTGAACCGCCTACGATGGCGCGGGGGCGGACCCCCTGTGCCGACCCCGACCAGCCGGAATCCCCCGATTCCGGCCGACGACCCGCCGACTCCCGAGGTGAGTGAAGCAGATGGCCCGCAAGAACCTGCGCCTGGTGGCCGGCGAATACCGACCCGACTGGTCGCAGAGCGCGCGCGGCGGACCGATCTCGCCGATCTTCCTGGCGCTGGTGGCCGGGTTCGTCGCCAGCGGCATCGCCCTGTACCGGGGCTTCGGCAGCGATCGCGCGGGCGTGTTCATCTTCGTGCTGTGCGGCTGGCTGGTGTCGCTGTGCCTGCACGAGTTCATGCACGCCGCGGCCGCGTACTGGGGCGGCGACCACACCGTGGCGGGCAAGGGGTACCTGCGCCTGGACCCGCGGCTTTACGGGCACCCGGTGCTGACCTTCGTCCTGCCGCTGTTCTTCCTGCTGATCGGCGGTCTGCCGCTGCCCGGCGGCGCGGTGTCGATCGAGTCGCACCGGCTGCGGGGCAAGTGGAAGGACTCGCTGGTGTCGGCGGCCGGCCCCGCGGTCAACATCGTGTCCTCCGTGGTGCTGCTGGTCGTGCTGAACACGTGGGGGCCGGGGTGGATCTACACCGTGAATCCGGCGGTTCCGGAGCACTCGGCGTTCTGGTCGGCGCTGACCTTCCTGGCCTACATCCAGGTCGCCAGCGCGATATTGAACCTGCTGCCGATTCCGGGGCTGGACGGCTACGGCATCATCGAGCCGTTCCTCAGCTACGAATGGCGGCGGATGGCCGCGCAGATCGCGCCGTACGGGATCCTGCTCGTCTTCGCGCTGCTCTACGCGCTGGGCCCGGACCGGAACTTCATCGCCAACTGGACGTCGGACATCCTCGACGGCCACGTGCCGGTCAACGGCGAGTTCTACGGGTACCACCTGTTCCGGTTCTGGGGCAGCGTCAACGGCGGGTAGGCCACGGGCCCGGGGACCGAGGCGGCGCCGGCCAGTCATAGTCCACCAGGATCCTGCGAGGATGACGCGCATGCGTCCATTCCGCTTCCTCGCGACCTTCGACGACGACAACGACCTGGCGAAACTCCCGGAGCTGGCCCGCCGGGCCGAGGCGATCGGCTGCGACAGCTTCGTGATCCCGGACCACCTGATGTACCCGGCGCCGCTGTTGCCGCTGGCCACGGTCGCCGCCGTGACCGAGCGGCTGCGCGTGGGGACGTTCGTGCTCAACGTGTGCCTGCGGCATCCGGCGGTCCTGGCCCAGGAACTGGCCACCCTCGACGCGCTGTCCGGTGGCCGTCTCGACATCGGGATCGGCGCCGGCTGGAACAAGCCGGAGCATGACGCCATCGGCATCCCCTTCGAGCCGGTGGGCACCCGCATCAAGCGCCTGACCGAGGCGATCGCGATCCTCAAGGGCTGCTTCGCGGAGGGGCCGTTCTCCTTCGCCGGCGAGCACTACACGATCACCGACTTCGACGCCGCTCCCGCCCCGGTGCAGCGCCCCCATCCGCCGTTCTTCCTGGGCGGCGGCGGCAAGCGCCTGCTGACGCTGGCCGCCCGCGAGGCGCAGATCATCGGGCTGGCCCCGCGCATCGTGCCGGGCGACAAGCCGGGGCTGGACGCCCCGAGCATCACCGTCGCCGCCACCGAGGAGAAGATCGGCTGGATCCGCGAGGCGGCGGGCGACCGCTTCGCCGAGATCGAGCTCAACACCTACCCGACCGGCGGACCGCTGGTCATCACCAGCGACACCCGCGGGGAACTGCGGCGCCGGGCCGACCAGATCCGCCAGAAGACCGGCGTGGAGCTCACCCTCGACGAACTCCGCGAGTCGCCGCACGTGTTCATCGGCAGCGTCAAGGAGCTGACGGCCAAGATCCTGGAGCTGCGCGAACGGCTCGGCATCAGCTCGTTCCTGGTCGACGACCTGGAGGGGATGACGCCGGTGATCGAGGAGCTGGCGGGGCGGTAGCCCCGCCAGCTACGCCGGCGAGGCTACGCCAGCCCGGCCCGCCGCAGGGCGTCCGCGAGTGCGCCCTGCGGCTCGCTCCCGCCACCGCCGCGCCGGTCGCCGCCCCGGCCACCGCCACCGCCACCGACACCACCGGCGCCACCGGCTCAGCCACCTTCACCTGGACCATCACCGGCGGCACCCCCACCGGCGGC
>JABFXP010000293.1 GCA_013361685.1 Catenulispora sp.
CAAGCGCTAATCTCCACCAAGTGAGCCCAGCCCGCAGATGTTCGCGAACCGCGTGTAGCCGTCCGGCCGTCGCGACGCTCACGTACGTGTACGCGGACTCCACCGCCGTCCTCGGCCCCCTGGCCGCCTACATCGAGCCGCACAGCTACGACCTGTGCGCCGAGCACTCCCAGCGCCTCACCGCGCCCCGGGGCTGGGCCGTCCTGCGCCTGACGCAGCCGGATCCGGGCCCCACGCAGCCTTCCAGCGACGACCTGGAGGCGCTGGCCAACGCGGTCCGCGAGGCCGCCCGCCGCCCCCACGAGCGCGACGGCGCGGACAGCGCCCTGCTCTCCCGCCCCCGCACCCACCTGCGCGCCCTGCCCGACCCTGACGTGTGACGGTGTGACCGTATGACGGCGTGACCGGTGTTACCGGTGCGCCCGCCGAGGTGGTCCAGACAAATGTGACCGCTACCCACAGCAACATCACTGTGAGAACCGCAGGTCACAGACCCGCGCAAAAGACACACCCGGAATGACTGTCGCCGAGCGCCCAACCAGCGGTTACGCTCGACCCGTGCCCACCACAGCCTCGATCAGGTCGGGGGCCGGGCAGGAGCCCCGCCGCCGGAAGCACACGCGCGACCGGCGAGGGCGAGGCCTGCGCGGCCCGCTGGCGCCGCCGCAAGTGCCCCTGGCCCTGACCCGCGCGGAACAATTCGACGAACTCGTGCTGGACGCGGTGGAACGCCTGGAGCGCCGCTGGCCCAGACTGTCCGAAGTCGAACTGGCGGTCGAGGAGGTCCCGCCGGCCGACGCCGAGAACTGGAGCGACGAGGCGGTGCCGCTGGGCCGGGTCATCACCGACCGCCCCGGCGAGCCGGTGCGGATCGTGATCTACCGGCGCCCGGTCGAGGCCCGCGCGGCGGGCCGGCCCGAGCTGGCCGACCTGGTGTACGAAGTCGTGGTCGAACAGGTCGCCGAGCTCATGGGGATCGAGCCGGACGACGTCGATCAGGGGCGGGACGAGGACTGACGGCCCCGGCTCCACAGCAGGCAGCAGTCCCCGACCGACTCCGTCGAGTACTGCGCCGCAAAGCAGCTCCGCCGGTACGGCGGCCACGAACAAAGATCCCGCCCGCCCCCGGTTCGGGGGGCGAGCGGGATCAGCTGGTCGACTGCCGAGCGCGGACCGCTACCGCGCGACGGCCCCCGACAGGTCCGGCGCGACCGGAGGCACGGCCACCAGGACCCGGGACTCCTCAAGCCCCTGCAGCGTGAACTGCATCCCGCCCTTGGCCGGCAGGTCGGTCATCAGCCGCGCGCCGTAGACCGGGTCCGATCCGGCCTGCGGCTGCACCACCGCCGTGAACCAGCCGGTCGCCTTGGGCACGTACGCGACGGTGGCGCCGGCGGCCACGGCCACCGAGTCCGTCGCCGGCTTGTTGTCCTGGCCGATCGTCGTCACCTGGATCGTCGCGCCCTTGGTCCCGGCGGCCGTCAGCAGCAGCGCCGACTTCGCCGCGCCGCCGATGTTGTTGTCCGGGACGACCGCCTGGCCGGTGACCGGCAGGGTGGGGGCCAGGTACGCGGTGTCCTGGGTGTTGCTCTTCTGGTCGTTCTCGACCAGCCGCACACCCGCGACGAACGGGCCGCCGCTGCCCACGAGTTGCAGCGCGGCCGACTCGTCCGGGTCGGCGGCCGCGCCCTTCATGTCCAGGACGATCGTGTGGCCCGGGGTCAGGCTCAGCGGGGCGTCCCGCTTGGTGTAGCCCGCCGCGGGGTCGGTCGTCTGGCCCGAGAGCTCGATGCGGCCGTTCTTGCCGTACCAGTAGATGTGGTCGATCGACACCGGCTTCTCGCTGGTGGCGGTCAGCACCAGGTCGAACTTGCTCAGGGTCTGGCCCGGCGCCGGGACGCCGGCGATGGTCTGCGTCAGCTGCTGCACCTGGTTCGGGCTCTGCGCCGGGATGAAGTCGAAGCCCCGTCCGTCCTTGCCGCCGTTCTGCGCGCGGTCCAGGTCGAACATCTGCGCCGCGACCCGGCCCTGCGTCGTCGCCACGTGCACGCTGGCGATGCCGGTCTTCGGCGCGTCCGCGCCCAGCACCGAGCTCAGCAGGTACTGGATCGACCCCTTGGGCAGCACCGTGACGTCGTGCCCGACGGTTCCGGTGTCGATCAGCCCGTCCGGACCGTAGAAGGTCAGGTTCACCGAGGCCGGGGCGGTGTCCGCGTTCGCCAGCTCCAGGTACGAGTCGCGGTCGGCGCTCCCTATCGACGCCCCGGCGAACCAGAAGTCCGTCCCCGGGGTCGGGCACGCCGACGTGGCCAGGCCGCGCTTCGCGCCGGAGTCGCTGCGCAGCAGCTCGCTGGCGCTGAACCCGGGCGCGTACGACCCGTTCGCCTGCAACACCAGAGGCACCGTGCGCGGCAGTCCGCCCTCGTCGCTCACCGTCGCGAAGTTCGCCACACCCTGGGCCGTCGACCGGCTGCCGACCGGCCCGATCTTCAGCGGGTCGAAGGGCTTGCCGTCGATGTACTGCGCCGTCAGGCTGTCCGTCGACGAGGAACCCGTGGCGCCCGGGCTGTAGGCCGTCAGGGTCGACGTCGTGTCGGCGCCGGCGCCGATCTCCCCCTGGCACACGGCGGTGGCGCTGCCGACGGGCAGGTTCCGCGAGCTGGTGTGCGTGATCGCGGACGCGCTCTGATCGCGGGTGGAGAACCCGTAGCCGAGTCCGGCGAGCAGCACCACCGCGACCACTCCCAGGGCGCCGAACGTCGACACCGGGGACGTCCGCCGCTTGGCCAGCGCCCGGGCCCGCGCGGAAGAGGCGGGAGAAGCCGGCGCGCCGGCGCCGGCAGCCCGCGGGGCAGGCCTCGGAGAACGGTTCGGCCGGGTCATCGGTAGCCTCCCTGCCGGTAGTCATCGGAATCGAAGTCGGGCCGTTCGTACTCGCCGCTCCCCGGCCTCAAGTAGCCGCCGTACTCCTCAGGCTCGGCCGGTTGCTGCTGGCCGTAAGGATCCTGCTGGTAGGCATAGGGGTCCGGATGCTGGCCGTAGGAGTCCGCCTGCTGCTGCGCGTACGGGTCAGGTTGTTGTTCGTACTGTTCCTGATACGACGAGTACTCCGCGGGCCGCTCGTACTCCCCGCTCCCGTAGCGCCCGTACTCGTCCTGGTGGCCCGAGTACTCCGTGGCTTGGACATGAGCCGGTGCGGGAGCGTATTCCTCCTGCTCCTCGTACTCATCGTCGTATTCGGCCTCGGCTTCGGCACCCACGCTCTGAGCGGGCACCGGAATCGGCGGCGGCACGTACTCGTCCTGCTCCGGCCCGCCGCCGTTCTCCTCGACCCGGCCGCCGGTCGGCAGCGCCATGATCAGCGCGAACAGGAAGAACAGCCCCTCCGCGCCCAGCCAAGCCGTCCGCGACATGTCCGAGTACGAGACGGTCACCGTCCCCGACGCCCCGGCGGGCAGCTCGAAGCCCTGCTCCCAGCCGTCGACCGTGGTCGGCTTCAACGTCGTCCCACCGAGCTTGGCCGACCAGTGGCTGTCCACGTCCTCGGCCAGCACCAGCGTCCGGCCGTCGCCGCCGGGCGCCAGCGTCCCCTTCATCGTCGCGTCGTCCGCGCTCGCGACCATCAGGGCCTTCGGGTCCTCGGACCCCGACCCGCGCAGCGACAGCCGCGCGGCGGGGGTGGCGATCTTCCACAGGTTCACGCCCTCGATCTGCGACTGCCGGTTCAGGCCCGGCGTCGAGTCGAGGATCCGGACGTAGTCCTGCGGCAGCGTCTTCATGCCGACGACGTACCGGATGCCCATGTTCGCCAGGCCCTGCAACTCCGTCCCTCCGGAGTCCGACAGCAGCCCGCCGACCAGACCGCTGATCCGGTCCGCGTCGGCCTTCGGCACCACGTAGTCCGCGTCGCCCAGGGCGGCACCGGCCCCGCGCACGACGCCGTACCCGATCGCGGTCTGCGCGCCCGAGCTCAGGATCAGCGCCCGCGGCTGGTCCGGCAGCTGCGACTGCACCGACACCACCGCCGGGCGGAAGTCGGCCGCCGACCGCTGCACCGGACCGCTCACGCCGTGCGTCACCCACCACGCGGCCGCGGCCAGCGGCGTGGCCACCGCCGCCACCGACACCACCAGCGCGGCCGGCTGCCGCCAGCTCAGGGTCGAGACCCGGAAGTACTCGCGCGCGCCCTCGGCGCCGATCACCGCCGCCACGATCAGGCCGAAGCCGATCGCCGCCGTCGGCACGCCGCTCCAGGGCTGCTGCGGCAGGCCGCCGGCCAGCCCGGTCGGGTGCACCTGCAACGCCAGCAGCCCGGCGGCGAAGCCGGCCAGCGCCAGCATCCACCCGGCGAACGTGATCCGCCGGCGCGGGCCGGTGCGCAACAGGCCCGCCAGACCCGCCAGCAGCAGGCCGCCGGTGAACCAGTACGTGTAGGTCCCCGGTCCGCCGGGGTTGCCGAGCAGCAGGTGCGTGGGGTCCGGCTGCTTGCCCGGCACCGGGGCCAGACCCGGCTCGAGCAGGACCGCCAGCGGGTGCTTCAGCAGTTGCAGCGACCACGGCATGAGCACCGCGACCGGGGTCACCAGCAGCACCGCGAGCCGGAACAGCACCGTGGCGAAGTCCGCCGTCGAGCGCCAGAACACCGTCGCGGTCGCGCCCAGCGCCAGCAGGGCCGCGAGCAGCCACAGGATCGGCGCGAACGCCATGCCGACGGCGAGGGCGAAGGCCGCGGGCCAGGCCGCGCGCACCGAGCCCTTGCGCCCGGGTCCGCCTATGGCCAGCAGCACCCCGGCGGCGACCAGCGGCAGCAGGATGATGCCGACCGCCGATCCCAGCCGGCCGCCGGAGATGGCGCCGGTCGCGGCGGGCAGCAGCGCGTAGGCGACCGAGCCCCACACGCGCAGCGGACTCGACTCGACGGTCCGCTTCAGCACCGCGAAGGCGGTGAGCCCGGACAACGGCACCGATCCGAGCAGCAGCACCGTGACCGCGAGGCTGGCGTGCCCGAACAACAGCGTGGCGACCAGCGCCACGAAGGCCAGGTACGGCGGCGAGGCGGACGTGGAGCCGGTGCCGACGCCGTGCCATCCGGTGAAGAAGTCGTGCCACAGGTCCGACGCGCCGTCGGGCGCGGGCAGCAGCGCGCCGCCCATGAGCCGCCCGCCGGTGAGGACTTCGCGCGCGCTGACCATCATCAGGACGGTCAGCGCTATCCACACGAAGTTCCCGGGCATCCGGACGGCGCGGACCAGCCACGGCGTCCCGGAGTCGAAGGACTCGGCCTCCTCGGAGACCGGGCCGGACTCGATGGAGCCGCGCGTGGTTTCGTCGTCGCGCTGGTTGCGGGACCGGAAGCCCTCGAAAGCGGCCTCGAAGCTGTGGCGGAACACCTGCATCCGCGACGGGAACAGGTCGGAGAGGTCGACGGGCTGCCGGGCCCGGGTCTTCGCCCGCGCGCGCCGGGCCCGGATGATGCGGTCCATGCGGCCGGCGTAGGCCAGCGCCGCCAGCACTTCGTCGGCGGCCTTCAGCGGCGCCTTGTTGAGCACCAGGCCGATCGCGCGCAGCAGCGACCAGAAGAACAGCCGCAGGAACGTCAGGATCGGGAACCGGCCGGCGTGGTTGACCGTCACCGCGTAGAGCGCGTGCTGCCGGTCCTCGAAGTGCGGCCGGGAGACGCCGGCGCTGATCCGCCGCTCGCCGCGGGCGGCGGCCTCGGCGTGCCAGAGCACCGCCTTGGGGGCGAGCACGACGTCGTAGCCGGCGTTGTTCACGCGCCAGCAGAAGTCCAGGTCGTCGCGGAACATCGGGATGGCGCGGTCCAGGCCGCGCAGCCGGTCCCAGACCTCGCGGCGGATGAGCATGCCGGCGCTGGACACCGAGAGCACCCGGGTCGGCTCGGCGTGCTGGCCCTGGTCGTGCTCGCCCGGCTCCAGGCCGGTCCAGCGGCGGCCGTCGCTGGTGACGGTGACGCCGACCTCGAGCAGCTGCTCGCGGTCGTACCAGCCGCGGATCTTGGGGCCGACGACCCCGGCCGACGGGTGCGACTCGCCGATCTCCAGCAGGCGCAGCAGCGCGTCGGGGGCGGGTTCGGCGTCGTCGTGCAGCAGCCACAGCCACTCCACCACCGGGGCGTCGCCGCGTCCGTAGAGCTCGAAGTCGGCGACCGGCGCGGCCTTCAGGGCGTGGTTGACCGCGGTGCCGAAGCCGGTGTTGCGCTTGGCCTGCAGCACCGCCTCCGGACCGAGGTTCTCGTCCAGGATGGCCAGCGAGTCGTCCTTGGAGCCGGTGTCGACGGCCAGGATCCGCTGCGGGGCGCGGAGCTGGCCGAGCAGGCCCTTGAGGGACTCCTCCAGCCAGCGGGCGCCGTCATGGGCGACCACGACCGCGGTGACCACGTGGTGGGGGAAGGCGTTGACGGCCGCCTCGGCGGCGGCCCGGCGGCGGGCCTCGGCGTCGGCCACGGCGAACTGCCCGGTCCCGCCGGGCTGGGCGCCGTAGGCCCCTGGTGCGGACTGCCCGGGGGCGGTCAAACCGCCGGTCCGGTATCCGGAATCTGGGTACTGGGACATGCTGCGCTGGCACGGCTCCGTCTCGGCTGGTCCCCCGCTCGGGGGCGGACTGAGGGTCCACCATACGCGAGGCCGCCGAGACGTCGGCAGGCTATGCCCATATGCCCGAAATGCGGTTTCGGGCAAGGGGAAGCGGGAGTGACAGGGCCCTCACTCAGGGCTCCTGTCGACTGTGCGGCATCCACCCGCCCCGTATAGGACGGTCCGTGTCGGCCTGTCCGGGTTGCCCGGCTATACCGCGGCGCGCTTGAGCCGTCGGCGCTCCCGCTCGGACAGTCCGCCCCAGATCCCGAAGCGCTCGTCGTTGGCGAGCGCATAGGTGAGGCATTCCGCCTTCACCTCGCAGTTGAGACAGATCTTCTTCGCCTCCCGGGTCGATCCGCCCTTCTCCGGGAAGAACGACTCGGGGTCGGTCTGCGCGCACAGCGCCCGCGACTGCCAGCCGCGGTCTTCGTCGACCCCGTTATGGAGCGGGTAGATGCGGTACACCTCCGCGTGGCATGCCTCGTCCGCGCCCTGTGTGTACTCCGCGGCCTCGGCCACCGCACGCCTCCTGGCCCTACCTGTCCGCCGGAAAGGAAGATCACTCCCCGTGCGGAGATCATCACGACACGTTTGAAATTACACGCGCGTCATTACCGGGCCGTCAAGCCGGGATCTGGTAGCGACCATGCGATTCACCTGTTGGAGCTAATACGCGACCCGGCATGCGGACCGCGCTTGACAGCGACACCGACCGCCGGATGAAGTGAAGTCATCATGAACGCGCACACCGTGACCGCCGAGAGCCGCCGGGGCCTGTCCCCCGCCGCGGCCGTGGTCACCGTCGCGCGCGCCGCCGCGGGCTCCGCTTCGGAGTCGTGTCGCGGTCTGTGTTGTCGCTGTCGCCGTCACAGCTGACCGACCCCACAGACCCGACCCGTCTCGGCCTTTGTCTGCCGGGAGCAATAGCGGAGTACTCCCTATGCCGAACCAGGCTTCCCCAGCGCTTTCCCGCCCGTCCGCCGGCGTCCCGGCCGCTCTGGCCGCCCTGCCGCCCGACGCGCTCGCCCCCGACCTGGTCGCGCTGTTCCTCGGCGCGACGCCGCACCCGGACATCGTGATACCGGAACCGCGGGTGACGATCGCCGAGCTGGCGGCGATCGCGCGCGCCCGGGGCGGCGGCAGCGGCGCCGAGGGCGGGTCCGGGACAGCCGTGCTGCGATGGGACGCCGCCGGGCAGCGCTTCGCGTCCTGAAATACTGGACGGCATGCGCATCACAGCCCTTGCCGGAGGCGTCGGCGGAGCCCGGTTCCTCCGCGGCCTCATCGCGGCCGCCCCGTCCGCCGAAATCACCGTCATCGGCAATGTCGGGGACGACATGACCATGCACGGTCTGCGGATCTGCCCAGACCTGGACACCGTCATGTACACCCTCGGCGGCGGGATCCACGAGGGCCAGGGGTGGGGCCGCGACGGCGAGACCTTCGGGGTCGCCGAGGAGCTGAAGGCCTACGGCGTGGGTCCGGACTGGTTCACGCTCGGCGACAAGGACATCGCCACGCACCTGGTGCGCACGCAGATGCTCGGCGCCGGGTTCCCGCTGTCGGCGGTGACCGAGGCGCTGTGCGCCCGCTGGGAGCTGCCGGTGCGGCTGCTGCCGTCCACCGACGAGCGGGTCGAGACGCACGTGGTGGTGGACGACGCCGAGGCGCCGGGCGGCCGGCGCGCGGTGCACTTCCAGGAGTACTGGGTGAAGATGCACGCCCCCGACGCGCGCGCCATCGTGTCGGTCGGGGCGGAGAACGCCAAGCCGGCGCCGGGCGTGCTGGAGGCGATCAGCGAGGCCGACGTGATCGTGCTGCCGCCGTCGAATCCCGTGGTGTCGATCGGCACCATCCTGCAGATCCCGGGCCTGCGGCAGGCGGTGGCCGGCGCGCGGGCGCCGGTGGTCGGGCTCTCGCCGATCGTCGGCGGCGGTCCGGTGCGCGGCATGGCGGACAAGGTGCTGGCGGCGGTCGGCGTGGAGGTGTCGGCGGCGGCGGTCGCCAAGCACTACGGCGCCGACCTGCTGGACGGCTGGCTGGTGGACGCGGACGCGGACGCCGCCGCGGTGGCCGAGGTGGAGGCCGCGGGCATCGCGTGCCGCGCGGTGCCGCTGCTGATGTCCTCGCCGGAGGCCACCCGGGCCATGGCGCAGGCCGCGCTCGACCTGGCCGGCGAGCTCTCTCCGCGGGAGGTCTAGGCCGTGGCCGGCACCGCCGCTGTGCCTTC
>JABFXP010000119.1 GCA_013361685.1 Catenulispora sp.
TTCCGATCTGTCCGCTGCCGCCGCCGCAGCCGGTGCCCGGCGCTGAGCGCGTCGGCGGCCAGGGTGCCGACCGGCGGCTGCGAGTGCTGCCGCAGGTCCTCCCGGAGCCGGGAGCGGAATTCCTCGTCTGCTTGCATGCTGGTGCCTCCTGGTGAAGCGTCGCGGATGATCAGGGTTCGAAGAACGGACGGCGAGTCGGGCTCAGCCGGCTCACGGCTCGAAGGGGGCGGCCGGGCAGAGTTCCGTCAAGCGGCCGAAGCGCTCAAGGGGCCACGGAGCTCAGGCGCTCAGGGACTCAAGGGCTCATGGGGAAGCAAGCTCGGCCAGAAACTCGGCGCCGAGCGTCGCGCGCAGCTCGGCCAGCCCCCGCAGGCTCGCGGACTTCACCGCGGAGGCGCTCATGCCCAGCATCTCGGCGACGGTCTCCACGCTGTGGTCCTCCCAGTACCGCAGCACCACCACCGCGCGCCGGCCCGGCGTCAGCCGCCCCAGCGCCTCCAGCAGCGTCAGCCGCAGCTCGGGCTGCTCGGTGCGCGCCGTCGTCTCCGGCACCTCGCCGGTGATCCGCTCGGTGGAGCTGCGCCGCCGGCGGTAGCCGAGGAACTCGTTGGTCAGCACCCGCCGCGCGTAGGCGTCGACCGCCTCGGCCCGCTCGATCTTCGGCCAGGCGACGTAGACCCGGGCCAGTGTGGCCTGCGCCAGATCCTGGGCCCGGTGCCAGTCCCCGCACAGCAGGTACGCGGTCTCCCGCAGCCGTGCCCCGCGTGCCTGCGCGTACTCAGTGAACTCGGCATCCTGCCGGTCCCGGCCGCCGCGCCCTGTCCACCCCACGTGCTCCGCCTTCCTCGCTGCCTTCCCCGCCGTCCACGTTCTAGATGCGGTGGGGCGTGGGTTTCGATGCACCCGGCGGCAGCGAGGGGCGAGGGACGACCGGCTGCGGCGTCGGGGCGGCACCGCCGACAGCCGGTCAGAGTTTTAAGAAGTGTTCCTACTTGTCGGGCACGTACCGCAGCGTCACCACGTCGCCCTCGGCCTCGACGCCCACCGGCTTGAGCCGGAACGGCGCGCCGCCGGGGTTGTCGACCAGCCGCACCCCGTCGCCGAGCATGATCGGCGCCACGTGGATCAGGACTTCGTCGACCAGCCCCGCGGCCAGGCATTCCTTGCCCAGGATGCCGCCGATCACGACCACGTCCTTGCCTCCGGCGGCCTCCTTCACCGTGGCCATGGCGGCCGCCAGGTCCCCGGTCAGGAAGGTGACGTCGGGGTCGTCCTGCCGCGGCGGGTTGCGGCTCAGGACGAACACCGGGCCGTCCAGGGCCCCGCCGTAGACCTTCTGGCCGGCGTTCGCGCCGGAGTCGTAGCTGTTACGGCCGGCCAGCGCCGCGCCGGTGTTCGCGATGATGCTCTGGAACGTCTGCGGAGACGGCCCGCTGAAGCCCTGCATCCATGCCATGTCGCCGCCGGGACCGGCCATGAAGCCGTCCAGGGAGATCGTCGTGTGCCAGAAGACCTTTGCCATGGGGCTCACCCTAAGCTCCGGCCGAGGTCGGGGGCGACCTGCCGACCCAGGGTTCTGTCATTCTTCACGCCGGACGGCCGCTCGCGCCGGCCCGTGTGACGGCCGGTTTTCAGAGCCTTGACGAACCCGCCATCTGGCAGTTGACTGACCTCTCATCCGGATTGTTTGCGGCCGCAACAAACCCACTCGACAAGGGCTTGAAACAGCTGGGAGTGTGCTTGATGCGTGCTCGAATACCGTGGTCGAACCCGTCGAAGACCGCGCAGCCGCCGGGCCGGCGGTCCCGCGGGGGCCCGGCCAGGCGGCGCCTGCTCCGCGTCGGCGTCGCCGCCGCGATCGCCGTGGCGTCCGTCGACGCCGCCAGCGCGACCGGGGCCACCGGCTTCGCCGGGCCCGCCTATCTGGATCATTCCGCGCCGCTGGCCGCGCGGGTCAACGATCTGCTCGGGCGCATGACCCTGGCCGAGAAGGCCGGGCAGATGGATCAGCAGCTCGTCGACAACCTCACCGCCGCCGCCGGCGGCGCCTGCGGGGCGGCCGGGTTCAACCTGCCCTCCGCCGCCTGCATGCAGACCGCGCTCGTGGACCAGAACGTCGGCTCGGTGCTGGCCGGCGGCACCGACAACCCGGTCGACACCACCGGCGCCGGCACCAGCGGCAACACCGCCCAGGACTGGGCCAGCGAGTACAACTCCATCCAGCAGTTCGCGATCTCCCACTCCCGGCTGCACATCCCGGTCGTGTTCGGCGTCGACGCCGTGCACGGGTTCGGCCATCCGTGGCAGGCGCCGCTGTTCCCGCAGTCCATCGGCATGGGCGCCACCTGGGACCCGGCCGCCGCCCGCACCGGCGGCGCGATGACCGCCGCGGCGCTGCGCGCCACCGGCTGGGTGTGGGACTTCGCCCCGGTGCAGGACGTGGCGCGCGACAACCGCTGGGGCCGCACCTACGAGACGTGGGGCGAGGAGCCCGCCCTGACCTCGGCCTTGGGCGCCGCAAACGTTGCCGGGATGCAGGCGCCGGCCGGCGGCCTGAACGTCAGCGCCACCGTCAAGCACTTCGCCGGATACTCGCAGTCGGTCAACGGACACGATCGCGAAGAGGCGCTGCTGCCGATGAACTACCTGCAGACCACGATCCTGCCCTCCTACGCCGGGGCCATCGACGCCGGCGCCGGCGCCGTCATGGTCGACTCCGGCTCCATCAACGGCGTCCCGGCCACCGCCTCGCACCACCTGCTCACCGACATCCTGCGCGGCCAGATGGGCTTCAAGGGCGTCGTGATCAGCGACTACCAGGACGTGCAGGCCCTGCAGACCGCCTACCACATCGCCCCGGACCTGCCCGGCGCCGTCGCGCTGGCCGTGAACGCCGGACTGGACATGAGCATGGAGGTCGGCGGCGCCGACCAGTGGCAGGCCGCCGTCATCCAGGACGTCACGACCGGCAAGATCAAGATGTCCCGGATCGACGAGGCCGTGCGCCGGATCCTCACCATGAAGTTCCAGCTCGGCCTGTTCGACCAGCCCTGCGTGGCCGACCCCGCCAAGGCCTGCGTCGACGCCGGCGCCGCCGACGCCGCCGTGACCGCCGGCCGGGACAAGACGCTGCAGGCCGCCCAGGAGTCCGTCACCCTGCTGCGCAACCAGAACGGCGCGCTGCCGCTGGCCGCCGGCAGCCGCGTGGTCGTCACCGGCCCCAGCGCCGACTCCATGACCAACCAGCTCGGCGGCTGGAGCGTGAGCTGGCAGGGCGTCGCCGGCGCCGGCCACGTCTGCTGCATGGGCCCGCCGGACCAGATCCCGCCGGGCACCACCGTGCGCACCGGCGTCCTGGGCAGCGACAGCCACGCCACCTACGTCCCGGACCAGGCCGCCGCCGTGGCCGCCGCGCCGACCACCGACGCCTACGTCGTGGCCGTCGGCGAGAAGGCCTACGCCGAAGGCCTCGGCGACAACCCCGCCCCGGCGCTGCCGCCGGACCAGCAGGCCCTGGTCTCGGCCCTGGAGGCCACCGGCAAGCCGGTGATCGTCGTGGTCGAGGCCGGACGCCCGGTGGGCCTGGGCCCGGCCGAGAAGGCCGACGCCGTGCTGATGGCCTACCAGGGCGGCACCGAGACCGGGCAGGCCGTCGCCGACGTGCTGTTCGGCAAGGTCGACCCCAGCGGCCACCTGCCGATCAGCTGGCCCTCCGACGCCCCGGCGGTCGGCGGCGACTTCAACGGCTCGGCGCCCTCCCCGCTCGGCGACCAGCCCAAGTTCTTCGACCAGCTCCCCAACACCGGCTCCGGCCAGGGCCACTCCTACAACCCGGCCTACCCCTTCGGCTACGGCCTGTCCTACACCACCTTCAGCCACACCGGCCTGACCGTGACGCCGAGCGCCAACCGGCACGGCACCGTCACGGCCACGTTCACCGCCACCAACACCGGCACGCGCGAGGGCACCGACATCATCCCGCTCTACGCCGCGCAGCCGCTCAGCGCGGCCGCCGAACCGCCGCAGCGCCTGGTCGGCTTCGCCCGCGTCACGCTGGCCGCCGGCGCCTCCCAGACCGTGAAGGTCACCTTCCCGGCCACGGCCCTGGCCCGCACCCAGGGCGACATCGACGCCTCCGGACCGCCCACCGTGGAACCCGGCGGCTACACCCTGCAGATCGACAAGAACGACACCACGCCGTACGACGTCGATCTGTCCGCATCGTTCAGCCTGACCTGACCGGGCTGAACCACCCGCGGCCGGCGCGCGCGATTTGAGGGGATCGCCCGCGCCGGCCGCGCCCTTGTCTTTTCCGGACACGGCGACCGGATAGCGTCGCCGGAAAAGAAAGCCGCGCGGCGGTGTCCGATCCGGCGTCCGCCGTTCGTAGCAGGGGTGAGAGGCCGCCCGCCGGGGCGGCCCGCGACGCAGGAGATGATCCCTCATGCAGTACCTGGTTTCCGTGATCACCGACCAGCCCGGTCTGGCCACGCCCGAGGAGCAGGCCGCGATCACCGCGTTCAACACCCGGCTCAAGGCCGACGGCAACTGGGTCTTCGCCGCCGGGCTGGCCGGGCCGGACCTGTCCACGGTGATCGACAACCGCGGCGCCGACGCGGTCGTCACCGACGGGCCGTTCCTGGAGTCGAAGGAGTTCCTGATCGGCTTCTGGGTCATGGAGGCGCCGGACCTGGACGCCGTGCTGGAACTGGCAGCCGCGGGCTCCAAGGCGTGCAACCGCAAGCTCGAGGTGCGGCCGATCCTGTGAACGCCGCGAACGCCGCGAACACTGCGAATACCGTGAACGCCCCTGGCGCCCCTGACCCCTCTGACACCACCGACGCCGCGGCGGCGCTCGCCCGGGCCCACAGCGAGGACTGGGCCCGGGTCGTCGCCGCGCTGGCCAAGCGCTTCGGCGACCTCGACGTGGCCGAGGAAGCGGCGGCCGAGGCGTTCGCGACCGCCGTCGAGCGCTGGCCGGCCCACGGCGTGCCGCCCAACCCCGGCGCGTGGCTGACCACGACCGCCCACAACAAAGCCGTCGACCGGCTCCGGCGCGAGAGCAAACGCGACCAGAAGCACAAGGAGGCTCAGATGTGGAACGACGCACCGCAGGAGCCTGTCGGCGTCGTCGAGGACGAACGGCTGCGGCTGATCTTCACCTGCG
Organism: Catenulispora sp.; assembly: GCA_013361685.1. Lineage (GTDB taxonomy): Bacteria > Actinomycetota > Actinomycetes > Streptomycetales > Catenulisporaceae > Catenulispora. Next base: position 5,168 of record JABFXP010000119.1, read on the forward strand.
CGCACCCGGCGCTGGCGATGGACGCGCGCGTCGCCCTGACCCTGCGGATGCTCGGCGGGCTGACCGTCGCCGAGATCGCCCGCGCGTTCCTGGTCACGGAAGCCGCCATGGGCCGCCGGATCACCCGGGCCAAGAGCAAGATCAAGGTCGCCCGCATCCCCTACCGGGTGCCGGCCGCCGAAGACCTGCCGCGCCGCGTCTCAGGCGTGCTCGCCGTCCTCTTCCTCGTCTTCAACGAAGGCTACCTGGCCACCGGCCCCGACACCGACCCCCTCCGCCCGGCCCTGACCGCCGAGGCGATCCGCCTGACCCGGCTGATCCGCACCCTGCTGCCGCACGACGGCGAAGTCACCGGGCTGCTGGCCCTGATGCTGCTCACCGAGGCCCGGCAGAAAGCCCGCGTGTCCGCGACCGGCGAACTCGTCACCCTCGGCGAACAGGACCGCGGCTCGTGGGACGCGGCCCTGATCGCCGAAGGACACCGGCTGGTGCGGGAACGCCTGGACTCCGGAGCGGCACCGGGGCGGTACCAGCTCCTCGCGGCGATCAACGCCGTCCACACCTCGGCGCGCGACGTCCGCGACACCGACTGGTCGCAGGTCGTCGCCCTCTACGACCAGCTCGTCCGCGTCGACCCCTCACCGGTCGTGGCGCTCAACCGGGCCATCGCCGTCGCCGAACTGGACGGACCGGACGTGGCGCTGGCGGCGGTCGACCGGCTCTCAGAGCAGCTGGCCGGCTACCACCTGTTCCACGCCACCCGCGCCGACCTGCTGCGCCGCCTGGGCCGCAGTGAGGAGGCGCGGGCCGCCTACGACCGGGCCCTCGAACTGGCCGGGAACCCCGGCGAGATCGCCCACCTCACCCGGCGCCGCGACCAGCTGAACTAGGCGGCGCTCGAGACAGGGCCGCTAAGCCAAGACAGTGGCCCGGCCTTTCATCCGCTCCATGGCCTCCGGCGCCGGCCACGAGCCGACGCGGTACCGCAGCGGATGGAAGCCCTCCTCGGGCAGCAGACCGGCCTCCTCGGCGACGACCTCCCAGGGGACCTGGAGCAACTCCTCGCCCTCCTGCGGGAAGAAGACGAAATCAGCCTCGGGCAGCAGCGACTCGATGCCGTCAGTCCACGTCGTCCCGGTGAACTCCTCGCCGACCGGACTGCGGAACCCCTTCAGCGCGGCCGGGAACGGGTACTCAGACTCGGACTCTGCGACGGTACGCAGGTACTCGGTCTGCGGACCATAGGAGCTCATCGCCAGAAGTATCGCGGCATGCTTGACGGCCGGATGCGCCGGATGATCGGCCGGAACCTCATAGAGCCCGACGACCCCCCGATCGTCCACCGTGATCGGCGCCGGGCAGATCGGCCGCGCCGACTCGGTCCACTCCCGCTCGGCATCCCGGATCCGGGCGGCGACGTCCTCCGGATCGGCGCTCTCATACGCCAGCAGCAGCACGCTGTTGCTGGTGGGGAACGCCAGGGGGCGCGCGCCGGCCACCTGCTGCAAGGTCGCCAGCCAGCCGTCGACGAGGGGGAGCGAGGTCACGTAGTGGTCGCCGGACTCCTCCAGCCGCGTCGGACGGCCTGCCAGATCCGGATGGGACGCGGCGCGGGCACGGGCCGAATCCAAGGTCTCGATGACCGGGCGCGCCAGGTTGCGATGGGCGGCGGCGAAGGCCTCGTCAGCGGTGACGCCCCAGGTGGCGAGGTCTTTGGGGCCGACGTACTTCAGCGCGGACGGGCTGTCCACGACCAGCATCTCGGACAGATAGCGCACCGCCGGGCGGCTCACGACCCCGATCTTCGGGTTGTGCACCGGCGGCCGGAGAACAGGGCGCAGCAGCGGCCTCGCGTGCTCCCAGCTGTCCGGCGTCGGCGGCAGCGCGGCGGCGTCCACCAGGCGGGCGATGGCGGCTTTGCGGTCCGCGGCGGAAGCCTTCGCCGTCTCCTGGAACGTCATGTTCAGCGTGATGATCCCGGGGGTCTCGTCCTCGGCACTGCGATAGACCAGGACTTGGAACTTGCCGGCGTCATAGGCGGTCCGCGCGACGCCGTCCAGGGCCAGCACACGCGCGGCGACCTCCTTGCCGAAGCGGTCGCGGGCGGATCCGAAGATCTTGTCGGCTATACCCATGGTCGGGGACCCTAACGCAGGTCCCCGACGATCAGGTGACGAGCCGGTGACCGGCGGGTTGTCACGCGGAGAGCACCTCCACGATCTCCCGCGGCAGACCATGCGTCTCGTGCAGGAACCGCAGGGTCCCCTCGTCCAGGACCTCGCCCCGGGGACGGCGGGACAGGAGCCGGCGGCCCCGGTCGAGCATCTGCAGGAACCGTCGCTGTTCCTCGAGCACGACCCGCTGGATCTCCACCGGGGTCAGGCCGGTGACGACCGGCGACTGGCCGAAGTGGTCGAGGGTGTGGCCGTACAGATCCAGCGGCAGCTCCTCGAGCAGCGGCAGGTCACGGCTCCACAGCAGGGTCAGGACTCTGCGGAGCAGACGGCGCAGGACATAGCCCCGGCCGGTGTTCGACGGCCGGACACCGTCGCCGATCACGACGATGCCCGAACGCAGGTGATCGACCACTACGCGGTGATCACGGGTGTCCAGCGGCCACAGCGTCGGAACGGTCCGCTGCCAGGGCTCGAAGACGTCGCACTCATACACCGAATCCTTCCGCTGCAACACCGTGAGCAGCCGCTCGAGTCCCATGCCGGTGTCGATGGACGGCTGCGGCAGCGGGACCAGGCTCCCGTCCTCGAGGCGCTCATACCGCATCATCACGTGGTTCCAGATCTCGACCCAGCGGGTGTCCGTGCTCGGTGTGCCCTCAGGCTCGCCGTCCCCCGTCCACACGAAGATCTCACTGTCCGGACCGCACGGACCGGTCGGGCCGTTGGACCACCAGTTGTCCGGCCCGAGCACTTCGACCGGTACGCCGAGCTCCTGCCACGTCTGCAAGGACTCGACGTCCGGGCCGGTCTGTTCGTCACCGCCGAACACCGTGACATGCAGCGACTCCGGCGGCAGGCCGAAGCCGTCGAGCAGGAGCCGGTGGCCCCAGCGCAGACTTCGTCCGCTGCCGTAGTCGCCGAGCGACCACGACCCCAGCATTTCGAACACTGTCAGGTGGGTGGGGTCGCCGACCTCCTCCAGGTCGGTCGTGCGCAGGCAGCGCTGGACGCCGCTGAGCCGTCTGCCGAGCGGATGCGGGCGGCCGAGCAGGTACGGCGTCAGGTGGTGCATGCCGGAGGTGGTGAACAGGACCGAGTCGTCGCCCTCGGGCGGCAGCAGGCTCCGGCTCGGCGAGAGCTCATGGCCGTGCTCACGATAGAAGTCGATGAAGGTGTTGATGGTCTCGCGGGTGTTCATGGCAGGACGCCTTTCCGGGACGCGGTGGGAAACCGGTGACCGGATGAGACGCCGAGGATGCTGCGAGGGTGGAGCTGCGCGCGGGAAATGCGGCGCGCGACGCGGCCGGCGGACCATCCGGCCGCCGACGGCAAAAGGGGGAAGAGATCAGGCAGCGGCAGCCGGGGAGCTGGTAGCTCGCGCGGCTGCGGCGACAGAGTGTCGGGTGATCTCCATGGTCGAATTGTAAGTGGTCTTCCCGGCTTGCGTCCATGTCTTTGCCGCGGGCCGACTGGCAAC
>JABFXP010000977.1 GCA_013361685.1 Catenulispora sp.
AATGACCGGCACCCGGCACCGTCACAGCAGGGCCCCGGGCCGACGAGCCGGGGCCCGGCTCGTCCGCTGGCCAGCGCCCGATGGTTCATCGAGATCAGCGGATCCGATGCGGACCCGTCCCCGCGTCTTGATCAGGCCGGCGTCCACGAGCCTGTCGACCATCACCCCCAACAACTGATCAGCCCGGTCGCCTTCCGCCACCCGGTCTCGGAACTCCGACAGCACCGAGTAGTCAAACCCCGAATTGACCAGCTCCAGGCCCAAGCAGTACTTCCAGTCGATCCGGCACCGTACCGCCAAAGCAGCCTGCCGATCCGAGAGATCCTCAGCGAACTGCAACACCGACACCAGCGCCAGCCGCGCAGCGGATGCACGCGGGGCGTCCATCGGCCGGGAACCAATCCTGGAATTCCGCATCGACGAACAACCCGTTCAGCCGGTCCCGCACCCACATCGCCGGGGTGCCCTCCGGATTCGCCGCCCACGCCGCCTGCGCAGTCGCAGCCGGAATCCGCGCCCCAGAAACACGACCTGCCGACATCGCAGACCCCCTTCCACCTCGCCCTACCAGCAGCGACGCACCAAACCGGCAGCCACGTCCTCACCGCGCCACCATTCACCAAACCCCGAGATCACCAACAGCATCCGAAAATCTTGCCAGAACCGCATTTCGGACCAGCACAGGCCAGTGACCGCTGCCTCGGATCCGAGCCTTCCGATCCGGACGGTGAGATCCTCGCATCAGCCTTTCAGGTGCAACCGCACCATCGGCAGTGTGTCGACCGGATGCCCGGCAGCTTCCTCGATCGTCGGTCGCAACCGGGCCCATGCCCTGGGATGTTCCTGCTCGTAGCGGTGCAGGACTTCAGCAGATTCCGCCGGGTCCAGCAGCGTGGCTTCAGCGGGGACACTGCGCCGGAAGCCGGAGGAGACCCGGACCCGAGGATCGGTCTCGACGTTGCGGTACCACTGGGACTTCTCACCAAAGCCGGACACGACCACGTACTCGTCCCGCTTCGAATGTTCTACGACCTCCAGCACCACGTACCGCGCTTGCCCGGTCTTGCGCCCGCGATGCTGGAGCATCAACAGGCGTGACCCCAGTAAGAACCCGAGTCCCGCTCGATATAGCGAGATCGGTGCACGCACCATCCACCGTGTCTTCAAGACTCTCGCGCCGACCTTGGCCCCCATCCCACGAAAACTGCCCATATACGCAATGATGCAACGTTTCAGGGTCCAGCGTCCTACGAAGCGGTCCGATCGCCACGCTTGCTGCTGGCCGCAGGCCCGGCCGGCGCCTTGCTGACCGTGCACGACGCCCCACCGTGATCGCCAGGCGTCCTGACCACGGCTATGTCACATCGTCCGATCCGCCATGGTCGGGCCTCGTTACCGATAGGGCATGGGACGTTGCCGGACGGTTAACACCCCAGACCTACCGTCCTGGCACCGGACGGCGTTCGACCGCCGGGTGAAAGGACACCCCCGTGACGACCGACGCGAACACGACCGCTGTTGCCCAGCCCACCACGCGTGCATCCGACGACGAACTCTTGCGACGCCGACCGCATCGGTGGATCGACCGATGGCTGCCGGAGGACCAGCAGTTCTGGGACCAGGTCGGTGCCAAAACGGCGCGCCGCAACTTGGTCTTCTCGATTCTGTCCGAACACATCGGGTTCTCGGTGTGGACCATCTGGTCGGTTCTCGTACTGTTCATGCCGGCCAAGACCTACGGCTTCAGCGTGAGCGACAAGTTCCTCCTGACGACAACGCCGGCCGCACTGGGCTCATTCGTGCGACTTCCCTACACATTCGCGATCGCCAAGTTCGGCGGGCGGAACTGGACCGTCGTCTCCGCCGGACTGCTCCTCATCCCGTCCGTGCTCGCGCTCATCGTGCTCAAGCCGGGAGTGTCGTTGAGCACCCTGCTGATCGTCACCGCACTGGCCGGAGTCGGGGGCGGCAACTTCGCCTCGTCCATGGCCAACATCAACAACTTCTACCCGCAGCGGCTGAAAGGCCGTGCGCTCGGCCTCAACGCCGGCGGCGGGAACATCGGCGTCGCGGCCGTGCAGATCGTCGGCGCGCTGATCATCGCGACCCTCGGCGCTGCCACCGACCCCCGCGTCCTGCTGTACATCTACATCCCGCTGGTCGTCGTGGTCGCCGCGGCGGCCTGGGCGCGGATGGACAACCTCACCGAGGCGACCAACGACTCCGGTGCGCTGCGCGAAGTCGCCCGCCACCGGCACACCTGGATCATCTCCTTCCTCTACATCGGCACCTTCGGCTCCTTCATCGGCTTCGGCTTCGCCTTCGGCCAGGTCCTGTCCGCCTCCGGCGTCGCACACCCGATCTACGTGGTCTGGCTGGGAGCGTTCGTCGGGTCGCTGATCCGCCCGGTCGGCGGCATGCTGGCCGACCGCATGGGCGGCTCGAAGGTGACACTGTGGAACTTCGTCGCGATGACAGTGGTGTCCGCCGCCGTGCTGGCCACGTCCCACGCCAAGTCGGTACCGCTGTTCGTGACCGCGTTCACCGTGCTGTTCGCCCTGACCGGAGTCGGGAACGGATCGGTGTACAAGATGATCCCGGCGCTCTTCCACGCCCGCGCGGTCACCAACCTCGCCGACGGCGCCGAGCCCGAGCAGGAGAGCTTCCAAGCCCGGCGACTGGCCAGCGCCCTGGTCGGCGTCGCCGGAGCGATCGGCGCCTTCGGCGGCGTCCTGGTGCAGATCGCCTTCCGCCAGTCGTTCCTGTCGACCGGCACCGGCGACGCCGCCTACATCGCGTTCATCGCCTTCTACGCCCTGTGCGCCGCCCTGACCTGGGCGGTGTACGTCCGCCCGACATCCGACGACCTCATCGGAGTCTGAACCCGGCGCCGGTCACCAGCCGTAACGTCTGAGATCGCGACGGCGAGCCGCGCTATTGCCAGCCGAGCGGGATCGGGTCGTATCCCGCCGACGGCTCGCCGCCGGCGGCGCTGAACGATTCCAATGCCTCGACGAGCCGGTCGAGATGGTCGGCGGGCATCCGCTCGACGATGGCGGTGATCTCATCACGTCGTCGAGTGGTCACCTGTTCGACCACCTCGCGGCCGGCTTCGGTCAGGGTCGCGATGGATTCGCGCCGGTTCTCCGGATTCGGCGAACGGTCGATCATCCCGGCAGAGGCCAGGCGCTCGGCCATCCGCATCGCCGTCGACGGATTCACCGCCAAATGCTCAGCCAGGTGCGTCAGCCGCAGAGGCCCGCGAGAGGCCAGTACGACCAGTGCGCGGAACTGCGGCAGCGTCAGGCTGTCCTCGACCTCGTTCAGTGAGCGCGCCGAAACCGCGACAAGCAGCCGGGATGCGGTCAGCACCGCATCGATGACCCGATCGCCGGCGGCGGCACGGGCCCGATCGGCCGTAGTCGAGGATTCGCCGCTCATCTTGTCGTCGGCGGTTCGCGGACTCATGGCCTCAGTTCTACCGCGCCCGCGCACACCATGTCGGACGTGAGACCGGCTTGACTCCACCGGCCACTTTGTTTGCATAATGCAAATCATGCCCTCCCTCAACGGCTCCGTCCGCCGGATCCCGCCGTCCCCCCTGCTCCCGATCCCGACCCGCCGAGGGATGAACCGCCTCGCAGACGCCTTGGCTTCCGGCCCGGGCGGCCTGATCGTCCTGGCCCTGGCGATCGGAGCCGGCGCCGGAGGCGGGGCGATCGTGTTCCGCTGGCTGATCACCACGTTCACACACTTGTTCTCCGGGCATGCCGACTACTCCGCCGCCGGCCACACCGCCAACCCGCACCTCCCGGCCCTGGGAATCTGGTTCGTGGTCTTCACCCCGGTCGCCGCCGGGCTGATCTACGGCCCGCTGGTGAACAAGTTCGCGCCGGAGGCACGCGGACACGGGGTACCAGAAGTGATGTACGCGGTGGCGCGCAAGGGAGGGCGGATCGCCCCGCAGGTCGCCGTGGTGAAGTCCTTAGCCTCGGCGCTGTGCATCGGCTCGGGCGGGTCGGTGGGCCGGGAGGGCCCGATCGTGCAGATCGGCTCGGCACTCGGTTCGACGTTCGGGCGGGTGGTCGGAGCCGGCGAGGACCGGATGCGGCTGCTGGTGGCCTGTGGTGCGGCCGGCGGTATCGCCGCGACGTTCAACGCCCCGCTGGCCGGGGTGTTCTTCGCGATGGAACTGATCCTCACCTCTTTCGCCGCCGAAGGCTTCGGCATGATCGTGCTGTCCTCGGTGACAGCGAGCGTGATCGGCCGGGCGGCGTTCGGGAACGTGCCGTTCCTCACCTTGCCGCCGTTCCACGCCGCGCACGTCTCCCAACTGGCGCTGTTCGCAGCCTTGGGCGTGGGCGCCGGAGTGATCGGCGTCGGCTTCTCCAAGGTCCTCTACGCCGTCGAAGACGCCTGCGACTGGGCCTGGCGCTGGCCCGAATGGGCCCGCCCGGCGGTCGGCGGGCTGCTGCTGGGCGCCGTGCTGCTGGTGCTTCCGCAAATGTACGGCGTCGGATATCCGGTGCTGGAGAACGCGGTGGCCGGCAAATACGCGATCGGGTTCCTGCTGGTCCTGCTGATCGGGAAGATCGTCGCCACCAGCCTGACGATCGGGATCGGTGGCTCCGGCGGGGTGTTCGCCCCCAGCCTGTTCATGGGGGCGATGGCCGGCTCGGCGTTCGGGCTGGCCGCCCACGACGTCTTCGGCACGAGCGCCGGCCCGATCGGCTCCTACGCGCTGGTCGGAATGGGCGCGGTGTTCGCCGGAGCCGCCCGCGCCCCCATCACCGCCGTGGTGATCCTGTTCGAGCTCACCGGCGAATACTCGATCATCCTGCCGTTGATGGCCGCCATCGTCCTGGCCACCCTCACCAGCAAGGCCCTCACCGGCGACACCATCTACACTCTGAAGCTGCGCCGCCGCGGCATCGACCTGTCCGCTCCCGCCCCGGCCTCGCCGTTCGCCGGGATCACCGTCGAGGAGGTCATGGAGCCGGTGCCGCTCCCGTTGTCGGCCGGCCTCCCGCTGTCGCAGGCCGCAGACTTCCTGGTGACATCGAGGCACGGCGCACTGCCGGTGACCGCCACCGACGGGACATTCCTCGGCGTGGCCAGCGCCCGCACGGTCGCCGAGGTCCTGGCGGAAGGCGGACGCGACAGCGAACCGATACGCGAGATCGTCTCGGTGCCCAGGCCCGTTCACGCCGACAGCGAACTGGCTGCGGCGCTGGAGGCACTGATGGCGGCGGAGCCCTCGGGCCTGCCGGTACTCGACGCTACCGGAGCCGGATTGTCGGGATGGATCACCCATCAGGCGGTCCTGGCCGCAGTTCACCAACGCCCCTAACCAGCCCACTGATCCATCAAAGCGGTGTCGGCGCCATGGCGGCCGGCAGGGGGTCGATCGCCCGGGGAAGCCTCAAGCGGCGGTCGGCCCCCTGTCAGCCGCCATCGCCGGTATCGTCCGCTTCATCATCTTCGTGTTCCTGCGGCAAAGCCGACGCATCAGCGGGAGGTGCGGCGCGCAACCGGCTGCGCAGTCGCGCGACAGCTGTGCGCATCTCGGCCAGCGCCTGCTGCGGGGCCAGTTCCAGGTCGTTGTCCTGGTCTTCCTCGCCAGGCAGGCGTCCCGGATCGTGGAGATCTCCGGCATCCATCTCATGCTCCCCCGATAGGACTCCACGCCACGCAGAGCTGCGCCGTAGGCGAAATCCAGATGTCAGCACCCTGTTCCCGATACATTTGCATGGTGCAAACCATAGCGATCCAGGTTGCCGGACTGAAGACACACGCCGCATCTGCTCGAGGCGGCAGGGCTCATCGGGTAGCGCTGCGATGTCCCGGTCGTCGTCGCCCTCGACTGCCGTGAGCAGGAGAGGACCGGCGGCCGCACCGTGGGATCCGCCGAAGCAGAGGCGCGCCGGGGCCGACGGCGCCGGTCGTGCAGGCGATCGTCGTGTCTACGGTCAGACCGGCCACGGCAGGTCCGCGCCGGTCCGGCGCCGTTGCTCGGCGCCCGACCGGCGTCCGGCCATTCGGCGTGATCGTGCTCTGATCACCATCGGAGCTGTCTGGCCTGTCGCTGTCTCTCTGACCGATGTGGCCACAGGCCGCCACGCGATACTGATGGTTCTGCTGGGGGCGGGCCCTTGCGCCACGGTGCTGACCGGGCGGCTGCGGCCGACTTCGGCCGCGGGGCTGTGGGCCGTCGCCTTGTCTGTGCTGTGCGGCGTGCCGGATGGCATCTTCGGCACCGGGCAGCACCTGTTGCTGATCGGATCCATCGTCGCGGTGGCGGCAGTCGCCGTCATGGCTGTGGTGTCCATCGACCACGACGAACACGACGGCTTGCCGTCTCGCCGCCGGTGATCGGCTACAGCAACGTACACCGTACGCACGAGCCCCACTGTCGCAAACCGCGCCGCTTCGGCGAACGATCCGGCAAGAGCACGGTGCAACCATTCCAAGGCGGCCACGCGGTTCACTCCGAAGCCCGCCGCCAGGCTGCACCGCGACGTCGACGGCTGGTGCATAGCGATCAGTGCGCGGTCACGACCCGGCGATCGCGTCCCGCCACCGGCTGCGCCTGGTGCCGGCGTGTACGGGTCTTGACGCGGAAGACCACCAAGCCGCACAACGCGAATCCCGCCGACCAGGCCAGCCCGATCAGCAGACGCCCCCATAGCGCGGTGTTCCCGAACGCGCCGCCGACGGCGAACTGCATCGGCCCGAACGAGGGGAACCATTCCAGTACCGGCTTGTTCGCCAGCGGGTTGCCCAACGGGTTCTGCAGGAAGGTGTCCATCAAGCCGCCCATGATGATCAGGAAGAAGCCTTCCAGATCACCCTTGACGAGCACGCCCAGCAGTAGCCCGAACGCACCGTAGGTCAGGGCGATCACTGCATAGCCGGCCACGATCGCGAGCCACCCGGCGATCGACGGCCGCCAAAAGACCAGCAGGACCACTGCGGCGTAGAGCGCGACGCACGAGGCGATGATCCCGATCGACAGCGTCTTGGCGCCGATGAGCCCGGCTTGCCGATAGCCGGCGAACACCAGGCGCCGGTCGAAGTTCAGAGCCTTGCGGATCGCGTCGAAGACGGCGAAGCCGACGATCAGCGACAGGGCATTGAGACCGGCGCTGATCAGCGTGAGCTGCCCACCATCGACTACGAGCACCTGCCCGGTGGAGAACAGCTTGAAGCTCAGGCTCTGGTGCCCGACCATCGCCATCATCAGCGCGTACCAGACCGGCACGAACACCACGAGCAACACCGCGGCCAGCCGGTTGCGGGTCTGGTTGCGCAGTGCGAACCGCAGCGCGGTGGGAAACTGGGCGAACCCGGCCGGGCCGTCGGCATCCGCGGCAGGGCGGGCGGTCTGCTCAGGGCCGGTCATCGTCGCCTCCTGAAGGGCTCTCGTGCGGGCTGCGCAGCTGAAGCCGGCCATGGACGAGGTCGGCCAGGACGTCGAACCGGTCCTGCTCGAACACCAGGTGGGTGATCAGCACGATCGCCGTGCCCCGCTCGCGCAGGTCGCCCACCAGATCCCAGAAGCGCAGGTACGTCTCCCAGTCGAAACCCTGATAGGGCTCGTCCAGCAGAAGCACGTCCGGGTCGTGCAGCAGGGCAAGGGTCAAGTTCAGCTTCTGCCGAGTGCCGCCGGACAAGGCCCCTGCCGAGGTGTTCCGATACTTGGCATATCCGAGCTGATCCAGCAGGCTTTCGCCGCGCGCCAGATCGGCCAGCTGGTACGCGGCCGCGAAGTAACGCAGGTGTTGGCCGACGGTGAGGTTGTCTGACAGCACCGCCTGCTGCGGACAGTATCCGAGCGTTCCGGTCAGCTCCACAGTGCCGCCGTCGGTCTTCAACGTGCCGGCCAGGGCCTTGAGAAGGGTGGACTTGCCCGCGCCGTTCTCCCCCACCACCGCGACCAGCTGCCCCGGCTCCACTTGCAGATCAGCGCCCGCGAGTACCTGGTGGTGTCCGTAAGATTTGCGGATACCCTCGGCTACCAGCACCGCCGTCATGATGCGTCACCGACTTCCAGAGACGGCGACAGCCCTCTGGCATAGACGGCGAGCACCTCCGCGGCCCAGCGCGCCATCCCCTCCTGCGACAACGGGTCCACGCCGAGCACCTCGGTCAGGCGGTCCCGCAACAGCAGCACCGCCAAATCGTTAGCCATCAGGAACGCCGCGCGCACCGCCGGATCCGCCCCGGGCGCAGCCATCCCCGCTTCGGACAACGCGGCCAGCATCCCCTCGCTGACCGCGAAGATCTTGGCGAACAGTTCCTTCCCGGCCTCCGAGTCCGTCAGCAGCATCCGACGCAGATAGGCCGGCATCGGCGAGTCCGGCGGCAGGTGCCGCAGCACGGCCTCCACCAACGACCCGGTCGCCGCCGGATCGTACAGATCGGGCGCCTGTTCACCGGTCATCTCGGTCAACATCGCGTCGAACGTCTCCAGCACATGGTGATCGACCACTTCGCGCAGCGCCTCCTTCGAACCGAAGTGATGGACGACCAGCGCCGCCGACACCCCCGCCGCGGCGGCGATCTGCCGCACCGACACCGCATCCGGGCCGTGCTCGGCGAACAACCGCAGGGCCTCGTCCCGGATCACCGCGCGCGCGGTCCGGTCATCTCTTACTGAACGCACGTACAGAATACTAAACGAGCGTTCAGCTCCTGTCGACACGGCTTTCCCGAGGGCTCGAAACGGAGCTCTTTCGCGATCCGTGACGCCCTGCGGCCAAGGCTCCGCGTCGGGCTGCACCGCTGCCCGAATCCGGCCCCTTTGATCATCGACTCGC